>CAZNOJ010000064.1:9340-14355 GCA_964574665.1 uncultured Gemmatimonadaceae bacterium
CACCGGCACCTCGATCGGGGTGAGGCCGTTGCGCCGGGCCACCACGGCCGCCGTCTGGCGGGTGCGCTGGAACGGCGTCACGATGATCGCCGAGAACCGGAGGCCGCTCACGGCGGAATCGAGCGCCGCGGCCCGGGCCTCGCCCGCGGGGCTCAGCACCGGGTCACGCTCCGTCTCCGACGCCTTCTCGGCGTGGCGCACCACCACCACCGCCTGGGCCGTGGCGGTCTTCGTGGATGGCGCAAGGGCGGCCAGGGCCAGCGAGAAGCGTGCAAGGCGAAGCAGGGCGCGCATGTGATCTCCTGCCGTGCTACGGTCGAGGGGTGACGACTGGTGGGGTGGCGAGCGGCCTGCCGAGCAACAACGCCACGCCGAACGCGTCGGTCCAGGGAAGCAGGGCATTGTTGATGACCGCGACTCCGCGCCGCTCGCCCTGCACCACGCCCAGCCAGCTCCGGAAGCCACCGGTCCCACCGTTGTGCCAGACGATGCGGGTACTGTCGGCGTACAGGATGTGCCAGCCCAGGGCCACCGAGTCGCGTCCACTGCCAACGGACCGCAGGGCCGTGGTCGCAAGCCGGATTGCCCGGCCGATCGCCGCGGTCGTGTCCGGCTGCGCCAGGGCCCGAAGCAGCGGGGCCAGCCCAGGGGCCTCCGAGACCAGTGCGCCGGCCGGTGCATAGGCATCGAAGTGCCACCGCGACACGGGGGTGAAGATTCCCGAGTGTCCGGAGCTCATCGCGGCCTCGACCGCCTCGGGCGGGAACGCCCACGTGCGGTCCATGCCGAGCGGCACGAGCACGCGGTCGCGGAGCAGCTCGTCCCAGCGCGCTCCACCGGCGTGCGCGAGGGCGCGCCCCAGCAGGGCCATCCCCAGGTTTGAATACGCATACTGGCCGGGGGGACGCGTTGCGGGCGATGCGGCGACATGGACCCGCAGCGAATCCTCATTCATCGCCGCATAGGGATCGCGTGGGTTGGCCGGCGCGAACCGCGCCGGCATCCGGGGCAACCCGGAGGTGTGGGTGGCGAGGTCACGAAGCGTGATCTCGTGCCCCTGGTACAAGGGGACCGTCCACCCCGCCGGCAGGTGCCGGGTCACCGGGTCGTCGAGCGACACCACGCCCCGAAGCACGAGGTCGGCGAGGAGGATGCCGGTGAAGCCCTTGGTGATCGAGCCGATCTCCATCGCGGTCGACAGGGAGAGCCGCCCGGGCTCGCCGCGCTGCCGGTGGCCGATGACGAGTACTCCCTGAATGTCGGGCCGGATTTCGGTCACCGCGATTCCCACCGCCCGCGAAGAGTCCACCCACTCGCGAAGCGTCCGGCTCAGGCCCGTGTCGGGCGCCTGCTGGGCAGTAAGCGGCACGCGGGGGAGCGCCGCCCCGGCACACAGCGACACGAGGAACGCGTGGCGAGCGGCGCCGGCACCCCGTCGCCAGCCCGTCATCACTTGTTCATGGCGCGGAACAGCAGCAGCAACAGCACCGCACCGACCACCGCGCCGACGAAACCCATCCCGCCGCCCATCCCCAGCATCCCGAACACCCAGCTGCCGAAGAGCGAGCCGGCAATCCCCAGCACGGTGGTCATGACGAAGCCGCCACCCTGCTGACCCGGCACCAGCATCTTGGCAATGGCGCCCACCACGAAGCCGATCAGGATCATCCAGACGATGTTCATGCCATGCCCCCGGATTGAACGATGAAGTGTCGCGACCGCGTCCCGTGCTACTCGACCAGGTCGGTGTCCGTCTGTCCCGTCATCCGGCGGGAGAGGTGCGACCAGCTCATCCCCACCGCCAGCAGGATCGCCGTGCAGATGAGCACCACGTGCGAGATCACGGGGCCCTGCATGGCGAAGAGCTTCCACGAAGCCAGCAGCCAGACCACGCCGCCGCAGATCGCCGCAACCAGCAGCGCCCCCGACGCGCCGAGCGCCCGGCGGGTGGCCTGGAGATAGACCGCCCAGCCGGCCACCAGCACCACCGCCAGCAGGAACTTGAGCGGGGCATTCGTCCCGGCGGTGTTGCCCTCGATGCCGCTGCCGAAGATCGGCAGGATCACCCAGTGCACGAACGACTTGCCCCACGGATTCCACGTGGCGTACACCAGCACCAGCGCGAAGACCAACCGGAAGAGGACGCCGCGTCCCCTGAGCCCATCGGCAGTATCCACCATGGCGACCCCGTGCGTGGCTGTGGTGTGGAGGGTGCGGTCAGGTCACTGTGTGGGTGGGTCGCACTCGGCGCAGGTGCGGTTGATCCCCCACACCTCGAGCCGCACGAGGCCGCTCTCGTCATCCTCGACGCGAAGCACCACGCGATCCTCCGACGCGGTGAGCAGATTCCCCTTGGGCAGCCGGAGCGTCCCCATCAGCGTCCCCTCGGCGTCGAAGACGCCCCAGGTAAGCGTGGTGTCGACGGCCGGCGAGTCGGGGGTCACCCAGATGCGGCCGAGGCGATCCACCACCATCTGGCCGATCGCCGGCCGGTTGGCCGCGAACGCCGTCTCTTCCTCGATCTTGCGCAGCTCGTTGTCCACCATCTCTGCCGGCGCGCCGAAGGAGCGGGCCTGCTCCCACTGCACGCGGAGCGCCGCCTTGAAGACCTCCTTGTCGGCGTCGGTCACCGGGCGCGGTGCCAGCGGGATCCGCACCTCGCGCCGCACGGTGCCGGCGGTGTCGCGTGCCGTGAGCACGAACCGGTCGCCGCCGGTGGACCAGATCAGGTCGCCGAATCCCCCCACGAAGGTGTTGGCGCCGTAGCCCACCGCCTTGCCCATCGGGATCGACTGGCCGCCGACGTCGAGCGTGCCGCGCGCCATCGAGGCACCCGGAAGCATCACGAGGGTGTCGAGGCTGGTGGCGCCGGGCCGCCAGATGAGCACCGGCTCCTCGACGCGGTAGATGTCGGGTGATCCCTCCGGCGGCTGGGCCAACGGATTGATCACCTGGAAGAGCCACACGGAGCCGTTGAGGCGCGACACGAGGAGCGGTGGAACGAGGGCGCCGCCCATCGGGAACTGGAGGTTGCCGATCGCTTCGCCGTCCACGTCGAAGAAGAGGGCGTTGCGGGTGAAGAAGTCGTAGGCCGCGAGCGAGTCGCCGCCCAGCACCATCAGCGCGGAGATCATGCGATACTCGCCGGGCCCCTCGCCACCTCGGCCGAGCAGCCCCTGCTGGGTGCCGTCGGCATTGAACACGTAGAGCTGCGGTGGCTGGATGGACGACGCGACCAGGCGGCCGTCCTCGAGCAGGGCGGCGACCTGCGAGCTGCTGAGGTCAATGGTGGTGTCGGCCGGGTCGCGCGGCACCGTGGTCAGCGGATTCGGTGACAGCGACCAGTCGGTGGCATCGTCCCAGGCGGACGCCGGGTATTCCACCAGGGTGACGCCGGCGGAATCGCGGACCGTGGCCGCCGAGGCCCCATCGCCGCCTCCCGACCCACCACAGGCAGTGAGGGTGACCAGCAGGGCGGCAAGGGCGGCTGGGACAGCGCGGCGCATCGAGGGTCCGGGAAAGGGGAGCCTCAAACTTACATCACGATCCGCCGCACCGTGATGGTGGCGATGCCGAGCTCGTCCTCGGTGCGGAAGGCCATCCGGTCGTTGCCGATCGCCACGGGGGGGTCGCCGCTGGCCTCGACGATCCGGCCGAGGATGCGGCCTTCCCGGTCGAAGGCGGTGGCCGACCAGCCGACCTGTTCCCTGGTTCGATAGTCGATCGCCCAGGCCATCCCATTCGGTGTCGTCACCACCTGACCGAAAGTCGGCAATGTCGGCCTCCGGTCCGGCTCGAGGCGTCGCCGCACCTCGGTGAGATCGGCGGTGGAGTCGCGCCGAACGGCCGCCGCAAGCTCCGCCTGGAGGATCGCCTCCCACCGGACGTCGGTCAGTTCCACCGGTGGAACGTCGACCCGGATGCTGGACGAGAGCGCCCCGTCCCGGTTCAAGGCATCGAGTCGCCACGCCGTGGCCGAACTCGAGATCAGCCCATCCCCCCACGTGGCCAGTTGGTGCATCGACGCGAAGTACGTCGCGCGACCGGTCATCGCCACCCCGGGTCCCGACTGCCGAATCTCACGGAAGATCTCCATCGTGCCGATCGGTCCGAGCGTGGTGAAGGAGTCTGCACCGGGATCCAGGCGACGGAGCGCAAGGCCGATGGTCTTGTACCCGGTCGTCGCACCTTCCTCCGGGCTCCAGTCCGTGGCCAGGAAGTACAAGTCGCCCTGCGGACCCCTCCCCTGGAACCCGCCATCTCCGCCGGGCACCGTCCGCTCCCCCGGGAGAATCCCCTCTCGAGCAAGTAGGGGAGTGATCCTCCGCACGTTCGCATCCCAGGCGAAGGCGGTGTCACCGGACACGACGAAGCGCGACACGAACTGGAACTCGCCGGGGCCGCTGCCCTGGCGTCCGAAGGTCCAGCGGTTCCCCCCGGAGGCGGGAAAGACAACAACGGCATCCTTGCTGCGGTCATACCCCATGAGGTCGCCGCTGCCCACGAACGTCCACGCCCCGATCAACGAGACGTCGGCCCCCTCGTCATCCACCGAGCCCGCGTGCACCTGATAGGGTGGATCCTCCAGGGTGATCTGCGGCGCGCGCGCGAGCGCAGCTGCAGGGTGCTCGCGGATGGTGATGCCCGCCGAATCGCGCGTGGTGGGTTCGAGCGGCGCGGTGGCGCGCTCGGTTCCGCCACCGCCAGGGTTCCGGGTGCAGGCGAGGAGGAGGACAACTGCACAGAGGACGGCGCGCATCGGTGCTCCTCGGCTCGTCGCTGAAGCGACGGCTCGGCTGGTGTCGCTGAAGCGACGGTGTGCATCGCAAGGCGCATCCCCCGCGTCGGCAGAGGAGCAACCGCGGAGCGCCCACGGCGCGACGATCGGGTGCGACGGCGCCGACGTGGGGGTGCGCGGCCTGACGGCCGCTTCGCCCGGGACGACCCCCTCACGACTCACGACTCGCGACCCGCCTTCACGGCATCACCAGCCGTCGCACCGTGATGGTGGCGAT
>CAZNOJ010000065.1:0-2292 GCA_964574665.1 uncultured Gemmatimonadaceae bacterium
CGGGAAGTTGTAGTGGAGCATGAACGACTTGGTGCTCTCGCCGGCCACCTCGATCGAGTCGATCCGCTGCTCGTCATCGGCGGTGCCCAGGGTGGCGACCACCAGGGCCTGCGTCTCGCCCCGCTGGAACATCGCCGAGCCGTGCACGCGCGGCAGCATCCCGGTCTCCACCACGATCGGCCGGACGGTGTCGGTGTCGCGGCCGTCGATGCGCTCGCCCTTGTCGAGGATCTGGGCGCGCATGGTGCGGTACTCGATCTCCTCGAGCTCCGCCTGGATCTCCTTGGCGCCCTCGGGATAGTCGGCGGCGAGCTTGGCCAGCACGTCGCTGCGGATCGCCGCCACGCCGGCGGCGCGCCCCGCCTTGTCCTTGCCGCTCATCGCCTTGCCCATGTCCTTCTCGGCGAGCTTGCGCACCGCGGCGACCAGGGCGTCGTTCTTGTCCGCCACCACGTAGGCCATCTTGTCGCGGCCCACCTTCTTGACCATGCCGGCGATCAGGGCCACCTGCTCCTTGATGCCGACCTGCGCCACCTTGAGCCCCTCGAGCACCTCGGCCTCGGACACCTCGAGCGCGCCGCCCTCGACCATCATGATCGAGTCGGCCAGCCCGGAGACCACCAGGTCCATGGTGGAGAACTCGAGCTGCTGGAAGGTCGGGTTGAGGATCCAGTTGCCGTCCACCTTGCCGACGCGCGCCGCGGCGATCGGGCCGTTCCACGGGATGGTCGAGATCGAGAGCGCGGCCGACGCGGCCAGCACGCCGAGCACGTCGGACTCGTTCTCCTGGTCGGTGGAGAGCACGGTCACGAAGACCTGCACCTCGTGGCGGAACCCCTCGGGGAAGAGCGGCCGGATGGAGCGGTCGATGATCCGGGCACACAGGATCTCGTCGTCCGACGGACGCCCCTCGCGCTTGAGGAACCCGCCCGGGATCTTGCCCGCGGCATACTGCTTCTCGCGATACTCGACCGTGAGGGGGAAGAACGGCAGGTGGGTGACGTTGGGGGAGACGGTGACGGCGGCGAGGACCACGGTTTCACCGAACTGGACCAGGACGCTCCCGGCGGCCTGCTTGGCGAGCTTGCCGGTCTCGATGACCAGCGGGCGGCCCGCGAACTGCGTTTCGATGCGATGCACGATCATTCCTTCAGGACGTGAGCACCCTCAAAGGCAAAGGCGCCCCACGGTGCTCGTGTGGGGCGCCAGGGCAGCATCGTCTGGACTCAGTTGCGCAGGCCGAGCTCGGCGATCAGGGCGCGATAGCCCTCGAGGTCGCGGCTCTTGAGGTAGTTGAGGAGCCGTCGCCGGGTACCGACCATCTTGAGGAGGCCGCGCCGCGAGTGGTGGTCCTTCGCGTGGGTCTTGAAGTGGTCGGTGAGCGAATTGATCCGCTGGGTCAGCAGGGCCACCTGCACCTTGGTGGAACCGGTGTCGGTCTCGTGGGTGCGGTGCTGCGCGATGGTGGGCTGCTTGGCGATCATCCTCGGTCCTGCCTGCGGGTGAGTCATGCTGCGTGGGCGTAAGGCGTTTCGATTCTAGCCCCCAAGTATAACCCGAGCGCAGGGTTAGGGGCAACCCGACCACCCCCCGGCACCCGCGGGACCATACACGTGATAGGCGATTCTCATTGCGCCGGGGCCGGCGCGGCCAGCCACCCCGACCGCTCCAGCCAGCCGACTACCTCCCGCGCCACCAGCCGGTTGCCGGCCGGCGTGTAGTGGCCGGCGGCGGCAGGAAAGTCCACGGCCTCCGGGGCGATGAACATCGCCGCCCGCGCCTGCGGGTCGAGTCCCGCGAAGACCGGGAAGAGGTCGAGGAACCCGACCCCGTGCCGGGCCGCCTCCTCCCGCACGAAGTCGCCCCACTCGCGGGCCACGTCGGCCACGAAGCCGTCGAGCTCGTAGGCGGTCGGCAGGTGCACCAGCAGCAGCCGCGACCCGCGGGCACGGTGCCCCTCGGCGAGGGCGGCCAGCACCCCCGCCACCACCGGACGCACCCGGGCCCGCGCCGCGCGCGCCTGCTCGGCATCGGGAGATGCCGCCCCGCCTCCCCGGATCCGGCGGAGCAGCTCGACCGAGCGCAGCGCGTGGAGCGGGTCGGTGAAGCGCATCAGGAAGCCCACCACGCCGGTTCGCGCCGGCGGCGGCACGCGCGACGCGTGGAGCGAGTCGCCCACCCGCGAGAGCAGCGGCTTGGGGTAGCCGAGGAAGTGGTCGTCCTCCATGCGGCGGAAGTCGTCGCTGATGAACGCCATCACCTGCACCTGGTGCTCCAGCGGCAGGCCATCGC
>CAZNOJ010000065.1:2302-14248 GCA_964574665.1 uncultured Gemmatimonadaceae bacterium
TCATCCTGACCTTGCACTGGCACGGTTTCGTCAAGGAACGCCTGGTCGAAGCCGTATCCCCCCTGCCCCATGTTGACGGGGTCCAGCCCGGGATGGATCAGGCCCAACAGGTGACACCACGTGTCGTCGTCCGCCACGCCGAAGCCGAGCGTGAAGGAATCGCCCGAGCAGATCACCCGCACCAGCCCGGGTGGCACCTCGGCGGGGGTGGGCCGCGTGCCGCGGAACCCCTGGGGATTGGTGGTGAGACCGATCCCCGCTCCGTACATGTCCGGGTGATCGGCGTTCGGGATGTTCACCCAGCCGAGCTCGGCATCGTGCACCGTGTGGCGCCGCTCGGCGAGGTCGGCGCGCTCGGTGTCGTCCCGCAGTGCCAGCACCGCGCTGGCCGCCCCCTCGATCAGCAGCAGGAGGCCGGCGAGCACGGCCAGGTTCACGGCCACCACGGTGGCGGCGCGGCGGACGCGGCTCATCCGCGAGCGATCAGAAGATCGTGTAGATGAACGGTGCCAGCACCGAGCCCTGGGCGAACACCAGCAGGGTGCCCACCAGGAGGAGGATGACGATCACGGGCACCAGCCACCACTTCTTGCGCACCTTCATGTACGCCCAGAGTTCCTTGAGCAGTGCACCCATGTGCTCCTCCTAGAATTGGCGGCCGAGGTCGCCCCGACGGGCGGGGCCGGCCGGCCTCGTCACGAAGTAACTGTCGGCCGCGGCCGTGCGGCGCATCGGGTTGCGGCCGAACAGCCGCATCAGCAGGCCGATCGGCGTGATCACGCCGAAGTAGACGACGCCGAGGAAGATCGGGGTGGTGACCCGCGAGATCAGGTGCGCCAGCCCCATCCACCCGCGGTACACCGGCGTGAGCGACCCCGGCACCACGACGCCGGCCACGCCGAGGGTGGCCCCGATCCCGGCCACCACGGCGGCGGCCGTGCCCGCGTCCCGCCACCACAGCAGGGCGCCGAGCAGCAGGAACGCCGCTCCCACCGTGAGGGCGAACCGCCGGCCTTCGGCGGCGGTCAGTCGAGCTGGAATTCCTGTTGCCATGCCGTGGATTCCTCCGCCGCGGTCTGTGCCGCCTTCTCCAGGACGAACGGCCCCAGCACCAGCACGTCGAGGTGGGTGCGCATGAAGCAGCGCCAGGCATCCTCGGGCGTGCAGACGATCGGCTCGCCGCGCACGTTGAACGAGGTGTTGACCACCACGGGGCACCCGGTGCGCGCGTGGAAGGCCGCGATCAGGTCGTGGTAGTCGGGATTGGTGTCGCGATCGACGGTCTGGATCCGTGCCGAGTAGTCGATGTGGGTCACGGCCGGGATGTCGGAGCGGGGCACGTTGAGCTGGTCGATCCCCCAGAGGCCGCGCGCGGACTCCGGCATCGGCAGCTGGCGGTGCGCCTTCACCGGCGCCACGAGCAGCATGTAGGGCGAGTCCCGGTCGAGCTCGAACCACTCGTGCACGTGGTCGCGCAGCACGCTCGGGGCGAAGGGGCGGAACCCCTCCCGGAACTTGATCTTGAGGTTCATCTGGGCCTGCATCTTCGGCGAGCGCGGGTCACCGAGGATGCTGCGTGCCCCGAGCGCGCGCGGGCCGAACTCCATCCGGCCGTTGAACCAGCCCACCACCTTGCCGTCCACCAGGGCATCGGCCACGGTGGCGAGCAGCGGGTCGCGGTCGAGGCGGCGATAGACCGCGCCCACCGACTCCAGCGTGGCCTGGATCGCCTCCTCCGAGAACGCCGGTCCGAGGTAGGCGCCGTGCATCGCGTCGCGACCGGGGCGCACGGTGCGGGGTTGCCCCAGGTGGCGATGCCAGATGAGCTGGGCCACGCCGAGTGCGCCGCCGGCGTCGCCGGCGGCGGGCTGGATCCAGAGGTCGTCGAAGGGTCCCTCGCGCAGCAGGCGGCCGTTGCCGACGCAGTTGAGGGCGACCCCGCCGGCGAGCACCAGTTGCCGTGCCCCGGTCTCGCGGTGGAGGGAGCGCGCGCTCCGGAGCATGACCTCCTCGCACACCACCTGCACCGACCGGGCGAGGTCCATCTCGCGCTGGGTCAGTCGCGATTCGGGCTGCCGCGGTGGCCCGCCGAACAGCGCGTCGAATCGCGCGTTGGTCATGGTGAGCCCGTCGAGGTAGCCGAAGTACTCCTGGTTGAGGCGGAACGAGCCGTCCTCACGGAGGTCCATCAGGTGCGTGAGGATCTGGTCGACGTACTTCGGCTCGCCGTACGGGGCGAGGCCCATCACCTTGTACTCGCCGGAGTTGACCTTGAAGCCCGTGTAGTAGGTGAAGGCGGAGTAGAGCAGGCCGATCGAGTCCGGCCACTGCAGCTCGCGCAGGATCTCGAAGTCGTTGTCGCGGCCCAGCCCCATCGCCGCCGTGGCCCACTCGCCGACGCCGTCGAGCGTGAGGATCGCGGCCTGCTCGAACGGCGAGGGGAAGAACGCGCTCGCCGCATGCGACTCGTGGTGCTCGGCGTAGAGGAGCGGCCCCTGCCAGCCGAGCGCATCGCGCAGCTGCCGATCCATGAAGAGCTTGTCCTTGATCCACAGCGGACCCGCCCGCAGGAACTGGCCGAAGCCGCGCGGGGCGACGCCAAGGTAGGTCTCGAGGATGCGCTCGAACTTGAGCAACGGCTTGTCGTAGAACCCCACGCACTCGAGGTCGCCCACCGTGATCCCGGCGGTGTCCAGGCAGTACTCGACCGCCCGGGCCGGGAAGTCGGGGTCGCCCTTCTTGCGGGTGAAGCGCTCCTCGCTCGCGGCCGCCACGATGTGGCCGTCACGCAACAGTGCGGCGGCCGAATCGTGGTAGTAGGCGGAGATGCCGAGCACAAACCGCGGCGCCACGGGGGCCTCGATCGCTAGGGACCTGTACTGGGGCCAGCCAGGGAGGGTGCGACGCAAGAGCCGCGCCCCGGGCCCCTCAGAGCAGCCACCCCACCCCGGTCGCCAGGGCCATCAGGACCAGCCCCCCGGCGGCGTGCCAACGAAACGCGGGGCTGCCGATGCCCACCGACGCCCCGATCTTGAAGAGCGAGTTCGAGACGAATCCCACGGCGATCGCCTGGGCGGCCAGCTCGGCGCCTCCCGCGGCCCCGTACCGGGACATCGAGAGCGTCAGGGCGTCGGTGTCCGTCAATCCGAGGGCGGCCGCCGAGGCCAGGATCCCCCGTGCCGACGAATGCGTACCGACCCACTCCACGACGGTGAGCGCCACCGTGAGGAACGCCGCCATCCGGATGGACGAGAGCACGTTGAGCGGCGAGCGGGTCTCGGCCTCCCCGCCGTCTTCCGAGCGGCCTCCCGACCGGAACAGCCCGGTGAGCAGGATGCCGGCGCCGACCAGGGCCGATGGCACCAGGTAGGGAAGCGCCTCGCGGGCGACCACCGGGGACACGGCGGCGGCGATCACGAGCAGGCGGACCGGGACCACGGCGCTGGCGGCCACCGCCCCCCTGGCGAGCGCCACCGCGTGCGCGGGTTCATCGCGGCTGCGACGCGAGAACTGCAGCGTGACTGCGGTCGAGGACACCAAGCCGCCCACCAGGCCCGCGATGCCGTAGCCCCGATCGGGTCCCACCGCCTTCTGGGCCAGGTAGCCGACGAAGTTGACCCCCGAGAACACCAGCACCAGCAACCAGAGGTTGCGCAGGGACAGGTCGCCCAGCCACGCGATCGGTGTGGACGGCAGCAGCGGCAGGACCACCAGCGCCATCACGGCGAAGCGCGCCGCGGCGTGGAGCTCCGCCTCGTCCACGCGGGTCACCAGGGCGTGGAGGTAGTCCTTCTGGGAGAGCGCGAAGACGATCACCGCCGCGGCGCCCGCCGCGACACGCAGCAACCCGACTCCCGCCAGGGTGGTGAGTCCCAGCACCGCGAGGGCCGCCGCCTCGGTGGTGCCGTCCAGCTCCGCCTGGGGACGCTGCATCGTGACCACGAAGGCGGCGATGATGAAGCCCGCCGCCGCCGCGACCAGCGCGGTGCCGATGGCCACCTGTCCGCTCGCCGCCAGCACGCCGGCGGTGCCGCCCGCGATGCCAAGAATCAGGAAGGTCCGCATGCCGGCGAAGCGGGCCGCCGGACCGGTGGCATGGCCCGACCACTGCCGCTCGATCCCCACCGCCAGCCCGACCAGCGCAGCCACCATGAGGCGGACTGCGGCGTCGCGCAGGTCGGTGGGCGGGGCGATCAGCGGGGGCATGGCCCGGGCGGGTGGTGCGCCAAGTTCAGATCCCCAGGATCCGCCGGATGTCGTTGCTGAAGGCGAGAACCATCAGCGCCACGATCATCATCAGGCCGACGAACTGCACCGCCTCCCGCAACCGGGTGGGCAACGGACGGCGAATGATCCCTTCGGTGAGCAGGATGAGGAAGGCCCCGCCATCGAGCACCGGAATGGGCAGCAGGTTGACGACCGCAAGGTTGACCGAAATGAGCGCCATGAACCCGAGCAGCGCCCCGATGCCGAGCCGGGCGGATTCCGCGGCGAGCTGTCCGATGAGGATCGGGCCGCCGACCTCGCGCGAGTCGATGCGGCGGGTGAGGAGGCCGCGCACCGTGCTCACGATCGTGCCGGCGGCCGTCCAGGTGGCGCGCGTGCCGGCGGCGATCGCGCCGCCGAGCGAGTAGCGCTCGCTCACCACCGGCACCGACTCGACCACGCCGATGCGCCCCACCACGGCGGCGGTCGAGTCGTCGGGGTCGAGCGAGGTCGGGCGCGGCGTGACGCGCACCTCCACCGGTGCGCCGTCGCGGACGAGCTGCAGCATCACCTCGCGCCCGGGTGCCGCCTCGATCACGGCCACGGCCTCGGGCCAGTACCGGATCGGCACCCCATCCACGGACACCACCGAGTCGCCGGGCTCGATCCCCGCGTCGCGCGCGGCGGAGTTGGCCACGACCTGTCCCACCACCGGCGGCCGGGCCGGGCGGAGTGCCTGGGCCACCTCGCTCCGCTCCACCAGCTGGTCGCGGTGCAAGGGGATGCGGAGTTCCGGATACCCTTCGAACGTGAGGATCACCTCGTTGCTGCGCCCGCGGACGATCGCCGCGGTGATCTCCCCCCAGGTGGTCACCGGCGTGCCGTCCACCGCCGTGATCGGCGTCCCGACCGGCACCTGGGCGAGTGCCGACGCGACGGTGGGGAGGTCGGTGCGATACAGGCCGCCGAACCGGGTGGTGGGATCGTCCTGCCTGCCGTTGGCGATGGCGAGGCCGGTGAACACCAGCCAGGCGAACAACAGGTTGAGCGTCACGCCGGCCAGGATGATCACCATGCGCTGCCAGATCGGCTTCGCCTCGAAGACGCGGTCCGGGGGCACCACGGCGTTCTCCGCGCCGCCTTCGAGCACGCCCGCGGCGGGGTCCTCCTCGCGCGAGGCCATCTTGACGTAGCCGCCGAGCGGGAGCCAGGCGATCGCCCATTCGGTCTCGCCGCGCCGGAAGGAGAGCTGCTTGATCGGTGAGCCGATCCCCACGGCGAAGCGGTGCACCCAGACGCCGAACGCCTTGGCCGCCCAGTAGTGCCCCAGTTCGTGGATGAAGATCAGCACGCCGAGGACCACGACGAGGATCACCACGGTGAACAGCGTCGACCCCATCAGATCGCCTCCTCGGCGTGGATCCGGGCCGTCCGGTCCGCGGCGCGGACGTCGTCGAGCCCCGGGACCGGCACGGGCTGGTGCCGCGCCATGGCCCCCGCAATCACTTCGGATATCCGCGCGAACGGGATTCGCCGCGCGAGGAAGGCCGCCACCGCGACCTCGTTGGCCGCATTGTACGCGGCCGGGGCCGTGCCGCCGGTGCGGCCCGCCTCGAGTCCCAGCTCGAAGGCCGGGAAGCGTCCCGGTGCCACCGGCTCGAAGGTCAGGGCCGCGAGCTGCTCCGGCCGGAAGGCCGGCGTGGCGGCGTCGGTCATTCGCCCCGGATGCGACAGCGCGTACAGGATCGGGCCCTCCATCGAGGGCACACCCACCTGGGCCAGCGTGTTGCCGTCGGGGAACTCCACGAACGCGTGGACGATGCTCTGGGGATGGATCACCACATCAATGGCTGGGTAGCCCAGCCCGAAGAAGTGGTGGGCCTCGATCACCTCGAGCGCCTTGTTGGCGAGGGTCGCGGAGTCCATGGTGATCTTGGCGCCCATCGACCAGGTGGGGTGCCGCAGCGCATCCTCGACCGATGCCGTCGCGAGGCGCGCGGCGTCCCAGGTGCGGAACGGCCCGCCACTGGCGGTCAGGATGATCCGGCGCGGCTCGCACCGCTGCTGCGTGATGCACTGCAGCACCGCGGAATGTTCCGAGTCAATGGGGATGACCTCGCCGCCCCCGGCGCGGGCCGCCTCGAGCACGAGGCGGCCGCCCATGACCAGCGACTCCTTGTTGGCGAGCGCCACCCGCTTGCCGGCGTGGAGGGCGGCCAGCGTGGCGTCGAGCCCCGCGGCCCCCACCACGGCATTCACCACGATGTCCACGTCGGGCCGGGTCGCGGCGTCCACCAGCGCCTCGGTCCCCTGGGCCAGCCCGGTCGCGTCGCCCGCGGGGCGCACCACGGCGGCGAATGCCGGCTGCCACTCGGCGACCTGGGCCCGGAGGGCATCGGTGTTGGAGCCGGTGACCAGCGCCCGCACGTGGAACCGTCCCGGGTGGCGCCGCAGCACGGCGAGGGTGGTCGTCCCGATCGAGCCGGTGCTGCCCAGCAGGGCGATGCCGCTCACACGAGTCCCGTGAGGTGGTAGCAGAAGGCCGCCACCGGCACCACCGCGTAGAGCGCGTCGAACCGATCGAGCACCCCGCCGTGCCCGGGGATCAGCGTGGAGGAATCCTTCACGCCCGCCTCGCGCTTGAAGAGCGACTCGACAAGGTCGCCGAGTTGCCCCACCACGGCCAGCACCAGGGCGATCGCCACGGCGTTGACGGTCGAGAGCGACACACCCGCCGCGGGAAAGAGCCAGAGCGCGAACACCGGCGCGACCAGCACGCCGCCCACCAGGCCGGCGACGGCGCCGACGCGCGTCTTGCCCGGCGAGATGGTGGGTGCCAGCTTCGGCCCGCCGATGGTGCGGCCCGCGAACATCGCCGCCGTGTCGCAGACCCAGACCACCACCAGGGGGAAGAACACCAGCACGGCGCCGCCCCAGGTGCGGCCCGGCCACTGGGCGTGGCGGATCAGCAGCAGGAAGGCCGGGAGGGCCGAGGCGTACACCACCCCGAAGAGGGTGATGGCCGCGCTGGCGAGCGGCTGCTGGTCGGGCGCGCGCCGTCGCAGGGCCATGCCGAGCACCACGAGGACCGCCATCGCGGCGAGGTACGGCAGCGGGGAGATCGCCGGATCGAGGGAGAGCACGCCGTGCAGCGCGAGCGGCACCGCCACGGCGAGGGCGGTGCCGGTGCGCCGCAACGGGCGCACGCCCCGTGCCGCGGCCAGGCCGTAGAGTTCGCCGACACCGAGCGCCGCGATCCCCGCGACCAGCATCGCCAGCGGCAGGCCGCCGTACCACACCACCAGCAGGGCCAGCGGGATGGCCACCGCCGCGAAGGCGACCCGTTGCATCATGTTGCGATCCATGGCCACCTCACGCCGTCACGCGACCGAAGCGGCGGTCGCGGCGTTGATAGTCGAGGATGGCGGCGTAGAGCGTGTCGCGCGTGAAGTCGGGCCACAGCACCGGCGTCACGTGGATCTCGGCATACGCCACCTGCCAGAGCAGGAAGTTGCTGATCCGCATCTCGCCGCTGGTGCGGATCAGCAGGTCGGGGTCCGGCCACTCGGCGGTGTAGAGCTCCGCCGCGACCGCCGCCTCGTCAATGGCGGCCGGGTCGAGGTCGCCGCGCGCGACCCGCTCGGCCAGCCGGCGCGCGGCGCGGGTGATCTCGGCGCGCGAGCCGTAGGAGAGGCACACGTTGAGCGCCAGCTGGCCGCCGCCGCGGGTGGCCGCCTCGATGCGGTCCACCGCCGCGCGCGAGGTGGGGGCGAGCCGGTCGAGGTCGCCGAGCATCCGCACCGTGACGCCCTCGCGGCGCAGCTCCTCCGCCTCGCTGGCGATGTACTCCTCCAGGAGCGTCATCAGGGCGTCGATCTCGCTGGCGGGCCGCTGCCAGTTCTCCTGGGAGAAGGCGAACAGCGTGAGCACCTTGACGCCGGCGTGGAGGGCGCCTTCCACCGCCTCGCGCACCGCGCGGGCCCCGGCCTGGTGGCCGGCGGGGCGCGCCAGCCCGCGTTCGCGGGCCCAGCGGCCATTGCCGTCCATGATGATGGCGATGTGCCGGGGGACCACCCCGCCCTGTCGCAGGCGCTCGAGCCCCGTCGCCGTGGCGTCGCTCACACTTCGAGGACTTCGGCTTCCTTGGCCTTGAGCAGCTCGTCAATCTGCCGGACCGCCTCGTCGGTGTGCTTCTGCACTTCCTTCTCGGCGCGCGACTTCTCGTCCTCGGCGAGCTTCTCGAGCTTCTTGATGCGGCCCATCGCGTCGGTGCGCCCGTGCCGCACGGCCACCTTGCCCTCCTCGGCGAGCTTGCCGCAGATCTTGACCAGCTCGCGGCGGCGCTCCTCCGAGAGCATCGGCAGCGGCACGCGGATCACGGCCCCCTGGGTCTGCGGGTTGAGGCCGAGGTTGGCGTCGCGGATCGCCTTCTCGATCGCGGTGGTCAGCGACTTGTCATAGGGCTGCACCGTGAGCATCCGCGGCTCGGGGGCGCCCACCAGCGCCACCTGGTTGAGCGGCACGTGCGAACCGTACGCCTCGACGCGCACCAGGTCGAGCAGGGTGGTGCTGGCCTTGCCGGTGCGGATGCCGGCGAGCTCGCGGCGGGTGTTCTCCACCGCCTTCTGCATCCCGGCCTGGGCGTGCTTGACGATCTCGGAAAGGGTCATCGGACGAGGGTGCCGACCCGTTCGCCGGCGATGGCCCGCGCGATGGCGCCGGGCCGGTTGATGTTGAGCACCACGATCGGGAGCTTGTTGGCCTGGCAGAGCCCGAAGGCATTGGCGTCCATCACGGCATAGCCCTTCACGAGCGCCTCCTGGAAGGTCAGCTCCGGAAGGTGCTCCGCCGCCGGGTCCTTGCGGGGATCCGCGGTGTAGACGCCGTCCACGTTGGTGGCCTTGAGCACGACCTCGGCCTCCATTTCCAGGGCGCGGAGCACCGCGGCGGTGTCGGTGGAGAAGAACGGATTGCCGGTGCCGCCGGCGAAGATCACCAGGCGGCCCTTCTCCAGGTGGCGCATCATCCGCCGCCGGATGTAGGGCTCCGCCAGCGACTCCATGCGGATCGCCGTGAGGACCCGGGTCTGGACGCCGATCCCCTCGAGGACGTTCTGCAGCGCCAGCGCGTTGATCACGGTGGCCAGCATCCCCATGTAGTCGGCCGAGACGCGATCGAGCCCCTGCTGCGAGGCCGTGGTGCCGCGGACGATGTTGCCGCCGCCGACCACGAGTCCCAGCGCGACGCCGCCCTGGTGCACCTCCTTGACCTGCGCCGCCAGCGACTCGATCACGCCGTAGTCGATCCCGGCGCCGCGCTCCCCGGCGAGCGCCTCGCCGGAGAGCTTGAGCAGGGCCCGGCGGTAGCCGGGCATCAGGCCTCGCCCACCTTGAAGCGGACGAACTGCACCACCCGCGCGCCCGGCACCGCGGCGATCAGCTGGGCGACGGTCCGCGACTCGTCCTTGACGAAGGGCTGCTCCACGAGGGCGCGCTCCGCGGCGAACTTGCGGACCTTGCCCTCCACGATCTTGGCGCGGATCGCCTCGGGCTTCCCCTCGGCGGCCACCTGCTCCTCCGCGATGCGCCGCTCGCGCTCGAGCAGCTCGGCGGGGATGTCGGCCGTGCTGACCGCGATCGGGTCGGCCGACGCGATGTGGAGGGCCACCTCGCGCGCCAGCTCGCGGGCCGCCGCGTCGCCGGCCCCCGCCAGCTCGACGAGCACGCCCACCTGGCCGTTGAAGTGCCGGTACTCCGCCACGGTGCCGCCCAGGCGGGCCACCCGCTTGAGCGAGATCGCCTCGCCGATGGTGCCCGACGCCAGCTTGACGTGCTCCTCGACGGTCTTGCCGTCCATCGACTCGGCGAGGAAGGCCTCGCGGGTGACGCCCACCGGCGAGTGCGCCAGCGCGTGCGCCACCAGCCGTCCGGCCAGCGCCTGGAACGACTCGTTGCGCGCCACGAAGTCGGTCTCGGAGTTGAGCTCGATCATCGCGCCCTGGCTGCCGTCGGCGGCCACCTCGATCGCGACGACCCCCTCGGCGGCGTCGCGGCCGGCGCGCTTCTCCGCCTTGGTGATGCCCTTCTTGCGCAGGATCTCCGCGGCGAGCTCCATGTCGCCGTTGGCCTCCTCGAGCGCCTTCTTGCAATCCATCATCCCCGCGCCGGTGCGGCCGCGGAGTTCGGCGATGTCCTTGGTCGAGATCGTGGTTGCCATGCTGTCCGTGTTCCGTGAGAGAATGAAGGTCCGTGTGTGCAAACCGCCGCCGGGAGGGCCGAGGCCCCGCGGGCGGCGGTTCCGGTCGCTGGGTGGCGCGGGGCCGTTCAGCTCGCCTGGTCGCCTGCGGTGCCCGGGACCGTCTCCGGCTTGAGCCGCGCCGCGATCGCCTCCGGGCGCGCCTTGCGCTTGCGCCGCGGGCGGCGGCGCTTGCGGTCGTCGTCGCTGGCCCCGTCGCCCTCGCCCGCCGAGTAGGTCTCCGCGTCGTCATCGAGCGTGACCTCGCGGACCGGCATCTGCGCGCGGGCCTCGCGAACCGCCTCGCAGAGCGCGGAGGTGATCAGCGACACCGACCGGATCGCGTCGTCGTTGCCCGGGATGGGCACCGAGATCGGGTCGGGGTCGGCGTTGGTGTCCACGATCGCCACCACCGGGATGCCGAGGCGATTGGCCTCCTGCACCGCGATTTTCTCCTTCTTGGCGTCCACCACGAACAGGGCGCCCGGCAGGCGGCCCATGTTCTTGATCCCCTCGAGGTTGCGCGACAGCTTCTCGCGCTCGCGCGCGAAGAGGAGCTGCTCCTTCTTGGTGTAGTTCTCGAAGTCGCCCTCGGCCGATCCCTGCTCCAGGTCGCGGAGGCGGCGGATCTGCTTCTTGATCGTCTGGAAGTTGGTGAGGGTGCCGCCCAGCCACCGCTCGGTGACCCAGTGGGCCCCGGCGTTGCGGGCCTCGGCCTCGACCACCGCCTTGAGCTGGCGCTTGGTGCAGACGAAGAGGATGTTCTCGCCCTTGAGCGCCACGCCCTTGAGCAGGTCGGTGGCGCGCTCGAGCTGCTTGAGCGTCTTCTGGAGGTCGATCAGGTAGATGCCCGACCGCTCCGCGAAGATGAACCGGCGCATCTTCGGGTTCCAGCGGCGGGTCTGGTGGCCGAAATGCGTTCCGGCCTCGAGCAGGTCCTGCAGGGACGGCATGCCCACGACGCAATGCTCCTCGAATTTGGTTGGTACCCGGCTGATCGTCACCTGGATCGCACCACCCCGCGGGGCACCGGCGCGCGCCATCGGATCACCCTCGGCTCCCGGCGCCACCATGACGCCGGGGTGAACTGCGATCGGCATCGCCCTGCCGACGGGAGGTCCCTCGCGACCCCCTCGCTTCGCTGGGGGCGTCGGCTCGGGACGTTGATGCGCGGGCGAGAGACCATCTCGCCCGCGCATCGAAGCGCATCAACGCTTGCTGAACTGGAACCGCTTCCGGGCGCCCGGGCGACCCGGCTTCTTGCGCTCCACCATGCGCGGGTCGCGGGTCAGCAACCCCGCCGCCCGCAGCTTGCCGCGATGCTGCTCGTCGGCCTTGCAGAGCGCCCGCGCGATCGCGTGCCGCATCGCCCCCGCCTGGCCGGTCACGCCGCCACCCGCCACGTGGGCCTTCACGTCGAAGGCGCCCAGCGTGTCCGTGGCCGTGAACGACTGCTGGATGTGCTGCACCAGCGAGGGCCGCGGGAAGTAGTCGCCCAGGGTGCGG
>CAZNOJ010000066.1:0-14223 GCA_964574665.1 uncultured Gemmatimonadaceae bacterium
CCGAGATCTCCGGCGGGGTGAAGCGCTTGCCCTGGATCTCCACCGCGGCGAGGCCGTTGGTCCCCTCGACCACCGGATACGGCACGCGCGACGCCTCCTCCTTGACCTCCGAGGTGCGCCGCCCCATGAACCGCTTGATCGAGAACACCGTCTGCTTGGGGTTGGTGACCGCCTGACGCTTGGCCACCTGGCCCACCAGCCGCTCGTTGTCCTTGGTGAAGGCCACCACCGACGGGGTGGTCCGCCCCCCCTCGGCGTTGGGGATCACGACGGGATCGCCCCCCTCCATCACGGAGACGACGGAGTTGGTGGTGCCGAGGTCGATCCCGATGATCTTCGATGCCATTGCCTGCCCCTGGTCAGAGTCAGCCCGCCGCGGTGGCGGGCACAGATCCACGGCGGGCAAGGGGAGCAACCGGCGTACCGGGAAATCCTGCCGGAATGGCAGGGGCAACGACAGGGAACGGAGGGCGGAGGGTGGAGAACGGAGGTTGCCTGTCCTCTCCGTTCTCCACCCTCCACCCTCCGTTCTCCATTCAGCCTCGGGTCGGCAGGGGACGCCCAGGCCGAGCCGTCGGCCGGCCACCGGTGCCGCCGTCGGTCCGCCGGACCACCACCCCGGCGATCCCGTCCGGGGAGGTTGCGATGGGGAGGCGAACCGTGGCGTCGCCGTTGAGCTCGAAGACGCCGTCGATCCTGGCGTCGAACCGGGCCAGGTTGCACGCGAACCGCTGGTCGCGCTCGGCGTTGGGGCACTCGGGTCCGATCTGGCCCAGGGTGGTGGCGGCACTTCCCTCGACGGCGGTGAAGCGATGCCCACGGGCGAGGTCCACCCAGGTGCCGATGGCAACGTCGGGGTCGCCCGCCACATGGTCGCGGCCGAAGGCGGCCTCGTCACGTCGCGAGGTGACCTTGAGCACGGCATCCACCCGGGTCTCGCCGGTCCAGGCCACCAGGCTGCGCTTGAGCAGCTCCGCCCCATCGGGGCCGCGCTCGATGATCCCGGTCACCACCGCCCAGTAGCGGTGCTCCTCGCCACCGACCTCGACGGCGATCTCGGTCGGGACTGCCCCGAGGCGAATGGCCAGGGCACCGTCGGCGTAGGCCTCGCTGCCATCGGCGTCGCCGAGCGCCGCGGCGTCGGAGGAGAGCTGGTCGAGCGAAAGCGCCAGCGACTCGTGGTCGGGCGTGCTCCCATCGAACGGGATGCCGGTCGTGGGGATGTCGCCGCACGCGGCGAGCAGGGCGAGCACGGCAAGGGAAAGGCGGGTGGTGCGCATCGGGTCCTCCAGGGGGTTTGGCCGCCAGGGCGGCGTGTGCCTGGGGGACACCGGAAGGAGTGGGGGACCCTGACAAAGCAGAAGTGAGAGGTAAGTCCGGAGTCCTGAGGGGTGGAAGCCGCAGCCACCTCGTACCCCTCAGGACTCAGGACTCAGGACTCACTGCCGCGCGCAGGGCAGCGATCGCCCGTCCCATCAGTGTCTCCACCGTCTTGACGGAGATGTCGAGGGTGGCGGCGATGTCGGCGTAGGTGAGTCCGTGGTGGCGACTGAGGAGGAACACCTCCCGGGTTCGCGGGGGCAGTGCCCGGATGGCCCGATCAAGGGCGGCGCGGAGCTCTGCCGCCTCGACGCGCTCCTGCGCCACGGCCGCGACGGCCGGCTGCAGCTGGCCATCCGGATCGAACTGCTCGCCCCGACGTTGCCGGAGTTGATTGAGGGCCCGGTTGCGCACCGCCCGGTGGAGGTAGCCGCCGAGGGCCGCCGCATCGGGGAGGGCCGCGCGACCGCGCCACAGCGCCACGAAGACTTCCTGTGCCGCATCCTCGGCCAGGTCGCGTTCCCCCAGCATTCGCAGGGCGTGATCGGCGAGCCGAGGATACCACTCCCGGAAGAGTCGCTCGAAGGCGGCCTCGTCCCCGGTGGCCACCGCGGCGAGCAGGGAGCGGGTGGTGGCGAGGTCGATGGCGGGGCTCCGGGCGGGGTCGTGTCCCATATTACGGCGTGCGACCGATCCTGTCAGGGTATCGGCAGGTTGCTGGTGTCTTCCCATCGTCCACCGGATCCAGGACCCCGAGATGACTGACAGCACCCCGACCGACGAGCTGCTGGCCCGCGTGGTGGCCGGCGAGGCGAGTGCCGAGGAGGCCGCGATGGTGGAGCGGTGGGCCGCGTCCGACCCGGCCCACCGCACGGTACTCGATGCGCTGCGGGGTGCGGCCGCGCCAGGCCAGGGCGCGTGGGAGGTGGATGCCGCGTGGCGCAAGGTGTCGGCGCGGCTCCATACCGGGGAGCGGCCCGCGGCGGTGCTGCCGATCGCCCGGCCGCCGTCCCGGCGACAGATGCTGCTGCGGCTCGCCGCGGTGATCGTCGTGGTGGTGGGGATCGCCCTGGCGTGGCAGGTGCTGCGTTCACCGGCCGCGCTGCTCGAGGTGGCGACGGCCCCCGGGGAGCGCCGCGAAGTGTCGCTGCCGGACGGCACCCTGGCGATCGTGGCGCCCGACTCGCGCCTCGTGGTGCCGGCGGGATTCGGACCGGAGCACCGCATCGTGCGGCTCGACGGCGAGGCCTGGTTCCAGGCCGCGCACGAGGGGCATCCCTTCGAGGTGCATTCCCGGATCTTCCAGGTGCGCGACCTGGGGACCACCTTCAGCATCGAGGGGCGGCGACACCAGTTCTTCCGCGTCACCGTGGTGGAGGGTGCGGTGGAGGTGCGTCACCGCGGCGTCGAGCGTCGGCTCGCGCTGCTGGAGCAGGGCGATGTCGGCGACTTCCACCAGGATGGTGCCCTGCTGGCCGTGCATCACGACCAGCCGGTCGAGAGCCGCACCGCCTGGCGGACCGGGCGCCTGGAGTTCGTGGACGCCCCGGTGATGGACGTGATCGAGCGCCTCAGCGCCTGGTACGCCGTGGACATTCGCATCGCGCCGGCGCGCACGATCGGACGCACCCTCACCGCCACCTTCCCCGGCGACTCGCTCGATAGCGTCCTCGAGCTCCTCGTCACGCTGCTCGGCGTGGTGGCGCTGCGCGACGACGACGGCGGCGTGTGGTTGCAGTAGGCGCCCCCGTCGTGCGCGGAGACCACATGGCCATCGGGGTGCGGCTGTTCATGCCACTGTTCGCAGTCGCTGCCCTCGGCGCGGTTCCGCTCCGGGCCCAGGCCGCCCTCGAACAACCGGTCACGCTGGTGGTGACGGACGTCCCCTTGCGCGAGGCCTTGCTGCAGCTCCGCCGCGCGGGCGTGCCGTTGGCCTGGCGCGGCGACCTGCTCCCTGGCGCGCGGCGCGTCACCGTGGCGGCGCAACAGCTCCCCGTCCGGTCGGTCCTCGGCACGCTGCTCGCCGGGACCCTCCTCACCGCCCGCACCACGCGGAGCGGCACGATCGTGCTGGTGCCCGGGATCGTGGAGGAGACCCTCGCGCTCGAGCGCACCGCGCTGGCGTCGGGGATCCAGGCACTCGACCAACTGGTGATCACCGGCAGCGCCGTCGGTCGCAGCGCGGAGCGCGAACTCCCCACCGCCACCTCCCTCGTGGACCATGTCGCCATGCGCGAGTCGCCGCACGGCACGCTCGGCGAGCTGCTGCGGGCCTTCCTGCCGGGACTGGTGCTCTGGGACCGCGGCGGTGCCGGCCCGATCCCCTCCCTGGCCGGCGTGCGCGGGGCCGCCTCGTTCACGGCACGCGCGCCCAAGACCTACGTGGACGGCATCGAGGTGGCCTCGAGCGAACTCTTCACGTTGCTCGATCCGCGCGCGATCGAACGGATCGAGATGATCCACGGACCGCAGGGCGCCGCGCTGTACGGCCCCGACGCCCTGGCCGGCGTGGTCAACATCGACACCCACAAGGCGCCACCGGGTCGAGGTGCCTGGCACGCGGACGTGGAGGGTGCCCTCGGGGTGCATTCCCGCTCGCTCGATGGGGCATCCCTGACGCGCCATGGGGCCGTGCGGGTCGGGTCGCGTGGCGCCGCGGCGACCGCCGTGCTGCACGGCGCCCTCGCCCGGCTCGACAACTCGACGCCCCTCGCCGAGGACTGGCGCGGCCATCTCGGGGCGGCGTGGCGGGGCTCGCGGCACCGCCTGGAGGTCACGGCACGCGCCGCCGAACATCGGGCCCCGCTGGAGCGCATCGGTGCCGTCGGCCAGCTCCTGACGGCGCGGCCTGCCGAGCCGTTGGTGGAACGGGGCGTGGGGGCGCGACTCACGCACGCGACCACGGCAGCCATCAGCCAGGTGCTGGTGGCCGGGGTGCATCACGTGAGCGGACCCCGCGAACCGTTCCGCTCTCCCCTCCTTCCCCCGGTGCTGCCGCTGGGCGCCACCAACGAAACAGCCACGCGCTGGTCGGCGCGCTGGGCAATCACGCTCGAGCACAGCAACGCCTCGGTGACGGTGGGTGCCGAGGCGAGCCACCGAGACCTGGCGCGGGTGCTGCGGCGCGACGGCAACACCCCCGACCTCACCGTGCTGCATCCCGTTGGACTCGACACCCGCGGTGCGCTCGCGCAGGCGCGGTGGCGGGTCGCGGGACTCGTGCTCAGCGGCGGGGCCCGCGTGGATCGCATCTCGTCGCTGGGTGGTGCCACCGAGTCGCCGTGGGCCGCGACCATCGGGGCGAGCTGGAACACGCAAGTCGGCGAGGCCCGCGTCCGGCTCCGTGCGGCCTGGGGTCGCGCCATCCGGTCGCCCGAGGCCGGGATGGGGGACGCGCTTGCGGCGGGGAGCATCCGGCAGGAGGCCAACCCGCTCCTCACCGCGGAACGCCAGGCAGGTTGGGAGGGCGGCATCGAACTGCACTGGGGCGAAGGTGCGTGGGTCAGGGTGACCGGCTTTGCCCAGCGCGCCAGGAACCTCATCCAGCAGGTTGATCTCCGCCGGACGGTGGCGGGTCAGCGGCTCTACCAGTTCCAGAATGTCGGGGCGCTCACCAACCGTGGACTCGAACTCGACGGCGGTGCGACGCGCGGGATCGTGAGTGCGGCCGGCCGGCTCCACCTGGTGCAGTCGCGGGTGGCCGACCTGGCACCGGGGTATGCGGGGGAGTTCGAGGTTGGCGATCGTCCGCTGGAGGTGCCCTCGTCGCAGGGCTCGCTCGCGGTGCGGGTCGCGCCGACGGCGGGGCTGCGCCTGGAGGTGGGAGGCACCTGGATCGGGCCGTGGCGCGGCTATGACTGGCGCCTGATCCAGCGGGTCGAGGCGGGGCAGTCTCCGCTCCGCGATCGGGCACGCGAATACTGGCGCGACTACGCCGGCGTGGTGCGTCCGTTCGCAGGGGTGGGTGCGCGACTCGGCCCACAGGTGCAGCTGCGCATCCGGGCCGAGTGGCCCGTGGGGGACTCACCCTGGCTGCGCGACAACCTCACCCCGCCTGCGGGACGGACCGTCGTGGTGGCGGTGGGGGTGACACTGTAGAGGATGGAGGACGGAGGGTGGAGGACGGAGAAGGCTTCTCCGTCCTCCGTCCTCCGTCATCCAGTCAGCGCCACCCCCTCGGCACGGCCGCCGGCTTGGTGGCCAGCACCGCCGCCCCGGCGGACAGCCGCGCCCGGATGCGCCGCAGTTCGCGGAAGTCGACCAGCCGCTTCTCATCCTCATCCCAGAGGGTGAGCCACAGGGTGCGGACACTGGTGGGGAGGGTGAGGGTGGTGACCTGGCGCAGCGCGGGGATGTCGTCGAAGCATTGCTGCAGCCGGTAGTTGGGGATCCGGCTGGCCACATGGTGGATGTGGTGCAGGCCGATGTTGGCGGTCCACCACTGCAGCAGCTTCGGCATCACCAGGTGGGACGCCCCTTCCAGCCCCGCGGCGTAGTAGTTCCACGCCTCGCGGTAGCGCCAGTAGGTGTCCTCGTACTGGTGCTGCACGTAGAACAGGTACACGCCGATGGCGCCGGCGAAGAGGGTGATTGGCAGCTGCACCAGCAGGAAGGTGCGCCAGCCCACCAGCCAGCACATCGCCACCACCGCGGCGGCGATGCCGACGTTGGTCCAGTGCACCGAGGCCCATTCGCGCTTCCACGACCGCGGGATGTCGAGCGGCAGCCGGTGCTTGAGCACGAATTGCCACACGGGGCCGATGCCGAGGAACACCAGCGGGTGGCGGTAGAGTCGGTACAGGGCGCGCTTCAGCCGGGGCCGCGAGAGGTATTCCCGCACCGTCAGGGTGTCGATGTCGCCGAAGTCGCGCCCGTCGAGGTCGCCCGAGGTGGCGTGGTGGATCGCGTGCGTCTTCCGCCAGTACGTGTAGGGCACCAGCGTGATGACGCCGAGGACCGATCCGACGATGGTGTTGGCGCGCTTCGACCGGAAGAACGAGCCGTGCCCGCAGTCGTGCTGCAGCATGAAGAGCCGCACCACCATCATGGCCGCGACCGGGGCGAGGAGGAGGGTGAGCCAGTACCCCACCCCGAGGCTCCACCGCATCACCAGCCAGGCCGCCACGAACAGCGCGGCGGTCGAGGCCAGCTGCCAGACGGACTTCCAGGTGATCGGGTGGCGGTAGGGCGCGAGGAGCGCGTTCCAGTCGGGGGCGGGCACGGGGCTTGTCGTCATGGCCGGAAACCTAAGGACGTGAAGCGTGAAGGGTGAAGCGGACCATGTCCCGCTTCACCCTTCACCCTTCACCCGTCACGCCCGTGGCTCAGGTCGCCGCCGCAATCGTGATCGGCAGCACCATCCCCTTCATGACGTGCGGCGCGCCGTCGGCCACATCGGGGACGAAGCAGACCAGGAGGTAGGTGCCGGGCGCGAAGGTGGCGGTCAGCCAGTTGGTGCGGCCGGTGGACAGGGCCCCGCTGCCGCCCATCGGGACGCCGGGGGGTGGCGCCGTGGCCCCCGGTGCGAGCGCCGCCATGTACTGCTCCATCGTGGCGCCGTCATTGAGGCGCACCAGGGTCACTTCGTGTGTCTGCGGGCCGTTGTTCACCACGCGGAGGGTGTGCGTGCCGGCGGTGATGGCCGGCACCTCGAACGCGAAATCGGTGAGCACGATGTCACCCACGGCAGTCGGGGCAGGAGCGGTGCTCGCTTCACCGGCCACCACGAGTTCCCGGATCATTCCCTTCGCCAGGTGCGGCGTCACGTGATCGGTCGCATCCGGGATGAAGCAGATCAGCACGTAGGTGCCGGCGGTGAGCTCCTGCGTGGCACTGCTGCTGCTCCCAGGCATCGCGGAGCCGGCGCCGCCGACCCAGGTCAGGAAGTCGGGCTCGGCGTTGGGGTTGGCCTGGAACGCCGCCATCAGGTCGGCCATGGTGCGGCCCTCGGCGAGCTTGCCGAGGATGATGTGGTGCTCCTGCCCGCCGTTGTTGACCATGGTGATGGTGGTCATCCCCGGGGTCACGGTGTCGGGTCCGGCGAAGGCGAAGTCCGTGGCGGTGAAGGTGATGGCCTGTGGTGCCGCCGTGGCGACGTCGGTCGACTCTTCCGGGGCGGCGCAGGCGGCGAGCAGCAGGCAGGCCAGGGCGGTGCGGAGGCGCATCGGGTTCCTCAATCGTGGGGGGCAGGGGACGGCGACAACGATAAGGGCGGGATTCGGCCCCCGCCAGCGGACGCGCTCACGGCCGGCGCAGCGTCCAGACGTCCTGCGTCGGCACCCGCGTGCGCGCCGTGAGCCGGCGGCCGTCGTTCGAGAACGACACGGCGTTGATGAAGTTGATGGGAACGGTCCCCCGGCGTTCGAGCCGGCCACTCGCCACGTCGAGGTGGTAGAACGCGGAGGTCGACAGCGTCTCGTTGATCACGAACTCCGCGTTGCCGTCGGGGAGCCAGTGATGGCCCGCGACATAGTCGAACACGGCACGCACCAGGGGGCGCACCGTCGTCGCGCCGGGCGGGAGGTGCCACACGGCCACCGAGTCGAGATTGGGCAGGGCGAACCCCCAGCCAATCAGCCCATGGCCGTCGGGTGAATCCTCGATCGTCTCGGTGACGATGCCATTCGTCTGCACCGTCCGGATCGCACCCGAGGGATGCCGGATCCGGATCTGGTCCGTGGCGCCCTCGGGTCGCCAGGCCAGCGAGCCGTCGGCCATCGCCTCGAGGGCAGAGATCTCGCCCTGGTCGGGCATCGTGCCGCGCTCGGTGATCCGGCCGGTCGCAAGCTCGGTCTCCGTGATCGTGGTCTCCTCCCCGTTGCGCTCGAGGACCACGATGCCGCTGCCGTCCACGGTGCGGCTCCTGAGGGCGCCCATGTTGAGCTGGGCGGTGCCGATCGGCCGCTCCTCGCCCCCGGCGAACGGCTGCACCGACAGCCGCGTCGCGTCCGGGTCCGCCGGATCGTGCCGCTCGAGGATCACGTACGACCCGTCGCTGCCCATCAGCGCGCTGAGGAAGCCGGTCGAAGTGGCCACCTGGCGGGTGGTGATCGGGCCGCCGACGGCGTCGCGGGCGATCGCGATGACGCCAGCCTGGGTGGTGCCGTCGAGATAGGAGATGCCACCGGGCGTGACCGCGAAGCCCACGCCAGGAACGCTCGTCGCGAGCTCCACGACCTCCGGGCGCCATCGTCCGTCGGCGGCGATACGGCGTTCGACCACCCGCAAGAGCCCCGGTGTCGCGGGGTCCGCGAGGCCGATCACGAGGCGATCGGGCCCGATGAATCCTCCCGCCCCCGCGCCGGCCACCTCGAGCGAATCGCGCGCGACGCCGTCGCGGTCCAGGGTGATCAACCGCTCGACGCTCCCGAAGGCCAGCACGACCGAGAGCCACTTCCCGTCCGGCGTGACGCTCCAGCCGAACGGTTGCATCCCGCCGCGCACCACCTCCACGGTCGGCCCGCGGGTCGGATTCGCCAGGGTGGTGCTCCGGATGCTCAGCCGGTCCGGGCCCGCGTGCGTCCCGATCAGCACCGAGTCCCCATTCCCGAACATCCGGACCGCCGACGACGAGATGAAGCGCGGCGCCGCGCCGCCGAGCGCGGGGACGGCGTAGTACGCCACCTGGCCACCCGGCTGGAGCCCGCCCACCAGCAACGTGCGACCGTTGCCGCTCCACTTGATGTCGTAGATGGCCTGCATCCCCTCGACAACGCGCGAGATGCCCGCCCCGCCGACCTCCTGCACCACGAGGTCGTAGGTGCAGAGGTACTCCTCGCCGCAGACGCGATCGGCATACGCCACGCGTTCCCCGTCAGGCGACAAGGCCGTGGCGAACTCGGCGGTGCCGGAGAAGGTCGCCCGCACCCGGGTGAGGGAGACGCCCGGCGCCGGCGCGACGTCCCCGCGACGGCCGAGCAGGAACGCCGCCGCCGCGATGGCCAGCACGGCCACGGCCGCCGCGGTCATCCTCGTGCGACCGGTCGCCCCGGGGGCCACGCCGGTCACCGGGCGCGTCTGCGTTGGCGTGACCCCGGTACTCGGAGTCGCCTGCGCCTCCAGCGCGTGCAGCAGCTCCTCCGCCGTCTGGTAGCGGTCTGCCGGGCGCTTGGCCAGGCAGCGCATCACGATCTGCTCGAGCGCGGGAGAGATGGCCTGTCGCCGCTTGCTCACGGGGTCGGGCGCTTCGGTCACGTGCGCGGCGAGCACCTGCTGCGGGGTGGCGCCGGTGAAGGGCGGCCGGCCGGTGAGCATCTCGTAGGCCATGACGCCCACGGCATAGATGTCCGAGCGATGGTCGATGAGCGGGTCGGCGGCGGCCTGCTCCGGCGACATGTAGGTCGGCGTGCCGAGGGCGACGCCCAGGGTGGTGATGGTGTTGCGGCCGGTGGCCTCGCTGATTGCCTTGGCGACGCCGAAGTCGGTGACCAGCGCGTGGCGGCCCGACATCATCACGTTGTCGGGCTTGATGTCGCGATGCACCACGCCCATCTGGTGCGAGTGGGCGAGGGCATCGGTCACTTCCACCAGCAGTCGCACCGCCTCGTGGACCGGCAGTTCGCCCTCGCGGGCGAGGCGCTCTCGGAGGGACTGGCCCGGCACGTACGGCATCACGAAGTAGAGGAGGCCATCCGCCTCCCCGGAATCCAGCAGCGGCAGGATGTTGGGGTGCTGCAGTTGCGCGGCGATCTGGATCTCGCGCAGAAAGCGGTTCGCCCCCATGGACGCCGCCAGGTCCTCACGCAAGACCTTGATCGCCACCTTGCGCGTGTGGCGCAGGTCCTCGGCGAGGTACACCGTGGCCATGCCGCCGGACCCGAGCTCGCGCTCGATCCGGTAGCGGTCGTGGAGGGCGGCGGAGAGGCGGGCTGACGTGTCGCTCATGCGTTGCTCGTCGCTGAAGCGACGGCTCGGCTGGTGTCGCTGAAGCGACTGGCAGGGCTAACCTGGTGTCGGTTTACCGACATCGGCCGAGCCGCGGGTTTACCCGCGAGCGAAGCGGCCATCCCGCCGGACCCGAGCTCGCGCTCGATCCGGTAGCGGTCGTGGAGGGCGGCGGAGAGGCGGGCTGACGTGTCGCTCATGCGTTGCTCGTCGCTGAAGCGACGGCTCGGCTGGTGTCGCTGAAGCGACTGGCAGGGCTAACCTGGTGTCGGTTTACCGACATCGGCCGAGCCGCGGGTTTACCCGCGAGCGAAGCGGCCATCCCGCCCGACCCCAGCTCGCGCTCGATGCAATAGCGGTCGGTGAGCGCGGTGGTGAGGCGGTCGAGAGTCACGGTGTTGCCCCACGCATCTTGGCCACCAGCGCCGGGAGGTTCTGGATCACCATGATGCGCGCGGCAGGGTTCTGCCGCACCATCACGAACGACCTGCCGTCGGGCGAGATGTCGTAGTTCGCATGCGGGGTGGCCGGGACGTAGCCCGCCAGCGGGAAGAGCGACGCGCGCGATGCCACCACGAGTGCCGGCCCCTCCACGAGCGTGGCCTGCATCAGCGAGGGGTCGCCGAGGGTGCCGCCCCGATAGAAGAGCTCCCTCCCGCCGGGGCCCCACACGGGTTCCGTGCCACCGTCCGTGGAGACTTGCACCTCCTCACCCCCCGCTGCGAGTCGCCGGAGATACACCTCGTCGCGGCCCGATCGATTGGAGACGTATGCGAGCTGTTCGCCACTTGGCGACACCGCCGGATACGTCTCGCTGAAGCGGGTGGCAATGACCGGTTCCATCGGTCCACGGCCGCCGTTCTGGATCTGCAGGATGTCATTACCCGTACCGCCCGGGCTCTGCGAGCCCACCGTGACGATCGCTGTCCCGCTCGGCAGCCACTTCCCCGTGGTGCCCAGCTCGTTCGCGGTCAGGAGCGACTCGGCCGCCTCGCTCCGCCCCGGGATGATGCGATGCACGCCGAGAATCCCCTGGGGGGCGGAGACATAGAGCAGCGAGGCGCCATCGGGAGCCCACGTCGCATCGTGTCCGTCGCGGGCGAGCGTGAGGCGGCTGAGCGCTTCCGTGGCACGATCGAGAAGCCAGACGTCGCGACCGTCGGCCGTGGTGAAGTCGACGGAGACCATGCGTCCGTCGGGCGAGAACTGCGGTGCGTGGAAGTTGCGCAGTTCCGATGTCGCCTGCCGCGCACCCCCGTTCCGTTCCACGTAGTAGAGCGATCGCGGCGCCTCCGGGATGTACGCCACCGTGCCGGTGCGGGACACGTCGAATTGCGCCGAGCCTGCTCCCGTGAGGGAGATGCCCGTGGCGATGGTCAGCGGAGTCCCGCTGACCTGCCGACTCACGGGGTCGAACGCCACGACGCTGAGCGCGCCGTTGGTCTCCGCGTAGACGAGATACCCCGATGTATAGCGAAGCTGCACCACGTCGATGCCCAGCAGCGGGGTGGTGCCCCCCGTCTCGAGATCCAGGACCACCACCGGCCCGGTCGACCCGCCGAATGGTCGCCGCAACGCGAGCATGTAACGGCCCCCGGGGAGCATCACCGACGGGACGAGGTTGGGCAGCGAATCGCCGAGCGGTCGGGAGACCTCGTTCGACGGGGAGACGCGGAGGATGTTTCCGCCGTCGCTGAGATTGTCGATCCACAGGGTCCCGTCAGGGCCCCAGACGATCTCGGAGGTCAACTGCACCTCGCGCGGCAAGGCCCGCCCGTTGCCTCCCTCGATCGGGAAGCGATAACTCGTCCTGGTCGAGAACACCGAGCCGGCGAACTCGCGACCATCCGGAGAGAACGTGAATCCCGCGAGGAGATCCGGCGCCCCCGGGACCGGCACGGAAGTCTCCGCCGCGAGGTCACGACGCATCGTGATCATCTGGCCGCCGACCTGGGCGGCGTAGAGCAGCGTCGAGCCATCCGGAGAGATGGCGAGTTGGCGCTGCAGTCCCGTGGCCACGCCGCCGAGATTCGGGGTCGAGATCTCCAGCCGCGAAGCGACGGCAGCGGTCGGTTCGGCGACGCTGCCGGGATGGCGGAGGAATCCCCACGCGAGGGCGCCGAGCGCGACCACCACGAGTCCGACCACCACCGGATCGCGCCAGCGCGCCGACAGACGCGTCGCACCCTGCGCCCCGGTGCGTCGCCCCCTGACCGATCGCGATGTCGTGGATCCCCCACTGCCCAGCGCCGCGGCGAACTCGGCGGCCGTGGCGATCCGGTCCGCCGGCAGCTTCTCCAGGCCCTGCAACACGGCATCGTCCACGTGGTCCGGGATCGCCTTGCGCTGGATGGTAAGCCCGCGCGGCTCCTCCGTCATCACCCGCGCCACGATCGCCTGCACGCTCGGCCCCGTGAACGGCGGCTCGCCCACCAGCATCTCGTAGGTCACCGCCGCGAGGGCGTAGATGTCGCTCCGCGCGTCGATGGTGCGCTCGCCCATCGCCTGCTCGGGACTCATGTACTGCGGCGTGCCGAGCGAGAGGCCGGTCTGGGTCATCCGCTGGCCGCCGGCCTGCTGCACCGCGAGTGCAATGCCGAAGTCGGCCACCAGGGCGTGGCCACCCTGCAGCAGGATGTACTCCGGCTTGATGTCGCGGTGGATCACCCCGTGCCCGTGCGCGTAGTGCAGCGCGTCGGCCACCTCGCGGGCGGTCCGCACGGCGTCGTCGACCGGGAGCTGCCGCTCGCGCTCGAGCCGTGCGCGGAGCGTCTCGCCCGTGACGAGGGGCATGACGTAGTAGAGGAGGCCGTTGGCCTCCCCCGAATCGAGCAGCGGCAGGATGTGCGGATGCTGCAGCCGCGCCGTCGTGCGGATCTCGGAGAGGAAGCGCTCTGGACCGAGTGCCGCGCCGAGGTCGGCGTGGAGCACCTTGATGGCGACCTGGCGGTCGTGGCGAAGGTCGTGGGCCAGGTACACGGTGGCCATGCCACCTTGCCCCAGCTCCCGTTCGATTCGGTAGCGGTCGGCCAGGCTGGCCCTGAGGCGTTCGACGCTCACTGGGCACCGCGGGCCGAAGGGTCCTGGGCGAGGCGGTCGGGAAGCGGCAGGGGCCGGTCCTCCGGGGGAGGAAGCATGTGGCTGGGAACGCCTGAAGCTATCGTGGATCGGGCCGCCCGGACACCCTCGACTGGCCCCGGTTCCGGTCGCCGCTACCTTAGAGGTGTCCGTCTGACCCCTTCGTCCGGAAGGCGGCACTCCGTGGCGGCGACCGACGTCTCCCGTCCCGACTACTACCACAAGGTCGTGGACTGCCAGTGGGCCTGTCCGGCTCACACCAACGTCCCGGGCTACCTGCGCCTGATCGCCCAGGGACGCTACGACGACTCGTACCTCCTCAACCGCGAATCCAACGTCTTCCCGGGGATCCTCGGCCGCACCTGCGACCGTCCCTGCGAGCCGGCGTGCCGACGCGGGCGGGTGGACGAGAAGCCGGTGGCGATCTGCCGCCTCAAGCGGGTGGCCGCCGACCATCGCGGCGACATCACCGATCGGTTGCCCCAGGCCCCGCCGCACAAGAACGGCAAGCGCATCGCCTGCGTCGGGGCCGGCCCCGCCTCGCTCCCCGTGGCCAACGACCTCCTCCCCCTCGGCTATCACGTCACGATCTTCGACCGGAACCCGGCGCCCGGCGGGCTGATGCGCATCAACATCCCCGCCTTCCGCCTCCCCGCCGAGGTGCTCGACGAGGAATGCGACTACGTGATCCGGATGGGCGCCGAGATGCGCTACAACACCCCCATCGACTCGCTCAAGGCGCTGCTCGAGGAGGGGTACGACGCCGTGTTCGTGGGGAGCGGCGCCCCCAAGGGGAAGGAGCTCGACCTGCCGGGCCGTTGGGACGCGCCGGAGCAGGTGCACATCGGGATCGAGTGGCTCGCCAACATCCACTTCGGCCACGTGACGCGGATCGAGCCGCGGGTGCTGATCATCGGCGTGGGCAACACGGCGATGGACTGC
>CAZNOJ010000067.1:0-14085 GCA_964574665.1 uncultured Gemmatimonadaceae bacterium
CTGGTGGTGGCCGCCGACGACCAGGTGATGCCGCAGACGATCGAGGCGATCTCGCACGCCAAGAATGCCGGGGTGCCGATGGTGGTGGCGATCAACAAGATCGACCTCCCCGCCGCCAATGTCGCCAAGGTCAAGCAGGAGCTGCTGCAGCACAGCGTGGTGCTGGAGGAGTTCGGCGGCACCGTGCTGCATGCCCCGATCTCCGCCAAGACCGGCGCCGGCGTCCCCGAGCTGCTGGAGCAGGTGCTGCTGCAGGCGGAGGTGCTGGAGCTCACCGCCAACCCCGAGGCGCGCGCCCACGGCACCGTGCTGGAGGCGACCCTCGACCCGGGCAAGGGGCCGCTGGCCACCGTGCTGGTGCAGCGCGGCACGCTGCGCATGGGCGACAACTTCATCTGCGGCAAGTTCTCCGGGCGGGTGCGCGCGCTCTTCGACGAGCGCGGCAAGAACGTCAAGGAGGCGGGTCCCTCGATTCCGGTGCAGATCCTTGGCTTCGAGGGCGTGCCGTCGGCGGGCGACACCTTCCTGGCCGTGGCCGATGCGGCCGAGGCCCGCGACATCGCCCAGAAGCGCCAGCGCCTCGAGCGCGAGGCGCAGAACCGGCGCTCGGCGCGCGGCGGCACCCTCGAGGACATCTCGCGGGCGCTCAAGGAGGGGGCGGTCACCCAGCTGCCGATCATCATCAAGGCCGACCAGGGCGGCCCGGCCGAGGCGCTCGCCGACGCGCTGGCGCAGCTCGGCACCGACGAGGTCCGCGTGGACATCGTGCTCCGCGGCGTCGGGGCCATCAGCGAGAGCGACGTGCTGCTCGCCAAGGCCTCCGGCGCGATCATCCTCGGCTTCCACGTGCGGCCCGACGCCAACGCGCGCCACGCGGCCGAGCGCGAGGGCGTGGACGTGCGCACCTACCGCATCATCTACGAGGCGGTGGAGGACGTCCGCAACGCCCTCGAGGGCCTGCTCAAGCCCGAGGAGAAGGAAGTGGTCCTCGGCGAGGCCGAGGTGCTGGAGCTGTTCAAGGTGAGCAAGGTGGGAACCATCGCCGGGTGCCGGGTCACCAACGGCATCATCCAGCGGACCGCCCGGGCGCGCGTGGTGCGCGACGGCACCCCGGTCTACACCGGCGACTTCGCCTCGCTGAAGCGCTTCAAGGACGATGTCCGCGAGGTGCGCGAGGGGCTGGAGTGCGGCATCGCGATCGAGAACTTCAACGACCTCAAGGTCGGCGACCGGATCGAGGCGTTCCGCACCGACGAGATCAAGCGGACGCTGGCGGCGTCGTCGGCGCAGCAGCAGGAGTAGCGATGGCAGGCAAGGGCGCATCGCGCCGGCCGGAACAGGTGGCGGAGGCGATCCGGACGGTGCTGGCCGAGGCGCTGGTGCAGGGCGAGCTGCGCGATCCCCGGGTGGGGATGGTGACGGTGAGCAGCGTCGAGGTGACCCGCGACCTGTCGGTGGCGACGGTGCGCGTGGTGCCGCACGGCGAGGACGACGCCTCGCGCGACGCCGCGCTCGAGGGGCTGCGGAGCGCTGCGGGGTTCCTGCGTCGGCTGGTGGCCCAGTCGCTCACCACCCGCACCGTGCCGGAACTGCGGTTCGTGCGCGACCAGGGGCTGGAACACGCCCGCAGGATCGACGAGCTGCTGGCCGGGCTCGGGAACGACGAGGACGCCCCCTGAACGGGGGACTGCTCATTGACAAGCCGGCCGGCTGGACCTCGCACGATGTGGTGGCGGTGGTGCGGCGGCAGCTGGGATTGCGGGCCGTGGGCCACGCCGGCACCCTGGATCCGTTTGCGACCGGGTTGCTCGTGGTGCTGGTGGGACGGGCCACCCGCCTGGCGCGCTTCGCGGAGGCCGCCCGCAAGGTGTATGACGCCGACGTGCACTTCGGGATCGGCACCGACACCGACGACGGCACCGGTGCCGTCCTCGCGGAGCAGGAACCGGCGAGCTGGCCCACGCGGGCGGAGATGGATGCGCAGCTGGCCCGATTCGTGGGTCCGCTGTGGCAGCGGCCGCCGGCCTATTCGGCCAAGCACGTCGCCGGACGCCGCAGCCACCAGCTGGCCCGACAGGGCAGGGCCGTGGAACTGCCGGAGGTGAGGGTGCTGGTGCACGCGTTGGACTGCATCGAGTGGGCGCCGCCCCGCCTGCGCCTGCGCGCCACGGTGGGCAAGGGGACGTACCTGCGGGCGCTGGCCCGCGACCTCGGGGCCGCGATCGGGCTCCCCGCGCACTGCAGCGCCCTGCGGCGGGAGGCGATCGGTTCATTCCGGGTCGCCGATGCGATCGGGCCCCAGGAGGTGACGCGCGACGCGGTGCGCTCTCCGCTGGCGATGGTGCCCGACCTCTCGCGGCTGCTGCTCGACGAGGCGGCGCGACGCGAGGTGGGGTTCGGCCGCAGCATCGCGCGGCGGGACGGTGGCGCGGAGGAAGTGGCCCTCGTGGCCGCCGATGGCAGCCTGGTGGCCGTGGCCGAGGCGCGCGGGGAACGGTGGCAGCCGGTGGTGGTGCTGGAGCCCGCGGCATGAGCCGCCTGGTACCGGGCGGCCAGGGCAGCGTGGTCACGGTGGGCACCTTCGACGGGGTCCACCCGGGCCATCGGGCGGTGCTCGCGGAGGTGACCCGTCGCGCGCGACGCCTGGGCTGCAGCAGCGTGCTGGTGACGTTCGAGCCGCACCCACTGGCGGTGGTCAACCCCGCCGTGGCGCCGGCGCGACTCACCACCGCCCTCGAGCGGCTGGAGGCGCTGGCCACGTGCGAGCTCGATCGGGTGGTGGTGCTGCGCTTCGACCGGGCCATGGCGGCGCTGGAGCCGGAGGAGTTCGTGGAGCAGGTGCTGCTGGCGGGCTGCGACATGCGCGAGCTGGTGATCGGGCACGACCACGGCTTCGGCCGCGGGCGCCGGGGCGGGGTGGGCATGCTGCGGGCGATGGGCGCGGCGCGCGGCTTCACGGTGGACGTGGTGCAGGAAGTCGTGGCGGGGATGGGAATGCCGGTGTCGTCGTCGGCGATCCGGCGCGCGGTGGCCGGGGGCGACCTCGACGGGGCCGCCGGCATGCTGGGGCGGCGCTACACCGTGTCGGCCGCGGTGGAGCGTGGGGCGGCGCGGGGCCGCGCGATCGGCTTCCCGACCGCCAACCTCGCGATCCCGGCGGAGAAGCTGCTGCCGCCCGACGGGGTCTACGCGGTGCGGGTCGAGACGCCGCTGGGCACCTTCGGCGGCATGATGAACCAGGGACACCGCCCCACGTTCGACGACGGGCGGCGGCTGCTTGAGGTCCACCTCTTCGGGTTCGAGGGAGACCTGTATGATCGCCGGATCCGGATCGACTGGGTCGCATGGTTGCGCGCGATCCGACGGTTCGACGGCGTGGCAGCGCTCCAGGAGCAGTTGGAGCGCGACGGCACCGCGGCGCGACGCGCGCTGGCAGGGGCCGGGACCCTCAATGCGCCCTCCAGGGCGCCCGAGTGACGATGTTCGCAACGATCCGCAATCGCCTGATCCTGATCGCCGTCGCGGTGGCGACCTCGCTGTTCTACCTCTTCCCGCGCGACATCACCGTCCGCGAGCAGGGGGCCGACGGCGCGGTGCGCGACACGGTGGTCACCCGCGTCCCGCTCAAGCTGGGCCTCGACCTGCAGGGCGGCATGCACCTCGGCCTGGAGCTCGACGAGACCAACCAGGTCTCCAGCGACAAGGCCCGCGACATCGACCTCGCCCTCACGGTGCTCCGCAAGCGCATCGACGAGTTCGGCGTCACCGAGCCGGTGATCCAGAAGGTCGGCAGCGAACGGATCGTCGTCGAGCTGGCCGGGGTCACCGATCCGGTCCGCGCCCGCAACATCGTCAACCGGGCGGCCAAGCTCGAGTTCGCGATCACCGACGAGACCAACGCGCTGGCCAACGTGCTCCCGGCCATGGACCGCGCCCTGGCCCAGCTCGGCGTGGCGCCGATCGGCGACGCCCCGACCACGCCGTCGCGCGTCACGGAGCTGCTGACCGGCACGGCCGGTGATTCGGGTCGCGGCGACTCGCTCGGGGCACCGGGCGACAGCACTCCGGCCGACACCGGGGCTGCCGCCCCGGCCGGCCCGGTGGGTGGCCCGATCCTCCAGGCGCTGATCGCGCCCTCCTCGGCGTACGGACTGCAGGGCATGCCGGGCGAGTACGGCGTGCGTGAAGCCGCGTACGTGCGGGTGGACTCGCTGCTCCGGCTCCCCGAGGTGGCCCGCCTGCTGCCGCGCGGCCTCCGCTTCCGGTGGGGACGGGTTCCCGAGGTGCTGGGCACCGAACAGGTCCGGCTGCTGTACGTGCTGGAAGACGAGGCCATCATCACCGGCGACCGGCTGGAGTCGGCGGTGCCGCAGATCGACCAGATGACCAACCAGCCGGTCGTGATGTTCACCCTCGACCGGGCCGGGGCCCGCCGCTTCGGCGCCCAGACGGCGCAGCACACCGGCGACTACATGGCGATCCTGCTCGACGACTTCGTGCAGGGCCGCCCGCCGATCATCCAGAACCGGATCGATCGCACCGGCCAGATCACCCTCGCCGGCCGCACCATCCAGGAGGCGCAGGACCTGGCGCTCACCCTCAACGCCGGGGCGCTGCCCATCCCGCTCAAGATCGTCGAGCAGCGCGAGATCGGCGCCTCGCTGGGCGAGGACTCGATCCGCGGCGGCATCCTCGCCGGGCTGGTCGGCACCGTGCTGGTGATCGTGATCATGATCGGCTACTACCGCCTCGCGGGCGTGCTCGCCATCGTGGCGCTGTCGCTCTACCTGCTCTTCACGCTGGCCGGCCTCTCGGCGATCGAGGCCACCCTCACCCTGCCGGGCCTGGCCGGCCTGGTGCTCTCGATCGGCATGGCCGTGGACGCCAACGTGCTGATCTTCGAGCGCATCCGCGAGGAGCTGCAGGGCGGCAAGACCGTCCGGCTCGCGGTGGGCGAGGGCTTCAAGCACGCCATGAGCGCCATCGTGGACTCCAACGTCACGATGGTCCTCACCGCGCTGTTCCTGTTCCAGTTCGGCACCGGGCCGGTGCGCGGCTTCGCGATCACCCTCATCCTCGGCGTGATCGCCTCGATGTTCACCGCCATCTTCGTGACCCGGACGCTGTTCATGATCTGGCTCGAGCGCCGCGACCCTGCGGCCACCACCCTGAGCATCTGACGGTCCCATGATTCGCATCTTCGCCAACACCAACTACGACTTCCTGGGCTACCGCCGGAAGGCCTTCGTCATCACCGGCGTGCTGCTGGCCATCGGCCTGGTCGCCGTGCTGACGCGCGGCCTCAACGAGTCGATCGAGTTCACCGGCGGCACGATGGTCCGCATCGACACCCACGGCAACGCCCTGGAGACGGCCGCGCTCCGCGACGCGCTCGCGGCCCAGGGGCTCGAGGGCTCCGAGATCACCCCCTACTCGGAGACCGAGTACGTGGTCCGGGCCCGCACCGCGGTGGCGGGCGCCGACGCCGACAACACCGAGCAGACCACCGCGGTCGTGTCGGCGGCGGTGGACGGCATCCTGGGCGAGGGCAACTGGCACGTTGCCAAGCGCGAATCGGTGGGACCCAAGGTGGGCGGCGAGCTCCGCACCAAGGCGTTCTTCGCGATCCTGCTCTCGTTCGTGGCGGTGCTGGCCTACCTGGCCTACCGCTTCGAGTGGCGCTTCGGCGTGGCCTGCGTGGTGGCCACGGCCCACGACATCCTGCTCACGATCTGCTTCATCGCGCTGATGGACCTCGAGGTCGGGCTGGTGGCGGTCGCCGCCATCCTCTCGATGGTGGGCTATTCGCTCAACGACACCATCGTGATCTTCGACCGCGTCCGCGAGGACCTGCACAAGTACCCCAAGGAGTCGCTGCCCTGGATCCTCAACAAGGCCGTCAACGAGACGCTGCCGCGGACGATCCTGACCAACATCACCGGCCTGGCGACGCTGCTCCCGATCGCCATCTTCGGCGGCGACGTGATCCGGCCCTTCGCCCTGATCATGTTCTTCGGCGTCTTCACCGGCACCTTCTCGTCGATCTACATCGCGGGCCCGGTGCTGCTGCTGATCGAGGATCGCTGGCCGGGGCTGCGCGGCGGCAAGGCCCCCCCGGCGGCGCCCCGCACCCGGCGGGACGCGCCGCAGCCGGCCTGAGCGCGGCGTGATCGACACCCACTGCCACCTCGGCGACCCGGCCTTCGCCGACGACCGGGACGAGGTGGTGGGGCGGATGCGCGCCGCCGGGGTCACCCGCGCGCTGGTGGTGGAGAGCGACCAGGCACGGGTCGAGGCGACTCGTGCCTGGACGGCCTCCCACCCGGAACTCGGCTTCACCACCGGCTGTCACCCGCACGACGCCTCCGCGTGGTCGCCCCCGCTGGCCGAGCGGCTGGCCCGGCTCTGGCAAGGCGGCGCCTGCCAGGCAGCCGGCGAGATCGGCCTCGACTACCACTACGATCACTCCCCGCGCGACGTGCAGCGACACGCGTTTGCGGAGCAGCTGACGCTGGCATCGGAGGCCGGCCTGCCGGTGGTCATCCACGCCCGGGAGGCCGACGACGACGTGGTGGCGATCCTGCACCGGGTGCCCGCGGCCACCGTGGTGCTCCATTCCTTCTCCAGCGGCCCCGCGCTCCGCGAGGCCGGCCTCGCCAGCGGCTGGTACTTCTCCTTCAGCGGCATGGTCTCGTTCCGGCGCTGGCACGACCACGAGACGGTGCGCGCGGTGCCGAGCGACCGCCTCCTCGTGGAAACCGATGCGCCCTATCTGGCGCCGGTGCCCCACCGCGGGCGGCGCAACGAACCCGCCTTCCTGCCGGCCACCCTCGCCGCACTGGCCGCCATCCGCGACGAGCCGGTCGAGGCCCTCGCCGCGGCGACCAGCCGCAACGCGCTCCGCCTCTTCTGGCCGGCGGCTCCGGCGCGGTGATTAGCTTCCGAGGTCGCTTGCCCGTCCTTCCGCCCTCTCGCTGAGGCCGCCGTGCAGATCTTCTCCACCGACAACGCTCCCAAGGCGATCGGCCCCTACGCCCAGGCCGTGGCCGCCAACGGCTTCCTGTTCACGGCGGGCCAGATCGCGCTCGATCCGGCCACCATGCAGGTGGTGCCCGGTGCGGTGGCCGAGCAGACCGAACGGGTGTTCGCCAACCTCGGTGCCGTGCTCTCCGCGGCGGGGCTGCAGTTCACCGACGTGGTGAAGACCACCGTGTTCCTGCGCACGATGGACGACTTCGCGGCGATGAACGAGGTCTATGCGCGCCACATGGGCGAGCACCGACCAGCACGGTCCACCGTGGCCGCCGCGGGGTTGCCCCGCGACGTGCTGGTGGAGATCGAGCTGGTCGCCGCGTTGCGCGGGTGAGGATGACCGCCGCCGTGGGTCGCCGCACCGGCATCGGACTCGCGGTCGCGCTGCTCGTGGCCCCGGGGACGGCCGGCGCCCAACAGCCGGTCCCGCCGGTGCGCCTGGCCTCGCCCGATGCGCCGCGGCCCTCGCCGTTCAACTACATGCTGCGCTCCATGCTGCTGCCGGGGTGGGGACAGGCGGCGCTCGATCGCAAGCTCACCGGCGGACTGTTCCTTGCCTTCGAGGGCGTCGCCCTCGGGATGGCGCTCAAGGCACATGCCGAAGCGGGCTACCTCGAGCGCACCGGATCGGTGCGGCTCGAGGAGAAGCGCCAGGAACGGCAGGACTGGTTCGTGCTGCTCGGGATGAACCACCTGCTCAGCGGCCTCGAGGCGTTCGTGTCGGCCAACCTCTTCGACTTCCCGGGCGACCTCCAGGCGCGGTCGCTGCCTGACGGGCGCACCGGCCTCGGCCTCCGGCTGCCGCTGCCGCGGTGAATCCCTCCCCGATCGGGATCTTCGACTCCGGCATCGGCGGGCTCACGGTGGCGCGCGCCATCTACGAGCGGATGCCCGACGAACCGACCATCTACCTCGGCGACACGGCACGGGTACCCTACGGACCCAAGTCCCCGGAGACGGTGCAGCGCTACGCCACGGAGATCCTCGACTGGTTGCTGGCTCAGCGGGTGAAGGCCGTGGTCGTCGCCTGCAACACCGCCACCGCGCACGCGCTGGGACACCTCCGGGCGCTGTCACCCGTGCCCGTGCTCGGCGTCATCGAGCCGGGCGTGCGCGCGGCGCTCCGGGCACCCGGCCGCCGCGCGGTCGGGGTGATCGGCACCAGCGGCACCATTGCCTCCGGGGCGTATCGCAAGGCGCTGCTCGCCCTCGCGCCGAGACTCCAGGTGGTGGAGCAGGCGTGTCCGCTCCTGGTGCCGCTGGTGGAAGAGGGATGGCTCGACCACCCGGCCACGCGCCTCGTGGCCGAGGAGTACCTCCAGCCGCTGCGCGCCGCAGGCGTGGAGGCCCTCGTGCTGGGCTGCACCCACTACCCGGTGCTCAAGCCGCTGCTCGCCGAATTGATGGGCGACACCGTCGCACTGATTGATTCGGCCGCCGAAACCGCGCGCGAGCTGGAGGAGGTGCTCCTGGCCGCGGGGATACGCCACGCGGCGCCGGGCTTCGAGGCGCCACACCGCTGGGCGGCGACCGACGATGTGGCGCGCTTCGCCCGGATCGGGCGGGTGTTCACCGGTCGGACGCTGCAGGAAGTGGAGTTGGTGGCCCTGGACGCCCCCGCGGGGCGGGGCTAGCGATATTGGAGCAGGGTGGCGCCGTCGGCGTCGAAGGTGGCATAACGGTGGCCATCCAGCCAGGCACCGGGATTGAGGTACCAGCGACCCGGCTCCACGGCAATTGCGGCAGGGTGATGGGTGTGACCCATGACCACGGCCGCCAGCGAGGGATCGGCGCCGAGTTGTCGGCGCGCCCACTCCTGCTGGCGCGCGGCCGCCGCGAGCACCGCCTCGGGATGCGCCACGCCGTAGTCGAGGTTGTTGCCGAGACGGTCGGCGATCCAGAAGCCGAGGTCGGGATGGAGGAGTCGGTACGCGGCAATCACAGGGCGCGACGACGTCGCCCTGTGCATCCACGCCGCGCCGGGGCGTTCTTCGTGGAGGCCGTCGCCGTGGATCGCGAGGAGCTGGCGACCGCCGACCTCGAGCCGCAGCTGGTGCGGGTCGAAGGTGATCCCGGCGTCGTCGCGCCAGAAGGAGTCGCCCCAGCGGTCGTGGTTGCCGCCCACCATCGCCACGGGAAGGCGCCGGCCCAGGTGGGCCAGCGCGGCGGCAACCCGGAAGTTGCGCCGCGGGATCAGGCGCCGGTAGGAGAACCAGTAGTCGAAGAGGTCGCCGGCCAGCAGCACGGCATCGCCGGGTCGGGGCACTTCATCGAGGAAATCGAGGAGCGCCTCCTCGTCCGCTCCGGGAGCGGCGCCGAGGTGGGCATCAGCAACGACCAGCAGCCGCGAGGCGATCACGGCGCGAAAGGTGTCGGATGAACCGGACCGAGGCAACTCACCACCCGTTGGTGGGGGTGACCCGACGGCGGGTGGACTACTCCGAGACCGACCAGATGGGGGTGGTCTACCACGCCCGCTACCTGGTCTGGCTCGACGTGGGCCGCACCGAGCTGTTGCGCACCACCGGCGTGTCATACCGGGAGCTGGAGGCCCTCGGGCTGCGGCTGGCCGTCTCCGACCTGTCCATCCGCTACCGGCGTGCTGCCCGATACGACGACCCGATCCGCGTGCGCACCTGGATCCGTGAGCGCGCCTCGCGGCGCATCGGCTTCGGCTACGCCGTGGAACACGACGAGACCGACGAGCTGCTCGCCACGGCGGTCACCGCCCTCCTGGTGCTCGACCGCGACTTCAACTTCTCCCGACTCCCCCAGGCCGTGGCCGATCGCCTGGATCCCATCCCCGACCCGGTGCGACTCACATGACGCTGCGACGATTCACCCCCGCGCTCCTGGTGCTGCTGGCGCCGCTGGCGACGACCTTGGCGGCCCAGGATCCCGCGATCGTCGAGGCGCTGGCGCCGATCCTGGCAGCCGAGGACCGCCGCGTGCTCGACCTCGCCGTGCTCGGCCCGGCGCTGGAGCATCCCGACGTGGGCGTGCGCCGCACCGCCGTCGTGGCGGTGGGGCGGATCGGCGACCCGCGCGGGGTGGAACTGCTGGTTCCCCGGTTGCGGGACCGCGACGGATCCGTCGTGGCCGACGCGTTCTTTGCGCTGGGCCTGCTCAAGTCGCCTGCCGGTGTCGCCCCGATCCTCGAGCGGCTGCGGCTCCCGGACTCCCTCCCGGCGGCCGCGTTGCAGGAAGCCGCGACCGCCCTGGTGCGCACCGGTGGCGACGACGCGGCACGCCTGGTCGCCGACGTGATCGGTGGCAGCGGTGACCTCCGCCTCGAGCGGCGCGACGGCATGCGGGGCGCCGCGATCCTCGAATCGTGGCGGCTCGGTGGGGCGGCGCCCGTGGAGGCCATCCTGCCCTTCGCCCGCGATACCGCACTCGACCTGCGCTGGCGGGCGCACTATGCGCTGGGACGCCTCGGCACGCCTCGCGCAGCCGAGGCCATGCTCACCGCCGTCCGCGACCGGTCGGCACTGGTCCGCGAAGTCGCCGCCCGATCGCTCACGCGACGATTCGCGGACACCGCGGGACTGTCGCCCGACCACGTGCGCACCGAACTGACCCGGCTGCTCGATGACGAATCGGCCGGCGTGCGGATCAATGCCCTCGGCGCGCTGGCCTCGCACCGCGACTCGGCCACCTCGGCGGCAATCGCGCGGCTGCTGCGTGACGCCGACCGCAACGTGCGGGTGGCTGCGGCCGGCGCGCTGGTGCAGGCCGGGGGGCACGATGCCGCGGTCGCCCTGGCGGCGGCATTCGATGCCGGCAACGAGGCCTGGGGCGTGCGGCGGGCGGCACTGCTCGGCATCGCGCGCCTGGATACCGCGGCATTCCGCCCGCGCGCGGACCAGTGGCTGGGGTCTCCGTCTCCCTTCGATCGCATGGTCGCCCTCGAAGGGTGGGGAACCGTGCGGGGGGCCGACCCCGGCCGGTTCCAGGCCGCCGAGCGCGATGCCGATGCGCGTGTGCGCGCCGCGGCGCTGTCGGCGTGGCGAGCCAGTGCGGGCCGCGGCGACGCGGATCTGGCGGCGGCCGCGGAACGCGCCTGGACGTCCGGGGAGCCCGCGCTCCGCCGCGCTGCCCTCCCGATCCTGAGCGATTCTGCCACCGACGCCACACTCGACCTCCTCACCACCGCCTGGCAGGGGCAGGACGGCGAGCTCCGCGAGGCCGCCCTCAACGCCCTGATCCGGCTGTCGCGCGGTGACCGCGCCTTCCTGTCGCGTCTCACCACGCCCGGCCGTCGCAGCTGGCTCGAGCGACCGGACGATCCCGTGCTGCGCGGCATCGCGCTCCGCGGGTTCGCGCCACTCTCCGCCCGCTGGGGCGGGGTCGCCCCGATCGAGACGGGCCGGACCCTGCAGGACTATCGCGAACTCGCCGCCCGGTTCCTGCTGGCGCGGGAGAACCCGCGCGTGGTGATGGACGTGGAAGGCCGGGGCCGGATCGAGGTGGAGCTGCTCCCGCGCGAAGCACCGCTCACGGTCGCGAACTTCCTCCGGCTGGTGGATCGCCGCTATTTCGACAACTCGCGGTGGCATCGCGTGGTGCCCAACTTCGTGGTCCAGGACGGCGACCCGACCGGCACCGGCAGTGGCGGCCCGGGCTGGGCGATCCGTGACGAGATCAACCGCCAGCGCTACGTCGGGCCCATGCTCGGCATGGCCCTGTCGGGCCCGGACACCGGCGGATCGCAGTGGTTCATCAACCTCTCCCCGCAGCCCCACCTCGACGGCGGCTACACGATCTTCGGCCGGGTGACGGGCGGGGCGTCGGCGCTGATGCGGGTGGTCCAGGGCGACGTGATTCGCTCCATCCAGCGCGGCACGGCGCCTTGAGTCGCGCCCGGCAGTCGGCCACCTTTGGGGCAATGTTCCGCGCCGCGGCCGTCTTGCTGCTTCTCACCGGGTGTGCCGGGCTGCCGGGACCCGAAATGCCGGCCCCGCTCGCGCCGGTCCCGCCGGACAGCGCCAGCACGTGGGCCATGGCCACGGGCGTCGAGCCGCCGATGCGCATGCGCTTCCGGTGGCGCTACTCGGGACGGCAGACGGTGCCCGGCCGCGGCAGCGTGCTGCTGTGGCACGGCGACTCGCTTCGGGTGGACTTCCGCGGGCCCCTCGGCAGTGGCAGCGGCGCGATGGTGATCGTGGGTGACAGCGCCCTCTGGGCCGACCCCGAGGAGGACGCGCGCGAGCTGTTCCCGAGCTACCCGCTCCTGTGGGCGCTGGTGGGCTCGGCGCGCGTGCCCGTCCCGCGGGGCGGGGTGGAGGGCTACGCGGCCCCGGGCACCGTGGCGTGGCGCTTCACGCACGGCACCGACACCACGGAATACGTGATGGTCCGCAATGGGCGCCACGAGATGGTCACCGACGTGCGGACCGGTGGGATCCGGGTCGGCAGGGTCTACACCCGCTACGATGCCCTCGGGCGACCGAGCTATTCCCAACTCGACGTCCCGTCGCCGCGCACCCGACTGGAGCTGAACTGGTATGATCACCGCGTGATCGATTCCCTCCCGACCGACACCTGGCGGCGGCCCGACCATGCGCCCTAGCCTGGCCCTCGCCCTGCTCCTCGTCTCGGGATGCAGCTACGGCTTCGCGGGTGGCGGGCTCCCCCGCGAGCTGCGCACGGTGGCCGTGCTCCCGTTCGAGAATCGCACCGCCGACCCGACCGTGGCGCAGGAGGTCAATCGTGCGGTGCGCGAGGCGGTGGAGCAACGACTCGGGCTCCGCGGCAGCACCGAGGCGCAGGCGGACGTGGTGGTGCGCGGCACCGTCACGGTCTACGAGCCGGACCAGCCGGTGGGGTACCGCGGCACCGGACAGGGCGCACCCGGACGGGCGGCCGAGGTGGAAGTGAGCAAGCGCCTGCTCCAGCTCCGCGTGGAGATCGAGATGACGGAGCGGGCTTCCGGGCGCAACCTGCTGCGCTCCCGCTCGTTCTCGGTGGATGCCCAGTATGATCCCGGCCGCGAGGCGACCGGACGACGCGACGCCCTCGAACTGCTCCGCAACCGGCTGGTGGAGGAGGCACAGTCCCAATGGTGATCCGCTCGGAGGGTCGGCAGGGGCGCGGCAATATCGGCTGCCTCTTCACGCTGGTGCTGCTCGCGGCCTTCATCTACGTGGCCATCGCCTTCGGGCGCCCGTGGTTCGCGTTCCAGCAGTACCGCGATGAGATGCGAACCGTGCTGTCGGTGCACGAGTCCCTCACCGACTCGGCGATCGTGGCGCGACTCACCGCGCGCGCCGACTCGCTCCGGCTGCCGCCGGAGGCCAAGCGCCTCACCCTCCGGCGGCTCGCCGAGCCGCCGCGCATCGAGGTGCGTGCCGAGTACCGGGCGACGGTCGAGCTGCCGTTGCTCGGCCCCAAGGTGATCACCTTCAGGCCGTCTGCCGAGGAAGAACTCTGAACCCCGACACCCGCCACAAGGTGATGTCCCAGGCGGAGGCCGCAACCTGGCGCGCCGGGGCGCCGGCCCCGGTGGTCTTCACCAATGGCGTCTTCGACCTGCTGCATCGCGGCCACGTGGAGTTGCTGGAGCGGGCGCGCGCCGAGGGTGGGTCGCTGATCGTGGCGCTCAACAGTGATGCGTCGGCGCGGACGCTCGGCAAGGGTCCCGCCCGGCCGATCGTCGCGGCGGACGATCGCGCGCGGGTGGTGGCGGCGATCGGGGCAGTTGACTGCGTGGTGCTCTTCGACGAGCCGACACCCGCCCGCATTGTCGCCGTCCTCCAGCCGGACGTGATCGTCAAGGGGGGCGACTACGCCGCCACCGACGTCGTGGGTGGGGCCGAGGTCACGGCCCGCGGCGGTCGCGTCGTGATCGTGCCGACCATTCCCGGACACTCCACCACCCGCATCGCGGAGCGCCTGCGTGACACGTCCTGACGGCCGATCCGGCCACCAGCTCCGCGCCACGGTCCTCGAGCGCAAGGCCAATCCCTTCGCCGAGGGCTCCTGCCTGGTGCGCACCGGAGGCACGCTGGTGCATTGCACCGCCTCGGTGGAGCAGGGGGTTCCCGGCTTCCG
>CAZNOJ010000068.1:0-14016 GCA_964574665.1 uncultured Gemmatimonadaceae bacterium
CGTCGGAGTGCCATGGCCACCCCTCATCCGGTTGAGACAGGCGTGGTATTCTATCCCCTTCACCCGCTTCACGCCTCACCCTTCACGCGTAACGATCAGGACCTCACCGTGAATCAACCCGTCTCCCCGTCCGCCCTCCACCAGGTTGCCCTCTTCGCCCATGACCTCGACCGCGCCACCGCGTGGTACCGCGACGTGCTGGGGCTCACCTTCCTCTTCACGGCGCCGCCGGGGATGGCCTTCTTCGACTGCGGCGGCGTGCGGGTGTTGATCGGCACCGCGGCGGCGAGCGGACCCAACCCGCCGCGCTCGATGCTCTACTGGCGGGTGGCCGACATCCACGCCGCGGCGGAGCGGCTCCGCGCCCACGGGGTGGTGCTGCCGCGCGACCCGGCCATGATCGCCAAGGTGGCGGGGCGCGAGGTCTGGTTGCTGGAGCTGGAGGACAGCGAGGGGAATGCGGTGGCCCTGATGCAGGAATCGCCGTAAGCTTCGCGCATGTCCCTCACCCGCCGCGAAGCCCTCCAGGCGCTCAGCGCACTCTTCGCCATGCCGCTGCCGAGCTGGCCCGATCCGACCACCGACCCGCTGGCCGGCACCGTCCTCGATTTCCAGGCGGGTCGCGCCCGCGGCGAGTGGACCGCGGCTGAGGTGACGGCGCGCGCCATCGAGCGGAGCTACGCCTGGAATCGTCGGCTGCACTGCACCGACCTGCTGGCCGACACCGCCCTTGACGAGGCGCGCGCCTCCGATGCCCGCGCCCGTCGCGGCGCCCTCCGCGGACCGCTCGATGGCGCCCCGCTCTTCGCCAAGTCGATCTATGACATGGCCGGCCTGCCCACCACCGCGTCGAGCACGGCGTGGGCCGCGCTCTTCCCCGACGCCGTCGCGCGCGATGCGGTGGAGGTGGCCCGGCTTCGTGCCGCGGGCGCGGTGATCCTGGGCAAGACGGTCGCCGACGACTTTGCCTATCGCGGCAACGGCACCTCGTCGCTGTCGGGACAGGTGGCCAACCCGTACGACCCCGCGGGTGTTCGGACGCCGGGCGGCTCGAGCGCCGGGTCGGCGGTGGCTGCCGCCTGCGGCATCGCCTTCGCCGCCCTGGGCACCGACGACGGGGGATCGAACCGGATCCCCGCGCAGTTCACCGGCGTGGTGGGAGTGAAGCCCACCTTTGGCCTGGTGCCACGGAGCGGCGTGATCCCCACCTGGCCGTTCCTCGACACCCACGGCCCGCTGTCGCGCTTCGTGGCCGACGCCGCGCTGATGCTCGACGCCATCGCGGGTCCCGACTCATCCGACGCGCTCGCCCTCACCACGCCGTGGCGGCGCGGCGCGCTGTCGCGCCTCGATCCCGATGCCCTGCGCGGCGCGAGACTGGGCGTGGTGGAGGTGCACGTGCCCCGCGCGCAGATGCCGGCGGAATCGGTGGCGCTGTTCGATCGGGCGCTCGCCGACCTGCGGAGTGCCGGCGCCGAGGTGGTGCCCTACGAACCGCCGGCCGATCGCGCCACGGTCCGGCAGGCGTTCCTCGAGCTCGCCGCGGCCCGCGGCGACGTGCGACCGGATCCTTACGCCCCGGCGCCGACGGCGAACGCCCTGCTGCAGTACTTCGCGCGCCAGGGGGTGGATGCGCGCGCGATGGTGCGACGGGGCCACGTCCCGTTCCAGGCGTTCTACGACGTGCTGCCCGCCGACTGGGATGGCCTCGCGGCGATGCTGACCCAGCCGTATGCGTCGGATCCGGCCGGCCTCTCGTTCGCGCGCTCGCGCGCGGCACTCACCGTGGAATTCGTGCAGTCGTTCCGGCAGCACCGGCTCGATGCGATGATCTACCCCACGATGCCGTTCCCCGCCCCGCGCGCGGTGGACGACTGGCCCGACATCCGCACCGCGCTGGGGTACGGCAACTGGCTGGGGTTTCCCGAGGTGTCGGTGCCATCGGGCATGGGGCGCGACGGCCTGCCCGGCGGCAACCTGTCGTTCGTGGGACTTCCGGGAAGCGACGTGCGCCAGCTTTCGCTGGCGCACGGGTACGAGCAGGTGTCGCGGCGGTTCGTCGCGCCGGCTGCTCCCTAGGAGTTCTCCTCGATCTCCGCCAGGGCATCCACCGCGGCGCGGCGCACCTCCGGATCGCGATCGGTGAGGGCCCGCGTCAGGCCCGGCTTGGCGGCGGGCAGGCGGATCTCGCCCAGTCCCTCCACCGCGGCAAGCCGCACCTCGGCGTCAGCGTCGGCGAGCAGCCCGATCAGGGCGTCCACCGTGGCGGGATCGGCGATGTTGGCCAGCGCGATCGCGGCCGCGCGCCGCAGCAGCGGCTCCCGCGACGCGGCGGCGCGGATCAGCGCGGCGGGGGCACGCCCCTCCACGTCGAGGTTGTCAATCGCCTCGGCGGCGGCGACCGCCAGTTCCACGTCGTTGCCATCGAGCACACTGGCGAGCACGTCGAGCGAGGTGACCGACTCGATATCGGCCAGCGCCTGGATCGCGGCGAGGCGCACCGCGCGGTCGGTGTCCTCACGGAGCACCCGCTCCACGTCGGCCGCGCTGCTCAGCGCCTCGATGTAGCCGAGCGCCTCGACCGCCACCACACGCAGCGCCGGGTCGTCGTCGCGCAGCACGCGGCGGAGCGGGTCCACCGCGCGACCGTCCTCGATCTGCCCCAGCGCCCAGGCGGCGTGGATCCTGACCTTCTGCGTGCCGCGTTCGAGCGCGGTGGCCAGCGGGGCCACCGATTCCCGCATCTCGAGCTGCCCCAGCGCCCAGGCGGCCATGGCGGCCGTGGACTCGGTGCGCGAACCGAGCAGCGATTCGAGTCGGCCGCGGAGGGCCGGTCGTTCCTGCGCCCCGGCGGCCAGCAGCGCCGCCTCGACCACCCGCGGCGACGGATCGTCGAAGAAACGCGCCAGCGCGTCGTCGGTGATGGTGCTGCGGCCGAGCATGCGGGCCGCGGTGCGGCGGAGGCAGGGGTCGTCGCTGGAAAGCGTTGCGGTGAGATGCCGGATCGCCGCGGGGTCGCGCACCCGCCCCGAGACGGAATCCTTGGCGGCGCGGACGCCGGGACGGGCGTCGCTCAGCCGGCCGATTCCCCACTCGTCGCCGCCCCACCAGAAATTGCCGATCTGGTCGCTCAGCATCTCGCAGGTCACCGCGTCGGTGCGGCCCATGGCGTCGAAGAGCGCGGCCACGCGGGCCGAGTCGGGTCCCGGCCGCTCGTCCACCCAGTCGCCGATCGAGAACGACTGCGGCGCAGCCGGGGCCGAGAGCGTCATCACGGTGGTGGCGGTGGCCACGGTCCCGACGCCGAGGGTGGCCACCAGCACGACGATGGGCTTCATCACGACTCGCCCTCCTCGCCGAAGTACTCCACCGCCACCCGGCGCACCGCAGGATCGCGGTGGGTGAGCGCGGCCTTCAGCGCGGCGTGGCTCTGCTCGGTGCGGAGCTCGGTGAGTGCCTCGGCGGCGCATTCGCGGATCTCGGCGGCGGTGTCGTCGAGCATCCGGATCAGCTCGGGCACCATGGTCACCATTCGGCGCTCCTCCACCAGGTGGATCGCCGCATCGCGCACGTCGGCATCCACGTCGCGGAGCGCCTTGAGCATCGCCGCCTCGGGCACCGTGCCACCCACCTCGGAGAGCGCCTGCAGCGCGCTCTCCCGCACGTCGGCGTCCACGTCGCCGAGCGCGCCCACGATGGCGGCGCTCACCGACGGATCGCCGATCTCGCCCAGCGCCTGGAGGGCGGTCTGGCGCACGTCGGCATCGTTGTCGCGCACCAGCGAGGCGATGGTGTTGAGCGATTCGCGGTCGCGCAGCTGGGCCAGGATGTGCAGCGCCGAGTGCCGGATGTCACTGTCGGGGTTAAGCAGCATCCGGCGGATCGGCGCGGCGGGCACCCCGCGCTCGAAGTTGGAGAGCGCGTCGAGCGCGGCGGACTGCACCTCGGGTTCGCCATCCTCGAGGGCGGTCACCAGCGACGCGATCGCCATCGGGTTGCCGATCCGTCCCAGCGCATGGGCCGCGGCGCGCCGGACCTCGGCGTCCTCGTCGCGGAGCCGGGCAATCAGGGCGCGGACCACGGCGGTGTCGGCCGCGGTCGCCGACTTGCCGCGCTCGGTGTCCATGTCGAACACCACCGGATTCACGGGATCCGGGGCCGCGGCGGGATCGGCCACCGGGAAACCCTTGGGCCCCTTGTCACCCTTGGGCCCCTTGTCGCCGGAGGTGGGCAGGTCCGACCCCTCGTCGAGGAGCAGGTCGGCATTGGTCACGCCGTTGTTGTGCAGCACCTCCTGCGAGGGATCGATCACCTCCACCGGACGACCCATCACGCCGGGCGCGAAGAGCACCATCGCCACCACGGCGCCGGCCGACAGGAACGCCACCGAGCGCCGCGGCGCCGGCGACACGAGGCCGCTCGACTCGAGGAGTCGGGTGACCCGCGAGGCCAGTTGCGAGCGCTCCTCGGCCATGCCGGCCACCGGCACGCCGAGCGGCGAGGCCTGGATCCACTCGGCGACCTTCACCAGGCAGCGGGCGAGCGGCACGCCACCGGCGCGCGAGGCGGCCCACGCATCGGCCTGGTACTCGGCCGCCACCTGCATCCGCGACCGTGCCAGCCGGTTGAGCGGCTGGAAGAAGAAGGCGCGTTCCATCAGGCAGGCGAATGCCAGCCACTCGGGATCGCGCCGCACCAGGTGCGCCAGCTCGTGCGCCAGCATCGCGCGCTGCTGGTCGGAATCGAGTTCCGACTGCACGGCGGCCGGGAGGCAGATCTCGCCGCGGCCCAGCGCCACCGGCGACGAGATCGCCGTGGACGCCGTGAGGGTGACGCGACGCGTGACCCCGGTCTCCTGGCAAAGCTGCGTCAGGATCGCCGGGAGTTCGCCATCCACCACCGTGCGGCGATCGCCGAGGCGACCGACGAGGATCAACCGGCGGCCGACATACCACAATACCATCGTCGCAGCGAGCGCAAGCCAGGCGAAGGCGACGAGCGTCGGGAACGACGGCATCCGCCACGGCGTGCTCGCTGGCGCGCCGGTCCCCTCGGCGCCGCTCGACGAGAGCGCGGGCGGATCGCCGGCCGGGGTCTCGGCCTGGCCGGCATCGATCAGGCGGTCGGGATCGGCGGTGAAGGTGGTCGGTGCAGTGGTGGCGCGCGCGAGGGTCACGCTGCCGGCAGGACGCAGGTCGAGCACGCCCTGCAGCGTCGCGGTCACCAGCCCGCCCACGAGCGCCACCTTCCAGAGCACCTCGGCGGTCGCGTGATCGGAGCGCCGCAGCTTCATCACGACCCAGGCCATCCCCAGCAGCACGGTGCTGTGCACCGCGTAGGTGAGCAACCACGCCAGGGTGCTCGAGGCGAATGTCGGGTTCACCGCTCCTCCTTGCCGCGGGCCGCCGCGTCGTCAATCATCGCGCGCAACCGGGCGAGGTCGCCCGGTGCCACTTCCTGCGCCGTGAGCAGGTGGTTGACCAGGGCGGTCACGTCGCCGTGGAACAGCTGCTCGGTGAGTTCGCTCACCATCGATTGCTGCACCTCTTCCTCGGTCACCAGCGCCCGGTAGAGGTACTGCCGCTGCTCGGCACGACGGGCGACGACGCCGCGACGTTCCAAACGGGAAAGGAGGGTGGCCACCGTGGTCTGGGCCAGGCCGCGCTCCTTGTGGAGCGCTTCCCAGACCTCCGCCACGGAGGCCTCGCCCCGCTCCCAGAGGAGCCGGAGGAGGGTGATCTGGAGTTCGGTGAGTTCGTGGGTCGGTGGCACGTCAGGCTCCGGGGTTGATCTACACCTGTAGAGTTACAGGCGTAGACGGAACCTGTCAAGGAGAAGTTTCGCGGCGGGGCTCAGAGCTCCCGGATGGCCAGGAGCTCGAGCTCGCCGTCGGTGCGCCGGGTGAGCACGACGCTCCACACCTGCCCAGCCGCAAACCACTGCAGCGACTCGACTTGAACCTGACCGGTGGCCAGGTCGGTGATCCGGATCCGGTAGGCCCCCGGGGCGCGGACGGCATACCCGGGGAACTCCCCGGAGAGGCCGACGCCGTACCCGAACGGGGAGACCAGCCGCGCCGAAGAATCGGGCGCCGCCTCGGCGGGGTAGAGCCACCCCTCCAGCGCCGGAGTGCCCTGGACGGTGTGGACCAGGCGGACCTTGATCGCATCTCCCACCGGGGCGGAGGCGGTGTCGGCCCCGACCACCAGGGTCACGGCGTTCGACCCGGCGGCACCGCCGAGGATGGCCGTGCGCCGGCCCCCATCGCCCACCGAGAAGTGCGCGGAAGCCACGACCGTGCCAGTTTGGGTGCGGGCCTCGAGACGATGGCTCCCGGCCGGGATCACCCGGGAGATCCGGGCCCCCAGGTCGGGGAGGGTCACCGGCGCATCATCGAGCCGCAGCTCGGCGATCGTCCCCGGCGGCAGGGCATTGAGGACGGCGAGCTGGGCGTCGCCCGGCGGGAGACCGCCGGTCGGGTCCATCCCGCCGCAGCCGCTGGACGCGGCGGCGAGGGCCAGCAGGGCAAGTGTCGTGAAACGAGACATCGCGGACGTCGTCTCCGGGGGGAGAGGGGGGTGGTCCTGCGCGCCAAGAAGGGTGGCACGGAGGAGACCCCGGGCACCGCCAAACCGTCACCTGTACAGGTATCGCCCTGACAATACGTGACCGAACCCCGCCTGTCAGGGTCTGTGGATGGTGACACCCAACGACGCCGCCCTGATCGAGCGGATCGCCCGAGGGGAGTCAGCGGCGCTGGCCGAGCTGATGGACCGGTACGCGCCGGGCCTGATGCGGTACGCGACGCACTTCCTGCAATCGGCCGATGATGCCGACGAAGTGCTGCAGGACACGTTCCTCCGCGCCGAGCGGGCGATCCGCCGCGGCGTGCGTCCGGACCAGACGTCGGCGTGGCTGTTTCGCATCACGGTGAATCGTTGCCGCTCCAGGAAGCGTCAGTTCTGGCGATACGTTGGAGGGGAGGCGGGCGAGGCGGTGATCGGGCGGGCGAGCACACCCGCCGTGGAGCTCGACACGGAGTGGCGAGACGAGATCAGCAAGGCGCTGGGGCAGTTGTCGACGACCACCCGGGAGGCGTTCCTGCTGAAGCACGTGGAAGGATTGAGTTACGAGGAGATGTCCCAGGTCACCGGCGTGGGTGTGCCCGCGCTCAAGATGCGGGTGTTGCGCGCCTGTGACCGACTACGCGAACTGCTGGCGGACCTGCGATGACTGGTGACGAACTGCGCCCCGACGAACCGCTGCACGACGCGGTGAACCGGCTCCGCGCCACCGCAATGGTGGCGGCGGGGTTGCCGGAGCGCACCCGGCGGCTGGGCCAGCGGCGCGCCCGCCGTCGTCGCCTGCTCGGCGCCGGCACCACCCTCGGCGTGGCCGCTGCCGCCGTGCTCTTCACGCGGTCGCAGGCGCACGCCGGCGAGGTCACCTTCACCCTCGAGAACTCCGCGAGCAGTGGCGTCTCGCTGGTCGGCGACTTCACCGACTGGGAGACCGATCGCGTGCGCCTCGAGCCCGACGGGCGCGATCGCTGGAAGGTCACCATCAAGCTGCCTCCGGGCCGCTACCGCTTCGCGTATCTCACCGACGAGGGCGAGTGGCTCGCCGACGCCTCGGCCGCACCGGTGCTCGACGAGTTCGGGTCGCCCACGTCGGTCCTCACGGTGCCCGGCGAATGAGCCGCCGCGTTGGCGCACTCGCCCTGCTGCTGGTCACCGGCCTGGCGCCGGTGCTGGCTGCGCAGGATGGCACGTCGCTGGCCGGTCGCGGCCAGCGCACCGGCCTCACCATCGAAGGGGTGGACCAGCGGCTCACCAACCGCTTCCCGTCGTCGGTGGCCGTCCGCCTCGACGAGGTGATTGATTCGGCCGAGGCCGAGGGGCTCCCCACCGAGCCGCTCATCCTCCGGGCGCTGGAGGGCGGCGCCAAGGGGATCCCCGCCGACCGGGTCCACGCCGCCATCACCCGGCTCCATGCCGCGCTCCGGCGGGCCCGGGCCGCCCTGGGCGGGGAGACCTCGGCCAGCGACCTGGCCACCGCCGCCGCCGCCCTGCAGACTGGTCTCGAACCCACACGTCTCCTGGAATTGCGTACCTTGAGGGGTACCCGTTCCCTGACACTCCCCCTGGGTGCCTATCTCGACCTGGTGGCGCGGGGTGCCGTGAGTGAGCGGGCGTGGGCCAAGGTGGTCGACCTTGCGCGCCGGCAGGCAGCGGATCGCGAGTACGACCGGATCGACCCCGCATCGCTGGTCGCCCGCCAGCCGGAGGATCGCCGTTGATCGCTCGCCACGTTCCGCTGGTCGCCGCAACCGTGCTCTGCCCGGTGCTCATCACCGCGCAGCAGGCATCGTTCACGACCGGCGGAGGCGTGGCGCGCGTGGATCAGTTCTCCGCCGGTCCAGTGGGCACCGTGGCCGCCGACGCCGCGACCCGTCTCGGCCCGATCGCGTTTGCCCTGGCCGGCGCCACCATTGACCATCGCAACCTCGGCACCGCCTCGCAGGTGCGCGGCGACGTCCGCCTGTCGCAGGCCGCCAACGGCTGGCGCGTCGCGGCGGGTCCGCTGCTGGAAATGGGCAGCGGCGTGCGCGAGGATTGGTCGGAGGCGTGGAGCGGCGCGGTGACGGTGGGACGGCGCCTCGGTCCGCTCGACCTGCAGGTGGACCTGGCGGAGGGGATTGCCCACCCGCAGCACCAGCAGGTCTCGTTCGGCCGGCGCGGGGGTCGCGCCGTGCTCAGCATCGGGCCGCTCAGCGTCGGGTCGCAGGTGGATGTCACCATCGTGCGCGACTCGGTGCTGCGCGACGACGTCTTCTTCGATCCGGGCACGCCGGAGACCGGCACCGATTCGCCGTTCCGCCGCCGGGTGCGGCAGGTGGTGGATGCCGCGGCGATCCTGGCGGCCGACTTCGAGACCGTCGCGCTGCACGCGGTGGCCGGACGCCGCAGCGGTGATGACATCGCGACCCAGCTCTGGTGGCGCGTCGAGGCCACCCTGCCCGTGGCCGAGGCGGCCAGCGTGGTGCTCACGGCAGCCAGGGTGCCGGCCGACGTGGTGCTGGGGCTGCGGGGCTCGCGGGTCACCACGCTCGGGCTCAAGGTGGCGCTCCCCGATGGGTCCCGCCCGGAGATGGCGATCCCGGAGCGAGTCGAAGTGACTCGCGAATCGGCCGAGATGGTGCGCGTGGTATTCGTGCTCCCCGGCGGCTCACGGGCCCGCCTCATGGGCGAGATGACGGGGTGGCAGCCGGTGGAGCTGCAGTCACTCGGCCGCGGCCGCTTCGAGGCGTGGTTCCTGGTGGGGAGCGGCACCTATCGGGTCAACGTGGCGCTCGACAACGGCCCGTGGATCGCACCGCCGGGAATGCCCCGCGTGGAAGACGGCTTCGGCGGACTGGTGGGACTGCTCGACCTCTAGGCGCGGCCGATCAACCAATTGCCGCCGCCGCTCGTACCCTCTACAACAGAATCGACCATCACCACCGGATCACCGGGAGTTTCGATGCTTGCCCTCGCCGCCCTCGTCTCGCTCACCACCCTCGTCCCGAGCGGAGCGAGGGACCTTGCGATCCCCGTCGCCGAAACCCGCCTGGTGCTCAACGCCGCCAACTCCGAGGCGCGGTACCGGGTGCGCGAGCAGCTGGCCGGGGTGGAGTTCCCCAACGACGCGGTCGGCGTCACCAAGGCGCTCAGTGGCGAGATCGTGCTCGATGATGCCGGGGCGGTGGTGCCCTCGCGCTCGAAGATCTCGGTGGACCTGCGGACGCTGAAGAGCGACCGGGAGCGGCGCGACGGCTACATCCAGCGCCGCACCCTGGAGACGGAGCAGCACCCGATGGCCGAGCTGGTGGTCACCGGGATCCAGGGATTGCCGGCCACCCTGCCCACCACGGGCGCGCTGGCGCTCACCCTCACCGGCAACCTCACCATTCGCGGGGTCACCCGACCCACCACCTGGCAGGTGACGGCCACGGCCGGCGCCGACGGCTACCGGGGGAGCGCGAAGACCACCTTCACGTTCGCGGAGTTCGAGCTCACCAAGCCGCGCGTGGCCGTGGTGATGTCGGTGGACGACCAGATCGCGCTGGAGCTCGATTTCCATTTCGAGCGGAAGTAGCAACGCGAGAGGGCGAGAAAGCGAGAAGGCGAGAAGGCGAGAAGGCGAGAAGGCGAAGGTACTCGTCCCGAGCGCAGCGAGGGACCTCTGAACCCGTCAACGGAGTAGAGGTCCCTCACTGCGTTCGGGACGAGGCCCGAGTCGGTCGCCTTCTCGCGCCCTCGCTTTTCAGAGGTACGGCTGCCACAACCACGCCACGCCGTCGCGCAGCCGCTGCCAGAGGGGGCGCGCCGCCAGCTCGGCGATGGTCAGGTAGTGGGCCCCCTCCTCCTTGCGGGCGATGATCGCGAGGAGTTCCTGCGCGAACGGCTCCGACCAGCATTCGAGCACGTACTCGAAGTTGAGCCGCAGCGAGCGCGGGTCCCAGTTGGCCGACCCCACCAGGGACCACGTGCCGTCAATCACGAACAGCTTGGTGTGGTCGAACGGCTCGCGGGTGAGGCCCACCCGGCAGCCGCCGGCGAGCACCCGGTCGAACTGCTTGGTCATCGCCCAGTTGACCACCCGGAGGTTGCCGTGCCGGGGGACGAGGATGCGGACGTCCACGCCGCGCATCGCGGTCACGCGGAGGGCGTCGAGCAACGGCGGCTCCGGGAGGAAGTAGGGGGTGACGATCCAGACGCTCTCGCGGGCCTCGGAGAGTGCCCCCTGCATCACGGTGAGGAGTGCCGCCTCGTTCTCGTCGGGCCCATCGGCGATCCCGCGGGCGATCACCTCGCCGCGCGGCTCCAGGTGGGGATACCACGCGGGGGCGATCAATTCCTCGTGGGTCACGAACCGCCAGTCGAAGGCGAAGGCGTCCATCAGCTGCCGCACCACCGGCCCTTCCACCCGGAAGTGCACGTCGCGCGTCGGATAGGGCGGGTTCCGCTGGAGCAGGCAGGCGTCGCGGATGTTCATGCCGCCGGTGAACCCCACCTCCCCATCCACCACGAGGATCTTGCGGTGGTTGCGGAGGTTGAAGTAGGGATGCGCAAAGGGCACCGGCGACGGCAGGAACTCCGCCACCCGGACGCCGCGGCGCCGCAGCTCTCCGGTCATGGTGGGGCGCGAGTATCGCGCCCCCACCCCGTCGAGGAGCACCCGGACCTCCACCCCGCGCGCCACCGCAGCCGCCAGCGCCTCGACGAACAGGGCGCTCGCCTCGCCGCGATCGAAGATGTAGCTCATCATCGCCACGGTGTGTCGGGCGCCCTTGATCGCCTCGACCATCGCGGGGTACGCGACGTCGCCTTCCTCCAGCGTGGTGATCCGGTTGCCTTCGGTGAGCGGCTCGCTGCTCACCCGCGCGGTGAGGGCGGCCAGCGGCTGCCACACCGGCGGGAGTCGCCGCTCCACGGGCGGGAGCGCCCCGCCCAGCGCGCGTCGCTCGGCGGTGTGGAAGTCGCGCTCGATCCGCATCCGGTCGGCGGCACGACGCACCACGTTGATGCCCAGGAAGAAGTACAGCACCGACCCGATCACCGGAGTGAGCCACACCAGGCCGGCCCACCCGATCGCCGACCGCACATCGGACTTGGTGAGCACGATGTGCGACGACACGCCGGACGCCAGGAGCACGTGCAGCAGGGCGAGCAGCAGCGACCAAATGGTCATGCCGGGAATCTACGCCGACCGGCCGGCCCACCCCGCCGCTCGACCGGGCGTGCGGCGTGCCGGTAGATTCCGGGCCGGATGTCGCATCCCACCTGGCCCTCGCGCGACGAGGTGGCCCGCCTCGCCAGCGGCCTCCCCGAGTTGATCCGGTTCGGCACCTCGAGCTGGACCTATCCGGGTTGGACCGGACTGGTGTACGACCGCGAGTATCCCTCCACCGGGGCCTCGGCGGCCATGCTGGGGGAGTATGCCCGCTGGCCGCTGTTCCGCACGGTCGGGATCGACTCCTTCTTCTACCGGCCACCGACGGCGCGCACGCTGCACGACTACGCCGCGGTGCTGCCGGAGGAGTTTCCCTGCCTCAGCAAGGTCTGGGAGCGGATCACCGCCCACACCTTCTCCAATCCGCGCGAGAAGGCCCGCTGGGGAGAGCAGAACCCCGACTGGCTCAACGCCGAGCTGTTCGTGCGAGAAGTGCTGGACCCGATGCAGGCGGAGTTCGGCGGCCACCTCGGGCCGTTGATCTTCGAGTTCCAGACGATCGCCAAGAAGTCCGGGGTCGGGCCCGCCGCGTTCGCCCAGGCGCTCGACCGCTTCTTCGGCGCGCTGCCGGTGGGGCCTCCCTACGCGGTCGAGATCCGGAATGCGGAATACCTGGGCGACGAGTACTTCGCCGTCCTCCGCACCCACGGGGTGGGGCACGTCTTCTCGTCGTGGACCCGGATGCCGTCCATCGGCGAGCAACTGGTGCTTCACGACGCGATCACCGCCCCATTCATCGTGGCCAGGGCCCTGCTGCGACCCGGCCGGAGCTACGCCCAGGCGGTGGACGCCTTCGCGCCCTACGACCACATCCAGGACGAGAATCCCCCGCTCCGCGCCGACCTGGTGGCCCTGGCCAAGGCCGCCCTCGAGCTGCGCATCCCCGCCTACCTGATCGTCAACAACCGGGCGGAGGGGTGCGCCCCGCTGACGATCGCGGCGGTAGCGGCTCGCCTGGTGGGTTGACACTGTCAACATTGCCCCGCCGAGAACCTCGGGCAACTGGAAGTTGACAGTGCACACATCAGCGATGTTATTGTATCACAATGGCATACCACCGTGGCTCGCTGCCGGAGCGGTTGGTGACGGAGACCCGTCGCCTGCTCGCGCACAGGGCACCTGCCGACCTCTCCATCCGCGAGGTGGCCCGGGCGCTCGGGGTCTCGGCCAATGCGCCGTACCGTCACTTCCCCGACCGCGAGGCGCTGCTCGGCGCAGTGGCCGCAGCCGGTTATCGCTCCACCGCCGAGGCGCTGGCTGGGAGGGTCGGCAGCACTGCGGTCGCCGAGGCGTGGTCCGCGCTGGCGGCCGCTGAACCGGCGCTGGCGGAGCTGATGACAGACCGGTTGGCAGGCGGCGCAGACCCAGCGCTCCAGGAGGCGGTGGCGGAGTGGCTGGGCGAGGTGAGCCGCGCGGTCGAGGAGGAGGCCGACCGTGACGATCCCGAGTCGGTGATTCGGGCGGCGGTGGCCTGCTGGGCCAGCGTGGTGGGGATGTCGCGGTTGCGCCGTTCGGGAGTGCTGGCGGGGCTCGACCACTGGATGCTGCCCGACGAACGCGTGTTGGCGAGGCGTGCCGCGGCTAGCTGAGCGCGGCGTCCAGCTCCGGCTCCAGCCCCGCGGTGCGGGCCACCTGGGCGATGGTCTCGCCGATCTTGTTGTTGGGCGTGGAGGCGCCGGCGGTGATGCCGATCACGGTGGCATCGCCCAGCCAGCCGCGCTCCACCACCTCGCGCTTGGTGCGCACCGGCTGGTGGGCGATGGTCCCCGCGGCGGGATCGATCCCCTCCGCATCGCTGAGGTGGAGGGTCCGGATCCCGAGATCGTGCGCCAGCGCGGCCAGGGCGCAGGTGTTCGACGAGTTGTAGCCCCCGACCACGAGCATCAGGTCCACCCGGTCCGCCAGTAGCTGCTTGACGGCGTCCTGTCGCTCCTGCGTCGCGGAGCACAGCGTGTCGAAGGCGCGGAAGTGCTCGGCGAGACGGTCCTCCCCGAAGCGCGCCGCGCATGCCCGCCGGAGTTCGGCCGCCACCGCCATCGTCTCGCCCGCCAGCATCGTGGTCTGGTTGGCCACCCCGATCCGATCCAGGTGGCGGGCAAAGTCGAATCCCGGCGAGACCTTGTCGGCAAACTCGGCGGCCAGCCCCGCGGGGTCGCCGCCGTGCTCGATGAACGTCGCCACCCGGCGGGTCTCCTCGAGGTCGAAGACCACCAGGTAGCGGCCTTCGGGATGCCGGGTCAC
>CAZNOJ010000069.1:0-13990 GCA_964574665.1 uncultured Gemmatimonadaceae bacterium
GTTGGTGTACTTGAGGATCAGCCGCGCGATCTCCGATGGCGTCTTGATCCCCTCGAGGCAGCCGACGGCGCCGGCGCGCTTGGTGGGCCCGTGCATGCAGGAGGCGTCGAGCTGCACCACCCCCTCCTCGTTGGGGAGGCCGCCATAGCCCACCGAGTCGTCGTTGGGATCCAGCTCCTGGATCTTGACCCCTTCCACCCCGGCGTCCAGCGTGTCGCTGCCGCGGCCCAGCAGCTCCACCGCGCGAGCCACGCCGCGGATCCCGTTGGAACTCGCGACGGCGACCGGTGCGGCGATCCGGGATCGCCGCACGTACGGAGCGGCCACCACGGTGGACGGCGCCAGCGAGGTGCCGGCGACCACGGCACTGGCGGCACCCAGGAACGAGCGGCGGGAGAGCGAGGAGTCGGACACGGCGGGAACTCCGATGGAGGGTGGTCCCTGAACATAGCACGAGGGTGGAGGGTGGAGGACGGAGAACAGCGGTGGGGCCGGCGACTCCGTGCTCAGCCCTCCGCCCTCCGCCCTCCGTTCTCCCCTTAGATTTCGGCATGCCCCGCACCCGCCTGGACCCCGCGATCTTCAACCTCCCGGTCGACAAGATGCGGGCCGGGTACTACTCCGACAAATACTTCGTGCGCACCCGCGAGATCCTGCAGCGCGATGGTGCCTCGCCCCACGTCACCGTGCAGGTGTTCACCAAGCATGACGCCCTCCTGGGCGGCATTGACGAGGCGATCGCCATCCTCAAGCTCTGCGCCGACGACTGGAACGCCCTCACCGTGCGCGCGCTGCACGAGGGCGACGCCATCACGCCCTGGGAAGTGGTGCTGGAGATCGAGGGACCCTTCGACCAGTTCGCCCACCTGGAGACCCTCTACCTCGGCGTGCTGGCCCGCCGGACCAGGGTGGGCACCAACACCCGGCGGGTGGTGGAGGCCGCCAAGCCCAAGGACGTGATGTTCTTCCCGGCGCGCCACGACCACTGGATGGTGCAGACCGGCGACGGCTATGCCGCCCACGTGGCCGGCGCGATCGGCGTCTCCACCGACGCGCAGGCCTCCTGGTGGGGCAGCGAAGGAGTGGGCACCGTCCCGCACGCCCTGATCGCCGCCTACGGCGGCGATTCGGTGCTCGCGGCCCGCAAGTTCCTGGAGCACATCCCCGACGACGCCCGTCTGGTGGCGCTCGCGGACTTCGAGAACGACTGCGTCCGCACCGCGCTCGAGCTGGCGCGAGCCCTCGGCTCGCGGCTCTATGGCGTGCGGCTCGACACCAGCGAACAGCTCGTGGATGCCTCCGTGGTGCCGATGATGGGATCGTTCAAGCCCACCGGCGTCAATCCCCACCTCGTCTGGAACGTGCGCGATGCGCTCGACCACGCCGGCTTCAATCACGTGAAGATCGTCGTCTCCGGCGGCTTCACCGTCGAGAAGATCCGCGAGTTCGAGGCCCTCGGCGTGCCGGTGGATGCCTACGGCGTCGGCTCGTCGCTCTTCGGCGGCCGCTTCGACTTCACCGCCGACGTGGTGCGACACGAGGGACGTCCCTGCGCCAAGGTGGGGCGCGGCTGGCGCGAGGCGCCGCGCCTGGAGCCGGTGACGTGACGGTCTCGGGCCGGTACTGGATCCCCGGTCCGGTCGAGCTCGACCCCGAGGTGGCCGCGGCGCTCGCCGCGCCGGTGATTCCTCACCATTCCACCGCCGGATACGCCCTCGCCGAGGCGCTGCAGCACGGGCTCCGCGCGGTGTTCGGCACCCGCGCGCCGGTGCTCCTGGCCACGGCCTCCGCCACCGCCATGATGGAGGCGGCGGTGCGCTCCGGCGTGCGACGCCGGCTCCTGGCCGTGGTGGGTGGCACCTTCGGCGAGCGCTTCGCGGCCATCGCCGAACGGTGCGGCAAGGAGGTGGTCCGCGTCACGATGGACCCCGCGCAGCCGTTCGACGTGGACCGGGTGGCCGCGCGGTGTGATGCCACCATCGATGCCGTCTCGCTGGTGCACGTGGAGACCAGCACCGGCGCCCTCGCCCCCGTGGCAGCTGCCATCGCGGCGCTGGGCGGGAACCGCGACCTGGTCACCATCGTGGACGCCGTCGCCTCGCTGGGCGGCATGCCGGTGGACCCCGAGGCCTGGGGTGCCGACTTCGTCCTCGCCGCCCCCCAGAAGGCGCTCGCCGCGCCGCCGGGGCTGGCCTTCGCGGTGGCGAGCGCGCGGTTCCTCGAACGCGCCCGCACGCTGCCCGATCGCGGCCTCTACCTCGACGTGCTCAACCTGCATCGCTGTGCCGCCGAAGGGCGCTTTCCGCAGACCCCGGCGATCAACGCCTGCCAGGCGCTGCGCGTGCAGCTCGAGCGGGTCCTGGGCCACGGGCTCTCCCGTCGACACGACACGCATCGCGCGATGCGCGAGCGCATGGAGCACTGGGTGCACCACGAGGCGCCGTTCGAGTTCATCGCGCCCGTCGGCGCGCGGGCCGACACAGTGAGCGCCCTCCGGCTCACCGCCGGCAAGGGTGCCGGGGAGATCGTGGCCCGGCTTGCCCGTGACGGATTCGCCATCGCGCCCGGCAAGGACGAAGCCCTCGACCGCGTCATCCGGATCGGGCACATGGGTGACGTGACACCCGACCAGCTCGACCACCTCCTCGCCACCCTCGACGAGCGGAGCTGACCGATGGACGACCACCACGAGCGCACCCCGATGCGGCGCGCCGCCACGCACTTCCTGCGCGGCGCGGTGATCACCTTTCCCCTGGTGCTCACCGTCTGGGTGGCCTGGGCCGCGGTCACCTGGATCGACTCGCTGCTCAACATCCCGGTGCCCGGGATCGGCCTCCTCATCGTGCTCGTCGGGATCACCCTGATCGGCGCCCTCGGCACCAACGTGGTGACCCGCGCCCTGATCGGCACGCTCGACGAGATCATGGCCCGCGTCCCGGTGGTGCGGCTGGTGTACAATGCCACCAAGGACCTGATGCACGCCTTCGCCGGCGAGAAGAAGCAGTTCAACCGCGCCGTGCGGGTGCAACCCGACCCCGGCGCGTCACTCTATTTCCTCGGCTTCGCCACCAACGATGACCTCGCCCGACTCGGCCTCGACGGCATGGTCGCGGTATACCTGCCCCAGGCGTACAACATCGGCGGCAACCTGGTGCTGGTGCCGGCGGCGCAGGTGACGCCCGTGGAAATGGATGGCGCCGACCTGATGGCGTTCATCGTTAGCGGCGGCGTCGCGAGAGGATGACGGAGGCCGGAGGGCGGAGAATGGGCTCCCGGTCCTCCACCCTCCGCCCTCCGGCCTCCGGCCTCCGATCGGTGCACCCCCTCCCCCCTGAGTCGTCATAGCGGGTGTCCCCAAGCGGAGGGGCGCCGACGGCCGGACTCACACCCTGAGGGATCCGGACGGGCGAGCTGCCCTGCTTGGACGCACGGGACCCGAGCGTCCCGCCTTCATCCAGATCCCAAGGTGATACCCCATGCGCCAGCAAGCCCTTCTGGCGACCGCCGTGCTGTTCGCGGTCGCCTGCAGCGACGACCCCACCGGCCCCGACAACTCGATCACCGCCGAGATGCGGGCCGACATCGCCCAGTCCAGCGGCGAAGTGGTGGCCCAGGATGTCGAGGCGATGTCGCACACCGAGGCCTCGTCGAGCACCACCCTGTTTGCCTTCGCGGGCGACCCCAGCGCCGGCGGCTGCACGTTCTCGCTCGGCACCTTCCTCTGCGTCCGGTCCTTCGGGGCCCTCGATGGCGAGGCGCAGCTCACCTTCCGCGATGCCCAGGGCAACGCCCAGGACGACTTCGATGCCACCACGACCGCGTCGGTGGTGATCGCCACCGAGGTGAGCGGCGACATTGACCGCACCAACTTCGACCTCTCCTTCGCGAGCGAGGGTGACTTCACCGTCACCGGCCTCGCGGGCGACGAGACCTCGCGCACCTGGAACGGCACCGGCACCACCAGCGTGACGTCGTCGCTCTTCGGGGGCAGCCGCGCCTACACGTGGACCGCCACTCGCACGGCGACCAACGTGGTGGTGCCCACCAGCGGGACCGAGCCGCGCTGGCCCACTTCGGGCACCGTGACGAGCAACGTGGAGATGGAGGTCACCGGCGGACCCGACGACGGCAAGACCGCCGACGTCACGGTGACCGTCACGTTCAACGGCACCGCCACCGTGCCGCTCAAGGTGGGCAACGTCAATTACACCCTCAACCTCGCCACCCGGACGGTCAGCTCAGCCAGTTGAGCCGGGGTGCCGATACCCCTCCCCTAACGGATCCGGTCCGGGAGCGTCTCCCGGACAGGATTCCCGGGAACCCCCTCCCGGGTGCCACGCCCTGAACCCGAGGAATGCCCGATGCGCCACCGCCTCCCCCTCCTCCTCGCCGCCGCGGCCTGGACCGCGGCCTGCAGCACCGACCCCTCGGGCCCCGGCGGTCCGGGGGACCAGGCCCTCAACCTCGACCTCGCCGAAGCCGCCGCCGAGGCCACGGCCGAGGACGTGGACCTCCTCGCCGGGATGAACGGCCAGCTGGGCACCATCTCCTTCGGCGCCGCCCTCGTGGACCCGCCGGAGGGGCCCGGCAACGTCAATGGGTGCGGCTTCGGCGGCGGCCGCTGGACCTGTCCCCCCAATCCCGCCAACGGACTCACCGTGACCCGCTCGATCGCCTTCCACGACGGCACGGGCGCGGCGCAGGATGCCTACGATCCCGCCACCACCGCCTCGATCGACGTGGAGGTGACCGTCGAGGGCGGCGCCACCCGCGGCCCCTGGACCATCGAGCTGTTCCGCACCAGGCAGGTCACCTGGACCGGGCTCGAGGGCACCGAGACCACCCGGACCGCCAACGGCGAGGGGAGCGAGGAGTTCACGCGCGAGCGCGCCGCCACCGGCGACGCGCCGGAGCGCCACTACCACCTCGAGGGTGACTTCACCTACGAGGACGTGGTGATCCCGGTGCGCGCGGAAGGCGTCGAGCCGTGGCCACTGTCGGGCACGGTGACGCGCACCTGGGTGGTGACCCGCAACGACGCGGAGCCGGTGACCCGCACCGTCATCATCGAGTTCGATGGCACCGCGACACCGATGGGCACCGTCAACGGGGAGCCGTTCGAGTTCGACCTGCACAATCGGCGCGCCTTCCGGCGCTGAACCACGGAGGCGGAGGACGGAGGACGGAGAAACGAGCGTGCTGCAAACCTTGTTCTCCGTTCTCCGTCCTCCGTCCTCCACCCTCCTAGATTCCCACCGTCGCCCCCACCCGCATCACCAGGTTCTTGCCGCTTCCCGAAGATCCTTCCACGATGTACGTTACCCCCTGATACACCACTTCCACGTCATCGAAATCGATCGCCCCATAGGTGAACCCCAAGTCGAGGTTGACCCGTGAGGCGAGCCGCACCAGCACTCCACCGCCGATGTTGATCTGGGTGCCGCTGGCACTCGCCTCGACGCCTTCGAACTCGAGCGACTGGGTCAGCAGCGCCAGGCGGCCGGCGAGGTAGGGCGCATACGACTCGCTCCCCACGGCGAGGACGTAGCGAGGCTCGAGGAACGGCCCCGCGAGGGTGACATCGTCGGTGCTGCCGTCGTCGAACTCCAGGGTGTGCGACGAGCTCTGGTAGCCGGCCCCGATGGAGAACGCACTCGGCGTGTAGCGGAGCTGGGCCTCGAAGCCCATGCCCGCGCCGAGGCCGCTGTAGGCGTCACCCGAGGGCGAAACCCGGAGGAGCGACCCCTGGGCCGAGAAGCGCTGGGCCGACTGCGCCGTGACCACGGCAGGCATCAGGGTGAACACGGCAACGAGGCCGACGAGGCGGCGGAGCAACGGTGACATTCCGGCAATCTCCTGGTGGCGGTTACCCAGACACGCGGAATCCGTGGCCAAACGGGATCATTTCCCCGGGCCCGGGAGGTCCATCGTGACCGGCACCCCCGACACCCACCGCGTGACCCGGCTCCTGGGCGAGATCGCCAGCGGCCATCAGGAAGCCGCCGAGCTCCTCGCGCCGCTGGTGTACGGGGAGCTGCACATCCTGGCCGAGGCCGCGCTCCGCCGGGAGCACGAGGGCCACACCCTGCAGCCCACCGAGCTGGTGCACGAGGCCTTCATCCGCCTGGTCGGCCAGACCCGCATGGACTGGCAGAATCGTTCCCACTTCTACGGCATCGCCACGCAGGCCATCCGCCGCATCCTGATTGACCACGCCCGCCGCCGGAAGAGCCTCAAGCGGGACCACGGCGTGCGGGTCACCCTCGACGACTCCGCGGGGCAGCTCGCGCCGCGTGGGCTCGACCTGCTTGCCCTTGACGATGCCCTCGAGCGACTCGAAGCCATGGACCCGCGCCAGGCCCGCGTGGTGGAACTCCGCTTCTTCGGGGGGCTCGAGGTGCCCGAGGTGGCCGAGGCCCTCGGCGTCTCCACCGCCACCGTCAAGCGCGACTGGGCCTTCGCCCGCGCCTTCCTGCTCACGGCACTCTCCGAGGAGCAACAATGAGGCTCGTCCCGAGCGAAGCGAGGGACCTCTGGAGCGCAGCGAGGGACCCCTGGAGCGAAGCGAGGGACCCTTGATCGAGCCCCTGACACCAGCCGAGCTCCGCCGCCTCCGCGAGCTCTTCGACGAGGCCTCCGACCTCGGGAGCGGTGACCGTGAGACGCTGCTGCGCGACCTGGCGACTCGCGAACCGCGACTCGCCCGCGAACTTGAGGCCTTGCTGCTCGCGCACGAGAGCACCGGGTCGCACCTGGTCTCGCCGATCTCCAGTGGCGTGGTCCGCTCGCTCCTCGAAGGCGACGACCCGTGGATCGGGAAGCGCATCGGTCCCTACCTGGTGGAGGAGCGGCTCGGGGCGGGCGGCATGGGCGTGGTGTACCGCGCGCTCCGCGACGACCAGCAGTTTTCCAAGCGCGTCGCCATCAAGTTCCTGCGCCGTTCGGCCGAAAGCGACCTCGCCCTGCGCCGGTTCCGCTACGAGCGGCAGATCCTCGCCAACCTGAGTCACCGCAACATCGCCGCGCTCCTCGATGGCGGCACCACGGACGACGGCCAGCCGTGGCTGGTGATGGAACTGGTGGAGGGCGAGCCGATCACCACCTGGTGCCGCGAGCATCGCAGCACGATCCAGGAGCGACTGGGGCTCTTTCGCCAGGTCTGCGGCGCGGTGCAGCACGCGCACCAGCACCTGGTGGTGCACCGCGACCTCAAGCCGGGCAACATCCACGTCACCGCCGACGGGACCGTCAAGCTCCTCGATTTCGGGATCGCCAAGCTGCTCCGCGCCGAGGAGGGCAGCGACCAGCTGCCCCCGACGCAGGGTGGTGGCCGCGTCTTCACCCCCGACTACGCCGCCCCGGAGCAGGTGCGCGGCCTGCCGGTCGGCACCTCCGCCGACGTCTATGCCCTCGGTGTGCTGCTCTTCGAGCTCCTGGCCGGCCGCCGCCCCTTCGAGCTGGATGGCAAGCTCCTCGCCGAGATCGAGGAGGCGGTGTGCCGCACCCCGCCGCCCCGCCCGAGTGCGGTGATCACGGAGGGGCACGCCGCAACCTGCGGCACGCGAGCCGCCGCGTTGCGGCGGCGCCTGCGTGGCGACCTTGATGCCATCGTGCTCACCGCGCTCCGCAAGGAACCGGAGCGTCGCTTCGGCTCGGCCGACCGGCTCGCCCGCGACATCGCCCTCCACCTGCGGGGCCACCCGGTGACCGCGCGACCGGACGGGCTGCGCTACCGCGCCGACAAGTTCGTGCGTCGCCGCAAGGTGGAGCTGGTGGCGGGCACGCTGGTGGTGGGATCACTCCTCGGCGGCACCTGGGCCGTGCGGCAACAGGCGATCGAGGCCGCCGACGAGCGCGACCGCGCCACCGAGGTGACCGAGTTCCTCGGCTCGATGCTGTCCGCAGTGGATCCCTCGCAGCTTGGCCGCGAGGTCACCATGCGCGAGGTGCTCGACTCCGCCGCCGTGCGCGCCGGCACGCTCACCGCCCGGCCGCTCCTCGAGATGGAGGTGCGGCACGTCATCGCCGCCACCTACCTCGCCCTCGGCGACTTCGAGCGGGCCATGGCCGAGTACCACCTCGCACTGACCGCGGCGGAGCGGGCCGAGCCCAGGGGCGGCCGACGTCTCGCCTTCGCGATGTCCCAGCTCGCCACGGGTTACGAGTACAATGGCGAGTACGGCGCAGCCGACTCGATCTTCACCGAGGCGCAGCGCATGATGGAGCGCTTCGGGTTCGCCAACCAGGGCGAGGAGCGGGAGTGGCTGGAGCACCGCGGCCGCATCCTGGCGCGCCTCGGTAACTTCGCGGAGGCGATCCCGCTGATGCGGCGGGCGCTCGACCTGCACCTGGTCGTGGAGCCGGAGAATGACTCGGCCACGGCGTACTACTACCACAACCTGGCGCTGGTGACCGGCGAGGTCGGCGACAACGTGGGCGCGGACTCGCTGTTCCGGACCGCGCTGCGGCTGGAACGCGAGGCCCTGGGCGAGGAGCACCCGATGTACGCCTCGTCGCTCTCCTCGCACTCGACCGTGCTCGAGCGGATGGGCAACATGGCTGCCACCGACACCGCGCTCCGCGAAGTGCTCCGGATCCGGCGCCAGGTCCTGGGCGAGGAGCATCCCGACTACGCCTGGTCGATGTTCAACTATGCCGACTTCCTGGTGCAGGAGGCCCGCTACCGCGAGGCCGCCGAATGGAGCAGGAAGGTGCTGGCCCTCCGCGGCAAGACCCTCGACGACCCGCACCCGGCCGTGTCCACCGCCATCCAGGTGCTCGGCCGGGCCCTGGCCGGCATGGACTCGCTCGAGCAGGCCGAGGCGCTGCTGCGGGAGTCGCTCGCGCTCCGGCGCGAGCATTTCCCCCCCGGGCACTGGATCATCGCCTCGAGCGTGTCGCACCTGGGTGCGATCGTGACCCTGACCGGCCGGTTCGAGGAAGCCGAGTCGCTGCTGGTCGCCGGGGAGCGGGAGCTGCTCGCCCTGCGGGGGCCCCAGGCACAGCCAGTGAAGGACGCCCGCCAGCGCCTGGTGGACCTCTATATGGCCTGGGGGAAGCCGGAGGAGGCGGCGAAGTGGAGGGAATCGAGTCCTGAGTCCTGAGTCCTGAGTCCTGAGACGTGGGGAGACGCCACCCTCACCCCCCCTCCTCTCAGGACTCAGGACTCACGACTCACCTCTCGGGAATGAGCCGTTCTGGGGGATTCTCCCGCGTGTTCGGTTGAGGCAGCTCAGAGGGGGCTGCTGCCGACACCCACGGAGAGGCCACCGATGTCCGAGAAAGTGATCCTGCGACACCTCAAGGGTTCGCGCACCGGAGAAACCGACTCCTTCCCGCTCGCCAGTGTCGCCGACCTCACGCTCGGTCGCGACCCCATGGTCCAGATCCGGTTCGACGCCGACAAGGACGACCTGGTCGGCCGCCAGCACGCCCGGATCTCGCGCGACCCGAACGACCCGATCCGGTTCACGCTCACCGACCTCGAGTCGCGCAACGGCACCTTTCTCAACCGCACCCGGGTGAGCGGCACCGTCGCCCTGGCACCGGGCGACGTGATCCAGCTCGGGGCCGGCGGTCCGGAGCTGGCCTTCGAGATCGACCCGCTCCCCGCCGCGTACGTCAAGGCCACGCGTCTCGGCGCCGCCGCGACGCCGGCCACCCGGGTCGCGACCGCCGCACCGACCGGGGGCGCCGCCGTCGCGGGCGCAACGGCCGAGACCGCGCCGCGGCATCCCAACGCCGTGGGCAAGGCCACGGTGGAGCGGATGGTGGGCCAGACTCGCAGCGAGGGGCGTCGCAACACCATGCTCGCGGTGGCCGGCGTGGTGCTGGCCGCCGCCGTGGGCGGGATCTACCTCAAGAACCGCGGCGACACCCAGACCGCAGGGGCCCAGGCCCGTGCCGATTCGCTGGCCGCCGTGGCCCAGGCCCAGGCCGACTCCCTCGGCCAGGCCACCGGCCGCGCCCAGCAGCTCGGCCAGATGCTGACGCCGGCGGAAATCGCCGAGAAGTATGCAGGCTCCGTGGTGCAGGTGGACTTCTCGTGGAACCTGATCTACGCCCCGACGGGCGCCCAGGTCTTCCACCGCTACGTGCCCAACCAGATGGAAGTGCGGATGTCCAACGGCCGCACCCGCACCGTCACCCTGATTCCCGGCGCGGGACAGATGGTGCCGGCCTACGTGGCCATCGACCAGAACACCGTGGAGCCGGCGCTCACGCTCGATCCCAACTCGGGTGCGCCGATCGCGGTGACGTCGCACGGCTCCGGCTTCGTGGTGACCAGCGACGGGTTCATCCTCACCAACCGTCACGTGGCGGCCAACTGGCGCGCCCCGTACTCGTTCGATCCGAACGAGGTCGGCGTGCTGCTGCAGAACGGCGAGGTGGCCTTCGACCAGGCCGGCAACGCCATGCTCACCCGGCCACCCTGGCGCTGGATCCCCTCGGAGACCAAGCAGACCGGGCCCAAGGACGAGCTCGACGTGTTCCGCGGACGGCAGGAGTACCTGATGGTGCGGTTCCGCAAGAACACCACGCCGCTCGAGGCCAGCACCCAGCGCGTGAGCGACCAGCACGACGTGGCCCTGATCAAGATCTCCGCCCCGGGGGCGGTGCCGAAGGTGGAGCTGCACGACTCGTACGACGAGACGCGCGTCGGCGACCAGGTCGTGGTCATGGGGTACCCGGGGATCTCCGCGAACGTGGTGGCCGTGGTCCGGTCCCGCGACATGTTCAACCGCGATGCGCAGCAGCGGGTGGTGCCGGACCCCACGGTGTCGGTGGGCAACATCGGCAAGGTGATCCGCGCGGCGGACGGGCCGGTGAGCGATTCCGAGATGGAGTTCGCGCCCTACGGCGACACCTACCAGCTCACGATCGACCACACCGGCGGCGGCAACAGCGGCGGCCCGATGTTCGACCCGATGGGCCGCGTGATCGGCATCTTCTTCGCCAGCCGCACCGGCGACACGCGGGTGACGTTCGCGCTGCCGATCCGCTACGGGCTCGACCTGATGTCCGTCGCGCCCGACCGCAACTGACGGCGATCCCGTGACCGACGGCGCCTGGGAGAATGCCCGGATCGGCGACTATCGCTGCGTGGCATTCCTCGGCGCCGGCGGCATGGGAGAGGTGTATCGCGCGGTGGAGGAGTCCACCGGCCGGGTGGTGGCCCTCAAGCTGCTCCTCCCGGCCCGCCGGGATCCGGCGCTGGTCCGGCGGTTCCGCAACGAGGCGAGGATCCATGCCACCCTGCAGCACCCGCACATCGGGGCCATGTACGCCTTCCTCGACCTCCCCGACTGCCCGGTCATCGTCATGGAGTACGTGGACGGCACCGCGCTCGACCAGCAGCTCAAGCGCCGCGGACCGCCGCCGCTTCCCGAGGCCCTCCGGCTCGCCGGCGCCCTGGTGGATGCGGTGGGGCACATGCATCGCCGCGGCATCCTCCACCGCGACCTCAAGACCACCAACGTGAAGGTGACCCACGATGGCGTCCTCAAGCTGCTCGATTTCGGGATCGCCAAGGATCCCGGGTCACCGGCCCTCACCGCGACCGGCAACGTGATCGGCACCCTGCACTCGCTGTCGCCGGAGCAGCTGGCCGGCGCGCCCGCCACCACGCAGAGCGAGATCTGGTCGCTGGGGGTGGTGATCTACGAGATCACCACGGGCCGCCACCCGTTCGCCGACGGCGACACCACCGAGATCACCGCCCGGATCCTGGCGGGACGCTATGCCCCGCCGAGCCGGGTGGCGACCGGGCTGCCGGCGGCGCTCGATGCGGTGATCGCCCGCTGCCTCAAGGTGGATCCCCGTCGCCGCTACGAGAGCTGCGAGGCGCTGGCCCACGCGCTGGAGCAGGTGGCCACCGCGCCGGCACGACCGGCGCCGATCTCCTCCGACCTGCATGGCCTGGTGCGGCCCACGCGCACCAAGGTGGCCGGCGTCGCCGCGCTGGCGCTGCTCGCCCTGGCCGTGCTCGCCCGGGACAGCACCGATCCCGCCAACGACACGGTGGTGGTCCCGGCGATCCCTGCCGCGGTCGCCAGTGATGCGGCGCTCCGCACCGTCACGATCGACGTGGTGGGTGGCCGCGCCGAAGTGTGGCGCGGCGATTCGCTGCTGGGACGCACCCCATACCAGCTCCGCGCCCGCCTCGGCGAGCACGTCTCGCTCGAGCTTCGGCGCGCCGGCTCCGCCAGCGAGGCGGTGGAGTTCGACGTGACCGAGGGGCGCACCGCCTACTCGTACGTGCTCCGCGCCGGCCGGCCCACCTCGCAGCTTCCCGCGGCACCGCTTGGATGGGCCGCCTTCGGCTGGCTGGCGTGGCCGTGGCGCCGCCGCCGTTCCGCCATCGCCACGACGATGGAGCTCGGCACCCGCGGATCCGGTGCGCTGCCGATCGACACCCGCATCGTGATCGGCTCCGCCACCGATCCGGGCTGCGTCCGCCAGGGCAACGAGGACGCCTTCCGCATCATCCGTCCCGAAGGCGAAGGTGCGTCGCGCACCGCCCTCCTTGCGGTGGTCTGTGACGGCATGGGCGGCCACGAAGGGGGCGAAGTGGCCTCGCAGCTCGCCACCGACGTGATCGGCGCCGAGTTCCGCAGCGGCAGCGAACCGGGGGAGGCGATCGCCAAGGCGGTTCGCGCCGCCAATCGCGCCATCTTCAAGGCGGCGCAGGAACGTCCCGCCCTCACCGGCATGGGCACCACCTGCACCGCCCTCGTGGTGCGCGCCGGCCAGGCGTGGTGCGCGCATGTGGGCGACTCGCGCTGCTACCTGATCCGCGGCGCCGGGATCTACCAGATGACCGACGACCACTCCTCCGTGATGGCCATGGTGCGCGATGGCGCCCTCTCGGCCGATGAGGCGCGCAGCCATCCGGACAAGAACGTGATCCTCCGCGCCCTGGGGAGTCACAAGGAGGTGGAGGTGTCCACCTGGCCGCGGCCGTTCGTGCTGCAGCACGGCGACCGCTTTCTCCTCTGCTCCGACGGACTGTACGACGTGCTCACCGACCCGGAGATCCTCGCGGCGGTGGACGGTCATCCGCCCCAGCAGGGATGCGACGCGCTGATCGCGCTGGCTCGCGAGCGCGGCGCGCCCGACAACGTCACCGTGATCATTCTTGCGGTTCCCGAGCAGCGCACCCAGGCGGTGTCGCGCGAGACCCGCCCGGTGGGGCTGGCCTCGTGATCGTTCCCGGCGAACTCCTCCTCGGCAAGTACCGCATCCAGGGGCGCCTGGGCGAGGGCGGCATGGGCACCGTGTGGCGTGCCCGCGACGAACTGCTCGACCGCGACGTGGCGATCAAGGAACTGCGCACCGACCTCGCCGGTCACGAGGCGCTGGCGGAGCGGTTCCGCGCCGAGGCCGTGGCCCTGGCGCGCCTGCAGCACCCGGGCATCGCCGCGCTGCACGGGCTGGAGCGCGATGCCGACCGCTTCTACATGGTGATGGAGTTCGTGCCGGGCGCCACCCTCGAGGCGATGGTCCAGCGCGAGGGACCGCTGCCGTGGGACCGCGCCGCCACGATCTGCGCGATGGTCTGCGAGGGACTGGGGCACGCGCACCAGCAGGGCGTGGTCCATCGCGACGTGAAGCCGGCCAACGTGATGCTCACGCCGTCGGACCAGGTCAAGGTGATGGACTTCGGGATCGCGCGGATGGCGGGGCAGTCGCGCCAGACCCGGCACGGCTCCACGATCGGCACCCCCCACTACATGGCGCCGGAGCAGCTCCGCGGCGAGGAAGTGGACGGTCGGGCCGACGTGTACGCCCTGGGTGCGGTGCTGTTCGAGCTGATCACCGGCCACGTGCCCTTCGATGCCGACTCCGACTACAAGCTGATGATGATGCAGCTGCACGATGCCCCGCCGCGCGCGAGCGGCACGGTGGCTGGGGTGCCGTCGAGCATTGACCGCATCATCACCAAGGCGATGTCCAAGGATCCGAACGCGCGCTACCCGACGGCGGGTGC
>CAZNOJ010000070.1:0-13900 GCA_964574665.1 uncultured Gemmatimonadaceae bacterium
CGGCCGGCCCGCCACGCTGGCCGTCGGCCGCGACAACCGCCCGAGCGGCGCCGCGCTGGCCGCGGGCGTGCGGCGGGGGATCGTCGCCGCGGGCGGCACGGCCATTGACGTGGGCGAGATGCCGACGCCGGCGCTCTACTTCGCGGTCGAGGCACTGGCGACCGACGGCGGGATCCAGGTCACCGGGTCGCACAACCCGCCCGAGTTCAACGGCTTCAAGATGCTGGTCGCCGGCGGGTCGCTGCACGGCGAGGCGATCCAGGAGCTCTACCACCGGATCACCGACGAGCGCTTCGACGCGGGCCAGGGCACCGAGCGACGCGATGGCTCGGTGCTGGAGCGCTACAAGGAGGCCATCGTGTCGCGGCACCACCTGCCGCGGCGCGTCAAGGTGGTGGTGGACTGCGGCAACGGGGTGAGCGCCTTGATTGCCATCGCCACCCTCGAGGCACTCGGGGCGGAGGTGGTGCCGCTCTTCGCGGACAGCGACGGGACCTTCCCGAACCACCATCCCGACCCCACCGTGCTCGAGAACCTGGTCGACCTGCAGGAGGCGGTCCGCCGCCATGGCGCCGAACTCGGCATCGCCTTCGATGGCGACGGCGACCGGATCGGCGCAGTGGACGAGGCGGCGCGGCCGGTCTTCGGTGACCAGCTCCTCGTGCTGTATGGCCGGGATGCGGTCCACCGCTTCGGCACCGGGGTGCCGGTGATCTTCGACGTGAAGTGCTCCGACACGCTCCCGGCGGCGCTGGAGGCGGCGGGAGCCCGTCCGGTGATGTGGAAGACCGGCCACTCGCTGATCAAGGCCAAGATGAAGGAGCTGGATGCGCCGCTGGCCGGCGAGATGAGCGGGCACATGTTCTTCGGCGGCGACTGGTTCGGCTTCGACGACGCCCTGTTCGCCGCGGCCCGACTGCTGGAACTGGTGAGCCGCGCCCCCGGCGGGCTGGCACGCCACCTGGCCGACCTGCCGGAGACCTTTACCACGCCGGAGATCCGGGTCGCGTGCGACGAGGAGCGCAAGTTTGCCATCGTCGCGGAGGCGGCGCGCGAGTTCGGTGCGCGCCTCCCCGTCAACACGATTGACGGGGCGCGGATCTCGTGGCCCGACGGGTGGGGCCTGCTGCGGGCCTCGAACACCCAGCCGGTCCTCGTGCTGCGCTTCGAAGCCACCTCGGCCGCAGGCCGCGACGCGCACCAGCAGGAGGTGATGCAGTGGCTGGCGGCACGGGGCGTCACGGGGTGAACCGATGAGTCCCCGCACCCGGCGGTGGCTGGTCGTGTCGCTGGGCGTGGTGATGCTGCTCTTCGCCGGGCGCTGGCTGGCGTCGTTCCTCGCGATGCGATGGTGGGCGGAGGCGATCTCCCCCGAGGCGCTCGCCACCGCAACCCGTTGGCAGCTCCTCGGCCTCGGGCTCGATGTCGGGGCGGTGCTCATCGCCTCGGCGTGGTTCATCGTGCAGGGCCTGCTGGTGGCCCGGGCGATCGGGTCCGTCCAGGTGGAGCACCGGTACGGCGACGCCGTGGTCCGCGAAGTGGTGCCGACCCGGCTGCTGGTGATGGGCGCGGTGGTGGTGGGACTCGTCCTCGGGCTGCTCACCGGCGCCGGGGCCCGCAACTGGCGCGCGCCCTACGCCCTCGCCCGCGAGACGATCGTGCTCGGCGTGGACGACCCGTTGCTGGGCGTGGATGTCGGGGACTTGATCTCGCGGGTGCCGCTCTGGCGCCACCTGCTGGGCTACTGGCTCACCCTCGTGGTGCTCGGGCTGGTGCTCGCCGTCGCGCTCTACCTCGCGATCGGCGGGATCCGTCGCGGCCCCGAGCGACCCGAGATCCATCCCGATGCGCGCCGGCACGTGGGCGGCCTGCTCGCGATCCTGGCGGCCACGATCGGGGTGTGGTACCTGCTGGCGCCCTACCGCATCGCCACGTCGCTCGACGTGCCGCTGGGGCTTGCCGCCGCCTCGATTCGGGTGCTGGCCGCGCATGCCGCCACCGGCGCGGCCATCGCCGTCACCGCCATGTCCCTGGCCTGGGCCTATCGCGGCCGGCATTCGCTCGTGGTCGCGGGGTGGCTGGTCCTCGGCTGCGTGGCCGTGGCCGAGCGGCTCGTGCTCCCCGCGTTCGTGGCCGAGTCGGCGCCGCGGGAACGTGATGCGCAGTCCCGCGTCTTCGACCAGGTGCTGCACCAGGTCCATCCCGAGGAGGCGCTCCCCTCGCCGGATTCCCTCCCGGCCGTCACCAGGGTGCTCGACACCGCGATCCTCGGTGCGTGGACCCGCGCGCGCGCGGGACGCCTGTACGGCGCGGTGCCCCTGGCGGGTGATCCGGCGGGCGCGTGGTTGATGGCGTGGGATCCCGACGTGCACGAACCAGGTGCCGGGGCGGTCCGCGTGGCGGACGGTGCGCTCGGTCCGGGAGGCCAGCCGTTGGTGCTCGACACGCTGGTGCGACTGCCCGGCGGCCCACGCACCGCGCCGGGGCTTGCCGGATGGGGGGCGGTGGATCGCGGCGTGCGCGCCGGCGGACTGCTGCGGCGTGCGGCGCTCGCCTGGGCGCTGCAGGCACCGGCCATCCTGCGCCTGCCACGCGACGCGACCATTGACTGGCACCGCGACCCTGCCGCCCGCGTCGCCGCCCTGATGCCCGGCGTGGAATGGTCCACCGAGGGACCGGTGATCGTCGATGGCCGCCTCCAGTGGGTGGTGGCCGGGCTCGCGACCATCGGCCATGCGCCGCTGTCCACCCGCATCGCGAAGGACGGCCGCACCGTGAGCGGCGTGGTGGCGGCGCTGGTGGCGCTCGTCTCGGCCGACGATGGCGCGGTCCGCGTCTATCGCGATCCCGGTCATCATCCCGTGGGCGAGGCGTGGGCCGCCGTGTACCGCGCGATGACCGCCGTCACCGATGGTGCCACCCTCCCGCCCGGTGCCATGGGATACTCGAGGACGCTGTTTGCCGGCCAGCTCGACGTGCTCGCCCAGCCGCACTGGGGATTCGGCGTGCGTCCGCTGGACGGTGCCGCCGATTCCGTGCGGGCGGCTGCCCCGCCGGCAGAGGGTGTCCGGGCAGGTGAGTGGCAGGCCATGCTCGAGGATCCCGGCCGCGGCCGGAGCGCGGTGCTCCTGGTGGCGCGCCGACGGAATGGCCTGCCCGTGATCGACGCGATCCGCCTGCCCGACCCGGCGATGCCGACGCCGCGCGACATCACTGCCGCCTGGCTGCGGATGCCGCGCCCGAGCCAGCTGGCCGATTCACTGCGCGCGGCCGGCGACACGCTGCTGCACGGGCCGCTGCGCTGGCATGTCGGAGCCGCCGGCCCGGTGGCGTGGCAGGGGTTCCGGGGGGCGGGAGTCGGGAATCCCATCGGCGTGGTCTGGGTCGGCACGGCCTGGCCCGCCGGGATCGGCGGGGATCGGCGACCCGAGTCGGCCTGGCGCGATCTCGGCGGCCGGGACACGGTGGGTGGATCGGCCCCCCGGGTGGATGCCCTGGGGCAACTCGACGCAGTCCGCACCTGGCTGGCGCGGGCCGACTCGGCCCTGCAGCGCGGCGACCTCACCGCCTTCGGACGGGCCTGGGAGGCGCTCCGGGGCCTGCTGCTCCAGCCCCCGGGGCGTGGACCCGAATGAGTCGCGCGACTAGGTTTGCGGGCTGTTCCCTGAATGGACCGAAGGCGGGTTCGCCCCACGGCGACGCCGGTCCAGCCAACCCCGCGGTCCGAACGAGGTGGGCGTGAATCTCCACGAGTACCAGGCCCGCGACCTGCTCAAGGCCGCCGGCGTCCCGATGTTCGACGGCGACGTGGCGGCCACGCCGAGCGAGGCCGAGGCGATCGCCCGCCGGTTGGGCGGCACGGTGGTGGTCAAGGCGCAGGTGCACGCCGGTGGGCGGGGCAAGGCGGGCGGCGTCAAGCTGGCGCGCAATCCGGCCGAGGCCAACGACTGCGCCTCCCAGATCCTCGGCATGACGATCAAGGGGCTGGTCGTCAACAAGGTGCTCGTGGTGCCGGCCGCGGATATCGCGACCGAGAGCTACGTCGGGCTGATCCTGGACCGGGCCTCGCAGCTGCCGGTGTTCATGGTCTCCGACGCCGGCGGCGTGGACATCGAGGAGGTGGCCGCCAAGACCCCCGAGAAGATCACCCGCCTGGCGGTGGATCCCCGGTACGGCCTGTTGCCGCACCAGGCCCTCAAGCTCGCGCTGGCCTTGTATCGCGAGTGGGACCACGTCAAGGCCGCGATCCGGATCCTCCAGCAGCTGTACCAGGTCTTCATGGCCAACGGGGCCTCGCTGGCGGAGATCAACCCGCTGGTCACGACCCCGGATGGCCGGGTCCTCGCCCTCGACGCCAAGATCTCGATCGACGACAACGAGCTCGACCGCCGTCCCGACCTCGCCGTGCTGCGCGACGAGTCGGCGGAGGAGCCCAGCGAGGTGGCGGCGCGCCGGGCCAACCTTTCCTTCATCAAGCTCGACGGCACGGTGGGCTGCGTCGTCAACGGCGCCGGCCTCGCCATGGCGACGATGGACCTGGTCAAGTACCACGGTGGCGAGCCCGCGAACTTCCTCGACATCGGCGGCTCGTCCAATCCGGACAAGGTGGTCAACGCCCTCCGGATCATCACCGCGGATCCCAACGTCAAGGCGATCCTCTTCAACATCTTCGGCGGGATCACCCGCACCGACGACGTCGCCAACGGCATCGTGGAGGCCACCCGCCAGTTCAAGGTCGGCGTGCCGATCGTGATCCGGCTGACGGGCACCAACGAGCAGGAGGCGTTCCGCATCCTGAAGGGCGTGGGGATGACCGCGATGAACGACATGGACGAGGCCGTGATGCAGGCCGTGCAGCTCGCCAAGGGGGCCGCGTGAGCATCTGGATCGGGAAGGACACCAGGCTGGTGGTGCAGGGCATCACCGGGCGCGAGGGTTCGTTCCACGCGCGCCAGATGATCGAGTACGGCACCAACGTGGTGGCCGGGGTGACGCCGGGGAAGGGCGGCCAGCAGTTCGACGGCGCCGTCCCGGTGTTCCACACCGTCGCCGAGGCGGTGGCGGCCACGGGCGCCAATGTGTCGGTGATCTATGTCCCGCCGGCCATGGCAGCCGGGGCGATCCAGGAGGCCTCCGACGCGGGGATCGCCCTGGTGGTCTGCATCACCGAAGGGGTGCCCGTCCTCGACATGACCACGGTGATGCCCTACCTCCGGGAGCGGGGCACCCGGCTGATCGGGCCCAACTGTCCGGGGCTCATCACTCCGGGGGCAGCCAAGGTCGGCATCATCCCGGGATCGATCGTGACGCCCGGCCCCGTGGGGCTGGTGTCGCGCTCCGGGACCCTCACCTACGAAGTGGTCCACCACCTCACCCACAACGGGTTCGGCCAGAGCACCTGCGTGGGGATCGGTGGCGATCCGATCATCGGCACCAACTTCATCGACGTCCTGCGGGCGTTCAACGAGGATCCGCAGACCGAGGCGATCGTGATGATCGGCGAGATCGGCGGGACCGACGAGCAGAAGGCGGCCGGGTACATCCGCGAGCACGTCCGCAAGCCGGTGGCGGGCTTCGTGGCGGGCCAGACCGCGCCCAAGGGACGCCGGATGGGTCACGCCGGGGCGATCATCTCCGGCTCCAGCGGCACGGCGGAGGAGAAGTTCCAGGCCTTCGAGGCGGCCGGCATGGGGATCATGCGGCGCCCCGTGGATGTCGTGGAGATCCTGAAGGCGAAGTTGAAGTAATACATGAGGTCGATGGTCGATGGTCAATGGCTGATTGAGCTTACGGACAAAGGCCCAATCGCCAGGACCGCGACGATCGACCCACGACCCTCGACCCTCGACATCCCGGATTCGACATGCCTGGCCGACTCACCTTCGCGATGATCAAGCCCGACGCCCTCGCCGCCGGCAATGCCGGTCGGATCCTTGCCGCGGTGGAGGAGGCCGGCTTCGCCCTGCGCGCCCTGCGCCTGGTCCGGCTGTCCCGCCAGGAGGCCGAGGCCTTCTATGCGGTCCATCGCGGCCGGCCGTTCTATGGCGAGCTGGTGGAGTTCATGTCGTCGGGTCCTGCGGTGGCGATGGCGCTCGAGGCCCCCGACGCCGTCGCGGCGTGGCGGAAGGCGATCGGGGCCACCGACCCGGCCGAGGCGGCGGAGGGTACCATCCGCAGGCGGTTCGCCGAGTCGAAGGGGAAGAACGCCGTGCACGGGTCCGACAGCGACGAGAACGCCCTCCGGGAGATCGGCTTCTTCTTCCCGGAGCGGGAGCTGGCCGTGCTGGGGGTGACGCTTCCGGCTTGACCGGCCCACGGCATTTCAGGTATCTTTCAAGGCTATGCTCCGTGTCGACTTGCGTGCCCTCGGGCCGGGTGGCGTCGAGACGCGGGGGAGCTTGTCGACCGACGATCCGGCCCTCGCGGGGCTCGGCTTTGTCCTCGCGGGCCCGGTCGAGGTGACCGGTCGCCTGCAGGCCACCGAGGGAGAGGGGTACCTGTGGCGCGGCGGGATCCGGGCCACGGTGGTGGGGGAGTGCCGGCGCTGCCTCAGGCCGGTGGAGCAGGAGATTGACGACCGGGTGGATGTGCTCTTCTCGTCGGACCCGGAGCTGGCCGACGACCCGAGCGTCTACCTGCTGCCGCCCAACCCGGCGGTCGTGGACGTGGCGGGCGCGGTTCGCGAGGAGCTGGCCCTGCGCGCGTCCGCCTTTCCGCTCTGCGGTGAGGGGTGCCGGGGCCTCTGTCCCCGCTGCGGGGCAGACTTGAACGCCGGGCCGTGCGGATGCGCGGCCTCGGCTTGACCAGTTGAGGCAACGATGGCCGTACCGAAGCGGAAACTCTCCAAGTCGCGCAAGCGGTTGCGCCGCGGTCACCACACCGCGAAGGGCATCCCCACCCAGGCCTGCCCACGGTGCAGTGCCCCGCGCCTGTCGCACCGGGTCTGCCCGTCGTGCGGCTACTATGCCGGGAAGAAGCGGCTCGAGGTCGGGGACAACTAAGCCGTGATCCGCGTCGTGCTCGACGCGATGGGCGGCGACCACGCGCCGGCCGCGGAGGTGGACGGCGCCGCGCTCGCGTTGCGCGAGCTGCCGCCAGAGGTCTCGCTGGTCCTGGTCGGCCTCCCCGAGGTGATCGAGAGCCACCTGGGACGCCACCCCGACCTCGATCGCGCCCGCATCGAGATCGTCGAGGCCCGCGAAGTCATCACGATGGACGACAAGCCGCTTCAGGCCGTGCGCCAGAAGCGGCGTTCGTCGTTGGTGGTGGGCCTCACCCTCCACAAGGAGGGGCATGCCCAGGCGTTCGTCTCCGCCGGGAACACCGGCGCGATCCTGGCCGCCTCCACCGTGCTGCTCGGGCTGCACGACGGCGTGGACCGCGCCACGGTGGCCTCGCTCCTCCCCACCGCCGCCGGACCGGTGCTGCTCCTCGACGCCGGGGCCAACCTGGAGTGCTCGGCGCGCGAGCTCGTCTGCTTCGCCCACCTGGGCACGGTCTACATGCGCGACCTGGTCGGCGTGGCCGCCCCCGTGGTGGGGCTGCTCAACGTGGGCGAGGAGGAGGAGAAGGGCACCGCGGTGGTGCGCGAGGCCCACCAGCTCCTCAGCGCCGACACCCGTCTCAACTACGTCGGCAACATCGAGGGCCGCGACGTGGTGGTGCCCCACCCGCGCCACGGCCACATCGACGTGGTGGTGGCCGACGGCTTCGTGGGCAACGTGGTGCTCAAGTTCTACGAGTCCATGGGCCGGTTGGTGGACGGCTTGATCCGCCGCGACGCGCCGGAGCTGCTCACGGCGCCGGCGATGAAGCCGCTGATGCGGTTCCTCGACTACGGCGAGTACGGCGGCGCGCCGCTGCTCGGCGTCAAGGGCGTCCCGATCATCTGCCATGGTTCGTCGTCGGCGCTGGCCATCAAGAACGCGATCCGCAAGGCGGTGGAGTCGGCGCAGGCCGGGCTCAGCGCCCACATGGCCGAGGAACTCGCGGGCAGCCGATGACCATCCTCACCCGACCGATCGCACGGATCACCGGCCTCGGCGCGGCCGCCCCGGCCGGGGTGCTGACCAACGCCGACCTCGAGGCGTACCTCGACACCTCGGACCAGTGGATCGTGGAGCGCACCGGGATCCGCGAGCGCCGCATCGCCGCGCCCGACGAGACCCTGCTCTCCTTCTCGCTGGCGGCGGCACACGATGCGATGCGCGAAGCGGGCGTCCGTGCCGACCAGCTCGACGGCATCATCTTCGCCACCGTCACGCCGGACCGCCGGCTCCCCTCCATCGCCTGCGACGTGCAGGCGGCGCTGGGTGCCAAGCAGGCCTGGGCGTTCGACGTGGTGGCGGCGTGCCCGGGGTGGATGTACGCCCTCACCGTGGCCGAAGGGCTGATCGCCACGGGGCAGGGCGACACCATCCTCGTGCTCGGCGGCGAGAAGCTGTCCACCATCACCGACAAGGACGATCGCTCCACGGTGATCCTGTTCGGTGACGGAGCGGGGGCGGCCGTGCTGCAGCGCAACCCGCCGGGTGAGGATCGCGGCATGCTCGCGACCTATCTCGGTGCCGATGGCGACCTGGCCGAGTTGCTGTACATCCCCGCCGGGGGCGCGGCGGAGCCGCTCACGCCGGAGGTCCTCGCCGACAAGCGCCACCTGATCCGGATGGCGGGTCGCGAGGTGTTCAAGGCGGCGGTGCTGGCCATGTCGCGGAGCACCGACGAGGCGATCCGCCGCGCCGGCCTTCCGCCCGAGGCCATCGACCTGCTGGTGCCGCACCAGGCCAACCTGCGGATCATCGAGGCCACCGCCAAGCACGCCGGGATCCCGATGTCGAAGGTGATGGTCAACCTCGACCGCTTCGGCAACACGTCGAGCGGCAGCATCCCCCTGGCGCTGGTGCAGGCCCGCGAAGAGGGCCGGCTCCAGCCGGGAATGATCGTGATGCTGGTCGCCTTTGGTGCCGGGTTCACCTGGGGCAGCGTGGTGTTGCGGTGGTGACCATCCTGCTGTTCCCCGGACAGGGTGCCCAGAAGCCGGGCATGGCCCGCGACCTGGCCGACCGCTTCGCCGCGGCCGCCGAGGTGCTGAGCGCCATTGACGGCGCGCTCGACACCCCGCTCACCGAGGTGATGTGGCAGGGCGGGGAAGACGACCTGATGCTGACGCACAATGCGCAGCCGGCGATCCTCGCCCACTCCGCGGCGGTGCTGGCCGTGGTGCGCGAGCGGCTCGGCGACACCGTGGTCGCGGCCGCGGGTCACTCATTGGGAGAGTATTCGGCCTACCTCGCCGCCGGTTCGCTCGAGGCACCCAGGGCGGCACGCCTGGTGCGGCGGCGCGGCGCCCTCATGTTCGAGGCAGGACAGGCCCGCCCGGGGGCCATGAGCGCGGTGCTCGGCCTGGTGCGCGAGGGCGTGGAACAGGCCTGCCACGACGTGGCCGACGACGGCGTCGGCATCGTGGTGGCCGCCAACCTGAATGCGCCCGACCAGACGGTGATCTCGGGCGACCCCGACGCGGTGGAGCGGGCAGGAGCGCTCTGCAAGGCGGCCGGGGCCAAGCGCGTGCTGCCCCTCAAGGTGAGCGGGGCGTTCCACTCGCCGCTGATGAGCCCGGCCGTGGACGGGCTGACGGAGGCGTTGCGGGCGACCCCGTTCGCCGATCCGCGGTTCCCGGTCTATGCCAATGCCACGGCGGAGGGTGTCACCGACGCCGGTGAGGCTCGCCGCCTGCTCGCCGAGCAGCTCACGGCGCCGGTCCGGTGGGTGGAGTCCATGCAGGCGATGGCGACGCGGTTCCCCGATGCCCGCTGGTTGGAGCTGGGACCGGGATCGGTCCTCGCCGGCCTGTTGCGGAAGTCGGTGCCGGGTGCCACCGTCACCTCCCTCGGCACCGCCAGCGACCTCGAGGAGTTCCTGCGGCAATGAGCCACGTCATCGATCTCACCGGCAAGGTGGCCTTCGTGACCGGCAGCACCCGCGGCATCGGCCGGGCGATCGCCGCGGCGCTGCATGCGGCCGGGGCGACCGTGGCCGTCGTGGGGCGCTCGCGGGAGCAGGCCGAGGCGGTCGCGGCCGAGCTCGGGGAGCGCGCCAGGGGATTCGGCTGCGACCTGACGCAGCCGGACACGGTCCGGGCCGCCCTGGCCGAGTGCGAGGCCGCGCTCGGGCCGGTGGACGTGCTGGTCAACAACGCCGGCCTGACCCGCGACAACCTGCTCATCCGCCTGTCGGAACAGGAATGGGACGAGGTGCTCGCGGCGAACCTGAAGGGCGCCTTCGTGGCGACGCAGGCCGTGCTGAAGGGGATGATGAAGCGGCGCGCGGGCCGGATCATCAACATCACCAGCGTGGTGGGCGTCACGGGGAACAAGGGCCAGGCCAACTACGCGGCCAGCAAGGCCGGCCTGATCGGCTTCACCAAGTCGGTGGCCAAGGAGTACGCCGCGCGCGGGATCCTGGCCAACTGCATCGCCCCGGGGTTCATCGCCACGGACATGACCGCCGCCTTGCCGGAGGCGGCACAGGCGGCGTTATTGGAGGCGATCCCGCTCGGGCGGCTGGGGAGTCCGGCGGACGTCGCCGGGGCGGTGCTCTTCCTGGCCTCCGACCTCGGGGCGTACGTCACGGGCCAGGTGCTCGTGGTCGACGGCGGCATGATCGGCTGAGGCGCATCCCATTCACACCTGCCACATGAGGCATGCAATGAGCAACGTCGAGGAGAAGGTCAAGGACATCATCGTGGAGGAGCTGGGCGTCGAGCGCGAGAAGCTCACCGCCGAGGCGTCCTTCATGGAGGATCTCGGGGCCGACTCGCTCGACACCGTCGAGCTGGTGATGGCGTTCGAGAAGGAGTTCGACATCGACATCCCCGACGAGGAAGCCGAAAAGCTCCGCACCGTCGGCGACGCGCTCAAGTACCTGCACGAGAAGCTGGGCAAGTGACGTGACGCGCCGCGTCGTGATCACGGGCCTCGGCCTGGTGACCCCCGTGGGGAACACCGTGGACGAGGCCTGGGCGAACCTGCTCGCCGGCACGTCCGGCGCGGCGCCGATCACCAAGTTCGATGCCTCGAACCAGCAGGTGCGCTTTGCCTGCGAGGTGAAGGGCTTCGACCCGCTGCTGTACATCGACCGCAAGGAGTCGCGCCGCTACGACCTGTTCGCCCAGTACGCCATCGCGGCGGGGCACCAGGCGGTGGTGCAGGCCGGCCTCGATGCGGGCGTGCCCGACCGGACCCGGGTGGGCGTGGTGATGGGCAGCGGGATCGGCGGGATGCAGACCTTCGAGGACAACTGCCGGACCTTCCTCGAGAAGGGCCCCGACCGGGTCTCCCCGTTCTTCGTGCCGATGTTCATCCCCAACATGGCAGCCGGCCTGGTCTCGATGCGCTACGGTTTCCAGGGGCCCAACTTCGCCCCGGTCTCCGCCTGCGCCTCTTCCGCCCACGCGATCGGCGAGAGCTACCGGATGATCCGCGAGGGGATGGCCGATGCCATGCTCACGGGCGGGTCGGAGGCCGCGATCACCGGGCTCACGGTGGCGGCGTTCGCCAACATGAAGGCGATGTCCACCCGCAACGACGACCCGGCCCGCGCCTCGCGGCCGTTCGACCTGGAACGGGATGGTTTCGTGCTGGGCGACGGCGGGGCCGCGGTGGTGCTGGAGTCACTCGACCACGCGGAGCGTCGCGGCGCCACGATCCTCGGCGAGGTGCTGGGCTACGGACTCTCCGGTGACGCCTACCACATGAGCGCGCCGGCCCCGGAGGGCGAGGGGGCCCAGCGGGCCATGCGGATGTGCCTCGCCGAGGGCGGGATCGACCCCGCCCGGGTGGACTACATCAACGCCCACGGCACCTCCACGCCGCTCGGCGACATCGCCGAGACGCAGGCGGTCAAGGCGGTCTTCGGCGCGCAGGCCCGGCGGCTGGTGTTCGGGTCCACCAAGTCCATGACCGGGCACCTGCTCGGCGGGGCCGGTGCGCTGGAGTTCGTGGTCGCGCTGCTCGCGGCGCGCACCGGCAGGATCCCGCCCACCATCAACCACGTCACCCCGGATCCGGAGTGCGATCTCGATTGCGCCCCGAACACCGCCGTGGATCGTGCCATCGACGTGGCGGTGTCCAATGCCTTCGGATTCGGCGGCCACAACGCTTCCCTGGCAGTCCGGGCGGTGTGAGCCAGCCCGACGTCGACCTGATGACGACCCTCCGGCGGCCCGACCGCCGGAGGGTCGCGCGCATCAGGCCGGCCGCCACCGCGGCGCTCACGGCGTGCGTGGCGCTCCTGGTGGCGCTCGCCGGCGAGCGCTGGTACCTCCAGGTGCGGCGGGACATCACGCGCACGCGGATCGAGCGGGAAGCCACCGGGGTGGCCGCCACGCTCGAATCGGTGATCGCCCATCGCATGGCCGTCCTGCACGGGCTCGCGTCGTTCCTGCGCATCAACTGGGGCACGCCCGAGGTGGAGCGCCAGTTCGACGAGTTTGCCGCGGGGTTGTACGTGGGGACGACCGGGATCCGGACTCTCCAGTACGTGCACGATGGGGTGATCCGCCACACCTGGCCCATGGAGGGCAACGAGGCCGCGATCGGGCGGGACCTGGCCAACGACTCCCGGGCCGGGTTGGTGGCCGACTACCACCGGGCGGTGCAGGGGCGGGGCATCGTGCTGTCGGGTCCGATCTCGCTCTACCAGGGCGACATCGGGCTGATCGGCCGCCTCGCGGTGCGCGATCGCCGTGATTCGGTCGTGGCGCTGGCGGCAGTGGTCATCAACCTGGCGACGCTGATTGACGAGGCGGGACTCACCAGGGTGGGGCAGGATCGGGCGCTGCACTTGCTCGGCCCGCAGGATTCGCTGATCTGGGCGTCGGTCGGCCACGCAAGTCCGATCCGCGATCCGGTCACCATGCCGGTCCGGCTTCCCGACCGCGACTGGCAACTCCAGCTCGCCCCGGAGGCGGGCTGGGCGGCCGGCCTCGCCAACGACCGACGCGGGTACCGGTTCGCCGTGCTGCCCTTGGTGGTGCTGGCCGCCGGGCTGGCGTGGGCGCTCCAGGCCTGGCAGCGCGCCCGCGTGGAAGCGGTGCACCTCACCGACGTCCGGCGCGCGGAGGACATCTTCCGGCAGCTCTTCGAGCTGGTCCCCGACGGCGTGGTGGTGTCCCGCGCCGACGATGCCGTGATCCTCGCCGTCAACGACGCCTACACGCGGATGGTGCAGCGGAGTCGCGAAGAGCTGATCGGCATGGCCCTCGGCGACAGCGGCGTGTGGGTCTCGCCCGAGGAGCGGCGCCGTGCGCTCGACGTCCTCCAGGAGACCGGGGAGGTGAAGAACTTCCCGTTCGAGCTGCAGCGTCACGACGGCACCACCTGGCGCGCGGTGCTCTCCGCGCGGCGGATCCTGCTCAACGATGAACGCTGCCACCTGGCGGTGGTGCGCGACGTGCACGAGCAGGCCCAGCTCGAGCAGCGCCTGGCCCAGAGCCAGCGGCTGGAGGCGGTGGGCCGGCTTGCCGGCGGCATCGCCCACGACTTCAACAACCTGATCACGGGCATCCGCGGCTACGCCGACCTGCTCCTCGACGGGCTCGATGCGGCCGACCCACGCCGCGCCGACCTGGGCGAGATCCAGCGGGCCGCCGGGCGCGCGGCCGACCTCACCCGCCAGCTGCTCACCTTCGCGCGCCGCCAGGCCGTGGCGCCCAGGGTGCTCGACCTCAACCGCATCCTGCTGGACACCGAGCCGCTGCTGCGCCGCCTCGCGGGGGAGCACGTCACCCTGGACCTGCGCCTTGCCGCGACGCCGGTCTGGGTGCTGATCGATCCGGCGCAACTGGAGCAGGTGCTGACCAACCTCACCGTCAACGCGCGCGACGCCATGCCCGGCGGGG
>CAZNOJ010000071.1:0-13792 GCA_964574665.1 uncultured Gemmatimonadaceae bacterium
ATCCGAGATACGGATACCGCCAATCCACCGGCGGGTTGCCCACTTCCTTGATGGTCCGCGCCGAGACCCAGCGGTAGAGGTTGAGGATCGAGCCGGCCTTGTCGTTGGTGCCCGAGGCGCGGGCGCCGCCGAACGGCTGCTGGCCCACCACGGCGCCGGTGCACTTGTCGTTGACGTAGTAGTTGCCGGCGGCGTGGCGGAGCGCCGCATCGGCCTCGGCGAGGGCGCGGGCGTCGCGGGCGAACACCGCCCCCGTCAGGGCATACTCTGCCGTCTGGTCCACCAGGGTGAGCACGTCGGCCCACTGGTCGTCGTCGTACACGTAGGCGGTGAGGATCGGCCCGAAGTACTCCTCGCGCATCATGCGATGGCGGGGATCATCCACCCGCGCCAGGGTGGGCGAGATGAACCACCCCTCGGAGCGGTCGGCGGTGCCGCCGGCCACGATCTCGACGCCCGGGTCGCCCTTGGCCGCGGTGAGCACGCCATCGAGCTTGGTCCAGGCCCGCTCGTCAATCACGGCGCCCACGAAGACGCCGAAGTCGGCCGGGTCACCCACCCGCATCGCGGCAATCTCGGCCACCATCCGCTCGCGGACCTCGGGCCAGAGCGACCGCGGCACGTAGCATCGCGACGCCGCCGAGCACTTCTGCCCCTGGTACTCGTAGGCGCCGCGCAGCAGCGCCGTGGTGAAGGCCGCCACGTCGGCGCTGGGGTGGGCCAGGATGAAGTCCTTGCCGCCGGTCTCGCCCACGATCCGCGGATAGGAGCGGTACAGGTGGAGGTTCTCGGCCGACTTGCGCCACAGCTGCCGGAACACGCCGGTGGAGCCGGTGAAGTGGATCCCCGCGAAGTCGCGCGAGCCGAGCAGGGTGTCGGTCACCTGCACCGAGTCGCCCGGCACGAACTGGATCACGCCCGGCGGGAGGCCGGCCTCCTCGAGGATCTGGTAGAAGAGCCAGTTGGAGAGCGACGCGGTCTGCGACGGCTTCCAGAGCGCCACGTTGCCGAGGATCGCCGGCGCCGTGGGGAGGTTGCCGCCGATGGCGGTGAAGTTGAAGGGCGTGATCGCGTAGATGAACCCCTCCAGCGGCCGCCAGTCGAGCCGGTTCCACGCGTTGTCGCTGGAGTTGGGCTGCTCGTGCAGCAGTCGCTCGGCATAGTGCACGTTGAAGCGCAGGAAGTCGATCAGCTCGCAGGCGGCGTCAATCTCCGCCTGATGCGGCGTCTTGCCCTGCCCCAGCAGCGTGGCCGCGTTCATCCGCTGGCGCCACGGGCCGGCCAGCAGCTCGGCGGCGCGGAGGAACACCGCCGCGCGGTCCTCGAAGCGCATCGCGGCCCACTCCCGCTGCGCGGCCACCGCCCCCTCCATGGCCGAGGCGAGCAGCGCCGGCGAGGCCCCGTGCAATGCCCCCACCTGGTGGCGGTGGCGCTGCGGCGAGAACACCCCGCGCGGCTGGGATCCCTGGTGCCGGGTACCGTTGACCACCACCGGGATCTCGGTCACGGTGGCGCCCAGGGTGCGGATCGCCGCCTCCAGCTCGCCGCGCTCCGGGGTGCCGGGGGCATAGCTCTTGACCGGTTCGTTGCGGGGGACCGGAATGTTGCCAATCGCGCTCATCGGGAGACTCTTCCTCGCAGGAGACATCGGGGTGCTGCGCCGCCCAAGGGTAGGGACGCGACACCCCGCGGACAAGGATGCTGGCGGCGGCCGGCGGCGTTATCTTCCGCGCTCACCGCACCACCCGGGAGAACGCCCCGATGCGCCGCCTGGTTCCCCTCGGCCTGATCGCCACGCTGACGGCTTGCCCCAGCTACAACAGCGAGCCCTACCTCTCGAGCGACAAGGGACTCCTCGACGCCGACCAGTGGGCCGAATTCGGCCCGGACCAGGCGATCGCCGTGGCGGTGGGCCGCGAGTTCGGTCAGCACGACGCCGCGACCGCCGCCGAGTACGCCCGGAAGTTCGCCTCGGTGGACAGCGTGTCCGTGGATTCGCTCGGCCACCGCATGGTGGTGCACTTCAAGGGCGGCTGGCACGCGCAGGTCAACCCGATCAAGGACGGCAAGCGCGGCGACGAGACGGCGGGCGTGGCGCCGGCGTCGTGATGGCTCGCCTCCGCTCCCGCCTGCTCCGTGCCCTCTTGGCCCTCCTGTGGATGGTGGGTGCGGGCGCGATGTCGGCCGAGGCGATGCTTCCAGACAGCCACGTGCCCCATCAGCATCAGGGCATCTCGGTGAGCGATGCGGGCACCGGCGACGCGGGCCTTCCGAACCACGCCGGCGCCGACGCCTGCCACTGCACCCATGCGCACGTGAGCGGGCTCGCCGCCGTGCCGTTCACGTTGCCCTCCGACCAGACGGTGGGTTGGCAACCCCTCTCCATGATCCTCGCACTGCACTCCCTCCCGCACGCCCCGCCGCGGCAGCCGCCGCGCGCCTGAGCCCCTGACATCGTCCGGCCGCGGCGCCTGACCCGCCGCCGGTACTCATTCCTCGTGATCGGGGTGACGGCGCGCTGACGCCGCCGCTTCCATTGGAGCACCACGTGTCTCTCTTCCCGTTTCGCCGGTTGGCGGTACGGATCGCGTTGGCCGTTGCGAGTCCGTCGATCGTCGCCGCCCAACAGCCGGCGCCGGACGACCCCGCTGTCGTGGCGATCCTTGCCCTGGTGCGAACGCATGCCGTGGCCCGTGCTGGCGCCGAAGCCGCCGTGGCCGCCGCGCACGCTGCCACGGCGACGGCGGCCCTCCCCGCCCCGCTCACGCTTGGCGTGAGTGCCGAAGGGGTGCCGTCCGGGCTGCGACTCGACCGCGCGGGTCAGGTGATGGCCACGGTGGACTGGACCGTCTGGCGAGGCGCCGCGGTCCGCACCCTGCGCCAGGCCGCCGAGGCGCGTCCGGCCGTTTTCGAGGCCTGGCGCGACGTGGTGCTCACCGTGGTGGAGTCGCGCGCGCGGGCCGACCTGGCGGTCCTGGCCGGTGCAACCCTCCGGCGCGCCCGGCTCGAGGCCGAGTCCGCGTTGCTCGCGGATGCGGAACGCGCCCTGAACGGGCGCGTCACCACCGGCGAGGCACGCTATCTCGACGTGCTCCGCCTGCGCACCGCGCGGCTTCAGGTGGCGGCCGAGCTCGCCACGGAAGCGGCAACGGCGGCGCAAGCGCGAACCGCGGTGGTGATGGGGATCGCCGCGGGAGCCCCGCGTGACTCAGCCGCGCGGCTGCTTGCCACGTGGCAACCCAGGACGGCGCTCGGCGCCCTGGTGGAGGCGGCACCACCAACGGACCCTCGCGAGGTGTCGGCGTTGATTGCCGCGATTCGCGCGGCGAACCGCGCCGCCATCACGGCACGCCGCGGGAGCACCGCTCCTGCGGTCGATGCCACCCTCGGTGTGGAACGCTTCGGTGCCCCCGACGAGGGGTGGTCGCTGGGGCCTGCGTTGGGAATGCGCGTGCGCCTGCCACTCCCCGGCAGCGCGGTCGACCGCCGCATCGCGCGCGCCGCCGAGGCGGACCTGGCTGCTGTTGAGGCGGAACTCACGCTTCGTGCCGCCAAGGCAAGCGCGGCGCACGAAGCGGGGATCGCCGTGTTGGACGCCGCGCGAGAGCGCCTCGACCTCCTTTCCAGTGCGCTGCTCGACGGAGCGCCCGCCGAACGAGCCGCGGCCGTTGCGGCCTTCACTGCCGGGCGTCTCACGCTGATCGAATTGCTCGATTTCGAACGAGCGCTCTCCCGGATCACCCTCGAGCGTCTCGATGCGCAAGTAGCCGCTGCCGTGGCATCGGCCGACATCGCGCTCGCGGGCCTCGAACCGTATCTCACCCTGGATCTCCTGTTGGGAGGTGTCCCGTGAAGGCGACCCCGCATTTCCGCAGCCTGCTGCTTGTGGCGCTGCTCTTCGCCTGCGGTGGCGACGTGGCCGAGCCGGCGATCGACGAGCACGCCGAGGAGGAAGGGCATCAGCCGGGGGAGGTGACGCTGTCGGCCGCGGCCGATTCGACATTGAACGTGTCGCTAAGCGTGGCCGAAGCGGTGACCAGCACCGGAGGTGACTTGATGGTGCCCGGCGTCGTGTCGGCCGATCCCGCCCGCGAGCAGCTCGTGTCGTCGCGAATCGCGGGACGGCTCGAGCGACTCCTCGCGACCGTGGGCACGCGCGTCGAGGCCGGGGCGCCGCTGGCCGAGGTGTTCTCCCCGGAGTTCCTCGCGGCCCAGGAGGAGCTGATCTTGGCCGCGGGACGGGCGAGGGCCTTGGGCAGCGGCGCCGACTCCACTTTGGTGCGCGCCCTGGCCGCGGCGGCGCGCCGCCGTCTGCTCCAGGCTGGGGCGGACCCTGCACTGCTCGCCCGGCTCGAGGCCGGCGAGGCACCAGAGCCCACCCTGGTGATTCGGGCCCCGCGTGCCGGCTCGCTGGTGGAACAGGGTGCCGTGGTGGGGTCCACCGTGGACGCCGGCGCCATGCTGTTCCGGCTCGTGGACCTGAGCGAGGTGGACGTGATCGCGGCCGTGCCGGAACGCGCGATCGCCGCATTGCGGCTCGGGATGCCCGCGACGGTGCACCTGCCGACCCTCGATCGGCCGCCCTACCGCGGCCATCTCGAACGGATCCGCGACGTGCTGGACACCGAGACCCGCACGATCGATGCGGTGATGCACGTCCCCAATCCGGGCGGCGTGCTCCGCCCCGGCATGTTCGCCAATGTGACCCTCGCGGTGTCCGGTGGTGCGCCGGTGCGCGGCCTCAGGATCCCGGACGCGGCGGTGCTGATCGACGGCAGTGACCGGATCGCGTTCGTGCGCCTGGGACCCGGTCGGTATGCGCGACGGCCGGTTCGCCTGGCCGAATCGATCTGGGCCGGTGATGGCACCGTGCTCGTACTCGAGGGGCTGGCGGCGGGCGATAGCGTGGTGGTGCGCGGCGCATTCACCCTCAAGTCGGAGCTTGCCAAGGCGGCGCTGGCGGAGGACGGCCACTGATGTTCGCCAAGCTCACTCGCTGGGCCATCCGGCATCCCGGCCTGGCCCTCGCGCTCACGTTGGGCTCGGCTGCAGCGGGCCTCGCGGCGTTCCGCGGCCTCCGGGTCGACGCCTTCCCCGATCTCACCGATGTCCAGGTGCAGGTGCTGGTCGACGTGCCCGGCCTTGCGCCGGTCGAAGTGGAACGGCTGGTCTCGTTCCCCATCGAAGTGGCGTTGGGGGGTCTCCCCGACGTCAAGCAGATCCGCTCGCTCAGCAAGTACGCCTTCAGCGCGCTCACGGTGGTGTTCGAGGACGGCACCGATCTCTACTTCGCCCGCGCACTGGTCAGCGAGCGACTGCAGTCGGTGCGCAATGCGCTCCCGCCCGGGGCCGAGGCCAACCTCGGCCCGCTGAGCGGCGCCACCAGCGAGATCTACCTGTACACCATCGAAGGCGGCGGGCTCGATCCCACCGCGCTCCGCACCCTGCACGATCGGGTGGTGCGGCCGCAGCTCCGCGCCGTGCCTGGGGTGACCGAGATCAATGCCTTCGGTGGCTTCGTGCGCCAGGTGCAGATCGTGGTGCTCCCCGACCAGCTGGTCCGTTTCGGCCTTACCCTGCACGACATCGTCGCGACGGTCGCCGCCAACAACGCGATCGCGGCCGGTGGATATCTCGAGCACCACGATGAGCAGTTCATCCTGCGGGGATTGGGGCAAGCCACCTCACTTGCCGACCTCGAGCGCACCGTGATCCGCACCAGCGGCGAGGGGGTGCCGGTGCTGCTTGGTGACGTGGCCACGGTGCGCTACGGGCCCGAGCTCCGCCAGGGCGCCGTGACCCGGGACGGCCAGGGCGAGGTCGTCAGCGGCATCGTGATGATGCTCCGGGGCGAGAACTCGCGACAGGTGGTGCAGCGCATCGCCGAACGGGTTGGGGAGATCAACGCGGCGCTCCCCGCCGGCGTGACCGTCGCGCCCTACTACGACCAGACCGACCTGGTCGACGGCACGCTGCACACCGTCCAGAAGAACCTGCTCGAGGGCGGCTTCCTGGTCATCGCGGTGCTGCTCGTCTTCCTGGGCAACCTCCGGGCAGCCCTCATCGTGGCGGCGGTGATCCCGCTGTCGCTCCTCTTTGCGGTGATCGGGATGCGGTGGCTGGGCCTCTCGGCCAACCTGATGTCGCTCGGGGCCATCGATTTCGGCATGATCGTCGACGGGGCCGTGGTCATGGCCGAGCAGTTCGTGCGCGGACTGCACCATGGCACCGACGGCGTGCCGCTGCGTCGCCGACTCACCACCCTGGCGCGGGCCGTGGTGCGACCCATCGCCTTCGGCGTGCTGATCATCCTGCTGGTGTATGTGCCGATCCTAGCCCTCACCGGGCTCGAGGGGCGGATGTTCCGCCCGATGGCCATGACGGTCATGATGGCGCTGTTTGGTTCGCTGCTGTTCGCGGTGATCTTCGTGCCGGCGGCGGCGGCCGTGGCGTTCCGGAACGGCCGTGCACCGGAATCGCGACTCGCCCTCTGGCTTTCCGCCACGCTCGATCGCTGGTACACTCCGGCGGTCGGCCGTGCGATGCAGCATCCGCGACTGATGCTGATGGGAGTGCTCGGGCTGCTCGTGGCCGCCGGGGCCGCCGTGCCCCGGCTCGGGTCGGAGTTCCTCCCCGAACTCGACGAGGGCTCGATCCTGATCGAGGCGACCCGTGATCCGTCGGTGTCGCTCAGCACCTCCGTGGCGATGCAACAGGCAATGGAGCTGGCCGTGCGCGAATCCCCGGAGGTGCGCACGGTGGTGAGCCGGATCGGGCGGCCCGACATCGGCTCCGATCCGATGGGCGTCAATCGCGCCGATGTGTTCGTGATGCTCAACCCCCGCGACTCCTGGCGCCCGGGCCTCACCAAGGACTCGCTGGAGCGCGAACTGGACGCACGCCTCAACGAGCGGATCCCCGGCATCGCGTTCGGCTTCACGCAGCCGGTGGCGATGCGCCTCAACGAACTGATCAGCGGGGTGCGGGCCGACCTGGCGGTCAAGGTGTTCGGCGACAGCACGGCGGTCACGCGCGAGATCGCGGAACGGATCGGGCGCGTGCTGGCCACCATTCCCGGCACGGCCGAGGTGATGGTGGAGCAGACCACCGGCCAGGGCTACCTCAACGTCCGGCTCGACCGGACCGCCATGGCGCGGTTCGGCATCTCGGTGCATGAGGTGCAGGAGGCGCTCGAGACGGCGGTCGCGGGTCGCCCCATCGCGACCATGCTCGACGGCAACTGGACCCTCGACATCACCGCGCAGTATCCGCAGGAGCTCAAGTCGAGCCCCGAAGCGATCGGCGCGATCACCATTCCCACGCCGGCCGGCGCCAGGATCGCCCTGCGGCAGATCGCCAAGATCGCGATCGAGAGCGGCCCAGTACAGGTGAGCCGCGAGGCCACCCAGCGCCTGGTGATCGTCCAGGCGAATGTCGACGGCCGCGATCTCGGTGGCTACGCCGCCGACGTGCAAGCCACGATCGCCCGGGAAGTGCCGTTGCCCCCGGGAGTGTTCCTCCGGTACGGCGGCCAATTCGAGAACCAGCAGCGAGCCATGGCGCGGCTCTCGGCGGTGGTGCCGGCCTCGATCGTCGTGATCGCGGGTTTGCTCTTCGCCGCCCTCGGGTCGTGGCGACTGGCGATGCTGGTGCTGGTGAACCTCCCCGTGGCCGCCGTGGGCGGGGTCGCCGCCCTGCTCCTGCGCGGCCTTCACCTCGGTGTTTCGGCGTCGATCGGATTCATCGCGCTCTTCGGCGTGGCGGTGCTCAACGGGCTGGTGCTGCTCAGCACGGTCGAAGCGCGGCGCCGGGGCGGCGAGGATCCGGTCACCGCGGCGCGCGAAGGGGCGCGCGAACGACTCCGCCCCGTGCTGATGACCGCCCTGGTGGCGAGCATCGGCTTCCTGCCCGTGGCGCTGTCGCACGGGACCGGGGCCGAGGTGCAGCGGCCCCTGGCCACGGTGGTGATCGGCGGGCTGATCACCAGCACGTTGCTCACCCTGTTCGTGCTGCCGACATGGTACCCGCGGGTGATCGGGCGTCGCTAGCCGCTGGGATCGCAAGCAGGCGAGCGGGCGACCCCATCCGGAGCCGCCCTCCGCGTCGCGCTCGATGCCGACCGGCAACGGTCAATGCACGTGTCCCGCCTCCATCAGGTTGCGCGTGCCATCCTGCATCTCCGCCATCTGTCGCAGGATTTCGGCGCGCTTCTCGGCCGGCGACCAGTCCGGCGTCGCCAGGATGTCGCTGATGATGTCGTGCATCATGTGCAGGTTGTCGAAGATCGCGGCCCCGCGCGGATGCGCCGCGGCAAACCGGGGCGACACCGCGGCCGTCATCGGCATCGTGGTGGGATAGCGCGCCGGATCGGCGAGCACGAAGCGGAACTGGTCCACCACCCCCGCCACGCCCTCGGCCTGTGCCTCGCGAGTGGCTCCCACCAGCAGCGGCTCGTACAGCCCCACCTGCAGCCAGTGATAGGCCCAGATCAGGCCATTGAACACCGGTTGCTCGCGGCGGAACCGCTGCGAAAACGGCTGTTCATCCATCAAGGCCATGGCCTTGGGCACCGCGGCAAACGGATACCGGGCCGTTGCCAGGTATCGGTCGATCAGGCGTTCCACCACGCGTTGCCGGCGCTCGAGCGGCCATTCCGCCATGCTGTACACGTCGTACAGCTGTCGGTGCAGCACGTGGGCCTCGTCGAACATCACCTTCGCGGGCCAGGCCAGCTTGGCGTACGCGGGGGACACCGCCTCCTCCGCCACCGAGAATCGTGGCGGGCGGACGAGCAGGTCCGTGGTCAGGTAGGTGAAGTCGCGCGCCAGTGCGTCCGTCGCGCCGGCCCGGTCCCGGGTGAGCAGCCGCTCGTACAGCACGGCATGGCCGTAGTCGAACGCGTTGAACAGCCGTGCGCCCTCGTTGTGGCGCCGGAGGAACTCCCAGTTGAACGATCCGGCCGAATAGGCGGTGAGGTCGCGGCCGGACTGTGCCGGGACCGGCGCGACCAGGATCAGCAGGGCCGACGCGCGCGGCACCACCATCCCCGCGACCGCGGCAGAAACGGCCCTCCAGCGTGCCCGACTCATTCGATGCCTCCGTTGAGCGAGAAGAAGCGCGTGAGGCCCACTGCCGTCGTGAGGAACCTCGAACCGGCCGGGCCGCCGGTCCGGACCCCGGCGTCAAGCACCATCACGGGGGTTCCCTGCATCCGGACACCGAGACCGCCTTCCCAGGCCGTGACGCCCCGGGCGACGCCGACTCGACGCAGTTCCGCCACCACCAGCACACTCTGTCGCCAGAGGGTGCGGTCCACCGCGAGCGAGATCGTGTGGCGCGGCGGGGTGTGAGCCTCGGCGCCCCCGTGGGCCGAGGTGAGCCGGACCCCGCCATTCAGGTGCAGGCGGGTTGTTCCGAACGACCGCGTCGCGATCGCGGTGACCGTGGCGCTGCCGCGTTCACCGACGAGCCCCCCCACCGGGAGGGCTCCGTCGAGCCGGAACGCGAGTGCCGGCCAGGCGGTTTCCGTGTTGAGGTTGTAGAAGGCGAATGGATGCAGGCCGGCGAGCCCGCCGTCTTGCCCCAGGACCAGGGGGGCGCCGAGACCGAGCATGCCGTTGCGGACGACACCCCACATCACTTCGGGCGAGACGGTGACCGTGCGCTCGCGGTGGCGGCTCTCCTGGCCCAGTGGCACGGTGACCTCGAAGGCCCCCCGCTCCACCGGATAGGCGTCCTCAGTCACCATCGGGCGACCGTGATCCAGATTGCGATAATCGTGCTGGGCAGCGGCGATGGTCGGGAAGACCAGCGCCCCTGCCAGCAGGGCAGTGCGACATGACATCAGTTGTCCTCACCTGAACGAGGGAACGTGAATGGCGACGGGAATCAGGTGAGGAGGAACTGCGGGGGCGGCACCGGCGGTCGGTTGTCGGGGGAGGTCACGGCAAGGTCGGGCGCGATGCCGACGACCTCGGCCTCGGGTTGGGCGGCGAGCCCGGGGGCGACCACGACGGCATCAAGGGCGAAGGATGTGGCGCAGACAACCTGTTGACCGCAGTCCTCGGGGGGGCAGTGGTCACAGTCGGCCGCATCGTCGTGGTGTGCATGCGCAGCGCCAACCGCCGAGTGCTCCGACGCCCTGCCACAATGCGCCTCACCGGTTGCCGGGAGCAACCGGAGCAGCAACGCGGCGAGGACCAGGAATCGCATGGGCGGAAGATAGCGGAGCGCAGCCTTCTTCCGCGACGATCAGTGCCCTTCGCCCCGCGCCATCATCTCGTGGTGCGGACCGTGGTGGCTGCCAAGGGTGAGGATGCCGATGGGGCCCAGGCCACGCAGGCGGGCCACGGCGCGGGCATCGGTGCTGTCGGCCACGACCACCGTGAGGCGGATCCCGTCGGGGATCTCTTCCGCCGACCCCTTCGGACCACCTTCTGCAGCCATCTGCGCCACGTGGGCGGTGAGCATCCGACGAATCGAACCCGCCACTGCCGCATCGCCCGTCACCTCGGCCACGAAGCCGCCCGCCACCTCGCGCTGCACCACGCGACTCCGCAACGTCACGTGGTCCATGTCGGCCAGGTGTCGCCGCAGCGCCTCGAGATTGACCTTGGACCAATCCGTCGCCGGGTCGGCCTCGAGGCGGGCCACGATCTCCGCCAGGGCCGCGAAGGCACCCTGACCGACCTCGGCAGGCGCCGAGGTGCTGGACACCCCCGAATGCGACATGCCGGCGGTGTGCTGGTGACCCTGCGCGGCGGCGGCGGGCGCACCGGCGACAAGCAGGAGGAGGAGGGGCAACTGGGCGCGTGACATCGGGTGCGGCTCCGGGCGGCGGGGTTCCCGGAAGATATCGGCGCGTCGCCCGCGACCCGTGACTAGCTTTGCTGCATGCGCCCCAAGACCCTGGGCTGGATCGCCCTCGTGCTGGCCTTCACCGCGTTCCTCGCGTGGACCACGCTGGCTGGCCAGAAGGCCGAGTGCACCGTGTGCGTGGAGTACAACGGGATGCGCAACTGCGCCACCGCCTCGCACACCACCGAGGAGGAGGCCGCCCGCTCGGCGCAAACCACCGCCTGCGGCCCCGTGACCAGCGGCATGAACGACGCGATCGCGTGCGACACCAAGCCGGCGGTGTCCCGGCAGTGCAGCACGAAGTAGTCGAGGGTCGAGGGTCGAGGGTCGATGGTCGATGGGCGCGGGGAAGAGGCGGTCGAGTGACGGGGGCCCGTTGACCGTTCACGACTGCGAATGATTCCAGTTCAGAATGACGCTTTGACCAACGCCGGACCGGGGACAGATTAGAGCCTCGCCCTTCCCACTTCTCAGGACTCAGGACTCACGCCTCCAATGCCCCTCAGCGATGACGAACGGCGCATGGCCCGCAAGGTCGAGGTGCTCAAGGACCTCGAGCCGCTCGTCCACGAGTGGATGGCCGACCATGAGGCCAAGCGCGAGCTCTGGTTCCCGGCCGAGCTGCTCGCGCCGGAGCCGGGCACCGACCCCGAGGAGCACCGCCGCACGCTGACCGAGCGGGTGAAGGGGTTCCCCGACGCCTGCCGCGCCGCCCTGGCGCTCAACACCCTCACCGAAGAGGGGCTGCCGCACTTCCACCGCCTGCTGGCGGTGCACCTCGGCGACGACTCGCACTGGCGCAACTGGAACAACATGTGGACCGCCGAGGAGGACCGCCACGGCGCGGTGCTGGGCGACTACATGCGCGACACCAATGCCGTGGACCAGCTCAAGCTCGAGCAGCTCAAGTTCGAGTACATCAAGGCCGGGTTCCAGCCCGAGTGGGACAAGGATCCCTATCGCGTGTTCGTCTACACCACGCTGCAGGAGCGCGCCACCCAGCAGAGCCACGCCAACACCGGTCGCATCACCGGCGAGTACGAGCCGGTGCTGGGCGGCATCCTCCGCAAGATCGCGACGGAGGAGGCGCGGCACTTCATCTTCTACCGCCGGGTGTTCACCGAGATCCTGGCGCGCGATCCCAGCGAGGCGCTCCGGAGCGCGGCGCACGTGATGCCGGCGATCGACATGCCGGGCATCACCATCCCGGGGTTCAAGGACTTCGCCGACGTGATCCGCCGCTCCGGGATCTACGGCCCGCGCGACTACCTGCGGATCGTGCAGGACCAGCTGGCGCACTGGAAGGTGGAGGCCCTCACCGGCCTCGACGAATTCGGACGCCTGGCCCAGGAGAAGCTGATGGGCATCCCGGACCGCCTCACCCGGATCGCCGACCTGATGGAGTCGCGGTCGCGGCTCAAGACCTTCGCGTTCGACGTGGCGTTCGCGCGGGAGTTCGCCCTGGAGTGATGCCGTGACCCTCGTCGAGCTGTTCGCCCGCCTCATCGACGCCGCCCGGATCGCGACCGGGGCGGCGTTCGTCTTGGCCGTGGCCGTGGCCGTGACCCATTGGCTGGTGCGCGAGGGCCGGCTGCAGCCGTTCGGCGCCTGGCCGCGGCTGGTGCGGCGGTGGAGCGACCCGGTGCTGCGGCCGATCGAACAGCGGCTGGCCGCCGCGGGCGGGAACCCGCAGCAGGCCCCGTGGTGGCTGCTGGGTGTGGTGGTGGTGCTCGGCCTGGTGCTGATCGAGCTGCTCCAGTGGCTGTTCGGCTGGATCCTCGGCCTGCGGGCCGCCGGCGAGGCCGGGGGCCGTGCCCTGCTCGCGGCGCTGCTGCAGCTGGCGTTCTCGCTGCTGATGTTCGCCCTGCTGATGCGGGTGATCGGGTCCTGGTTCGGCGTCGGCCGGTACAACCGATGGATGCGGCCTGCCTACCTGCTGACCGACTGGCTGGTGGAGCCGATCCGCCGCCGGATGCCGCCGACCGCGATGATCGACTTCTCACCGCTGGTGGCCTACCTCGTCCTGATGCTGGCGAGGATGGTGCTGTTCCGGGTACTCTTCTAGGAGAACGGAAGGTGGAGGACGGAGGGTGGAGGGTCGCTCTCGGTTCCCCACCCTCCGTCCTCCACCCTCAGGTTTCACCGTGGCGATTTCCGCGACTTGCGGCCACGCTAAACAAACCGCTAAGGAGCTGTCCTGCACGACCCCATCCCGGCGCGCGCCGCGCGCCTCGCGACCCTTGCCGACATCCTCGACCGGCGGATCCTCGTCCTCGACGGGGCGATGGGCACCATGCTGCAGCGCGCCGGCCTGGTCGAGGCCGACTATCGCGGCACCGTGCTGGCCGACCATCCCCGGGAGCTGCGCGGCAACCACGACCTGCTGGTGCTCACCCGTCCCGACGTGGTGCGCGACATCCACGCCCAGTACCTCGCGGCGGGTGCCGACATCGTGGAGACCTCCTCGTTCACCGCCACCACCATCGGGCAGGCGGAGTACGGCACCGAGCACCTGGCGCGCCGGCTCAACCACGCCGCGGCGCGCGTGGCGCGCGAGGCCGCCGATGCCCACGAGCGCCCCGGCGCCCCGCGCTACGTGGCCGGCGTGCTGGGGCCCACCGCGCGCACCGCCTCGCTGTCGCCCCGGGTGGACGACCCCGCCTATCGCAACGTGACCTTCGTCGAGCTGGTGGCCGCCTATGACGACGCGGCGCGCGGCCTCCTCGACGGCGGCGCCGACCTGCTGCTGGTCGAGACGATCTTCGACACCCTCAACGCCAAGGCGGCGCTGTTCGCCGTGGACGCCCTGTTCGCCGAGCTCGGGTGGCGCGTCCCGGTGATGATCTCGGGCACCATCACCGACCGGAGCGGGCGCACCCTCTCGGGACAGACCACCGACGCCTTCTGGACTTCGGTGCGCCACGCCCGCCCGCTC
>CAZNOJ010000072.1:0-5895 GCA_964574665.1 uncultured Gemmatimonadaceae bacterium
CGGCCGGTCGGGACCCTACGATTCTACGCGGACCTCAGATCGGGGGGAACGTCACTCCCAGGGCCAAGAGATGCTCCGGCAGTTCCGCGTCATTGTCGCACAGCAGGGCAACCGGCACACCTCCACTTGCCCTCGCGAGCAACCGGCGCACCTCCGCTGCGGTGGCCTCCGCGGGCACCTTCGCGGAAAGCAGGAGCACCTGAGGGTGCTGCCGGACCAGCGGGTCGAGCGCCTCGGCGACGTCCCGGGCATGCAGCGCCCTACATGATGAGCCGAGAGCCGCGATTAGCTGTGCTCATGTTGTTGCGGGAACACGCATGAGCACTTCTGCACCTTGATGTGCCACCGGTGGAGCTCGAGGGCATGGCATGCTGGACCATCTTCTCCCACTTGAGACAATGGGATGCTGGAACACCCCTCGGGGTGGGATGCTTCAGCCGGCAATGTCGCAGCGAAGAGGAGGATCGATTAGGAGGGGCGACACGCGTGTCGCGGGCGGGAATGGAAGTGGTCTATTGCGTTGGACCATCTTGTCCGCTCGAGGTGACCAGAGAGGCTAGCTCACCTGCCGTTGTCTACTAGGACTTTTCCTAGTGCAAAGCGCTTCACTTGCGCTCCACGCGCGCGCCTCCTATCGTGAACCGAATGGGTACACAGGACAACTGGTAGCAACTGAGTGCCCGCGCAATCATATCTCACCTTCGCGAGATCGAGTAGGCCGCCGCGGGGTAGTCTCGGTCCAGTGCTGGTATCGAGACTGCTTGCCCCGAGAGTGGAGCCCGTGAACAGTTGTCTTGCATCCCATTTTGCTGTGACACAGACATTGTCACCAGGAACTCACCGCATGTTTCGCGCTTCCAGTCTACCACCACACCTCGGGGGTTTCACTAGATCTACTGCTGGCCACTCCTCCGTGCTGCGAGCTCTTCACATCAGCATTGTCGCGGTGTCGGTTCTCACTCTGGTACCACTCGAGAACGGCATCGCACAGGCTGGGCCTTGGCGATTCGTTGTGGAACAGGCCTCCGTCGTCGACGGAGAGGTTGAGGAACTATCCCAGATCAACTCAATACAAGTCGCCCCGGACGGTGGTGTCACATTCTCACAGCTTACTGTACCATCGGTACTGTGGTACTCGGCTGCAGGCAAGAGAGTCAGAGCTATAGGACGGGAAGGGAGTGGCCCGGGCGAGTTTCGCTGGGTTACGCGGCATGGTTGGATGGGCGACACCTTATGGGTGATCGACAACCGTCTCCGTAGGAGCAGTTTCCTCCTGGCAGGACAGACCCTGCTCCGGGACGTTCTGTGGCCTCGTTCACTGACCAGGCAGGGAGGACAGCCCCTGGCGGGGGTTCAGTCCCCGATTCCTCAAATTCATCTCGGCGACGGCACTCAGATCCTATCGGTTAGCTATCTGCCGGACACTCCGCCACCTGAAGGATTCGCGCCTGGCTCACGATATGCCCTGGTGCGTGCCGACTCCAGCGGCCGCATACAGAATGTGGTCGCGAGCGTCGGTCGCCCCGCTGATGATGCGTGCCGCATTCGGTGGCGATCCGGGCAGTCGATGGGCCTGATACCTGTACCTCACTGTCCGATGACCCAAGTTGGCTTGTCGCCTTCAGGTAATTGGATTGCGATTGCCGAACAGGGCGGTGACCTCCCCGCCGGGCACCTTCGGTTGATGTTGCGAAACTCTCACGGGCAATTGGTCTCGACTCGCAAACTCACGCGTCCGGTTGAGAGCATCTCGAGGGATCTGGCCGCAGCTGCAGTGGCAGCCCTTTCGCGGTCACTTCCGGATCCTCCGCCTACGGAGGCGCTGGAAGCGATCAGACAAATGGAAGTACCAACACACTATCCTCCGGCCGATCGCATTCTCGTCGACGACGATGGTACGATCTGGATTGAGTATATCCGCACAGGAGGCGATCGACGTTGGGCCGCGGTTAACGCGCTGCGTAGTGACCTTGCTCACCCAGTAACGCTTCCACAAGGGTATACCCTGGCCGCCGTTCGTGGCGCGTATAGCTGGGGCCTCCACATCAATGATGATGGCGTTCCGACCTTGGCACGTCTCCGGCGACAATAGGACCATCGCTGACATGACCCGACATCTAGCCCACCCATAGGGACAACACGATGAACGACAAGAGCACTAAAGATCGTCTGTGGAATGGGCTTTCAGTCATCGCCGTTGTGTGTGCGGTTGTGATAACGACCCTAGTGATTCGGCGTGAGTTTGCCCCTCCTGTCGTTCCTATGGCGGGTCGCATAACAAAGGTTGACAATTGGCAGCAGTTGGTGCGCTTCGGCCATCGCATCGGGCCACGCGATGCGAAGCTAGTAATTGTGGAATTCGCCGACTTCGAGTGCCCGGCATGTGCCTTGTTCACGACGAATGTCCTCAGGCCGTTCCTTGCAGCGAACGCTTCAGATGTCGCGGTCATCTATCGTCATTTTCCACTGTCTTACCACGATCATGCTGTATCGGCGGCCGTCGCATCCGACTGCGCCGCCCTTCAGAACACATTTGCGGCATTCCACTATCACCTCTATGCACAGCAGGATTCCATTGGCGTGAAGCCCTTCGCCCGGTTTGCTTCTGAGGCTGGGGTTGGCGATACGCTCGAGTTCGAGTCGTGTCTGCGACGGCTTTCCGCGGGAGGCGTTGAGTCGATTGCACGCGACACGGTGGACGCGCACGCAGTTGACTTCAGTGGAACTCCCATGGTCCTTGTGAATGGGTATCGTCTTCCCGCGCCCCCTACCCGCCAGCGGCTTGATTCGCTCTTGGCGGAGGCACTCTAGCCCGATGGTCCACTCCCACTCTTTGGAGGTTGCAATGCGCCGGAATCAATTCGTTGCTGTTTGCGCTTCACTCTTCGCCGCGGTTGGCGGGCTCTCTCTCACGAGTTCTCGGCTCTCCGCCGATGAGGCGGCTAGTGAAGAGACCTGCGTCTACGCCTACGCCGCGACGTGCGATGACGAATTGTGTGGTCCCGGCTACGTCCTCACCTGCTCTCCCTGCACGATACCACTCTGTGAGGATCGGGTTGCCTACTCTTGCTGCTACGGCGGCGGATCGTGATCGTGCTCACCAGCTTGGCAACTAGGGATCCTTTGGTGACGTAGACGCGACATCACGGAAGGCGTGGCACAGTCGCGCGGGCAGTGCGAAGATCGCTCATGTGGCACACGCGCCGGCCCCGGTAGGGGTGCCGGCGCGTGTGTACTTCTAAACTAGGTCCGTGATTCCAGGCACGATCGCCGGGGTCTGGTGGACCCCACCCATCGCCTTGGTCAGGGTCGCATGGACCCGGCAGAAGTCATGGTGCAGGAGGTCCAGGCTCGCGAGAGGCGCGCGGTTCTCGGCCGTCCTGGAGAACCCGTTAACCAGGCGGGTGAACCGCGACATCCGCATCCGCACCGACAGGTTGGCCTGCTCGACATAGGACGTGCTTTCGAGGTCGGGGTCGGGCTTGGTGAAGGCACAGGGCTCAATCGGAGAATGCCGCGGGCAGAAGGTGGGTCAGGTCTGTCCGAGCCGGATGGGGCCACATCCCCGGTGCTCGGGAATTCTGGGCGGTGCGGCACTCCATCCAGCTCTAAGTCGATCCCAGGTGGTCGCTTGGGTGGCTTTCGGATTGCCAGCTGGCGCTTCATCAAGAAGAGTGGCAAACCAGATCCGGTTTGCCCAAGCTGACGCGGAGGGAAAGTCGGCCTTTCGTGGTCGACGTCCGTTGAATCTTCCCGCGTTGACAGAAGAGAGTCAAGAGGTGACCCGCCCGAAAGGTTTGCCATCTCGACACTTACGCCAGATCGAACTCCTTCAGCTTGCGGTACAGGGTGCGTTCCCCGATGCCCAGCACCTGCGCCGCCTTGCGGCGGTTGCCCCCCTCGGCGTCGAGCACCGCGACGATGGTGGCCTTTTCCACCTGGGCCATCGTCATCCCCGGCTGCCACACCACCACCCGCGGCTCCTCCTCCTCCACCGTTCCCATGGCGGGCACCCCGGCGATCGGGATCGCCACCGACGCCCCGCCGCCCATGTCCATCACCTCGACCGCGTGATGCCCCTGCTCCAGCCGCCGTCGCAGTTCCTCCACCTGCACCCGCAGTTCCATCAGCGAACGCAGGATGAACTCGAATTCCGCGCCTCCCACCATCCCGGCCCCGACCCGACTGGCGTCGGCGATCCGCATCGGCAGGAGCGAGCCGTAGGGCTCCAGCACGTCGGCGGGAATGTCGGCCGCGCGAATCTCCGTGCCCGGCGCCAGCACCACCATGGACTCGATCAGGTTGCGGAGCTGGCGGATGTTGCCGGGCCACGGTGCCTCCACCAGCCGTTCCATCGCCTCGGCGGCGAGGCCGGGGAACGGCCGCTCGTGCGTGGCCGCGAACTCGCGCACGAAGCGCCGCACCAGGAGCGGGATGTCCTCGCGCCGCTCGCGCAGCGGCGGCAGGTAGATGTGCAGCACGTTGAGGCGGTAGTACAGGTCGTCGCGGAACTCGCCGAGCGCCACCTGGTCGCGGAGGGAGCGGTTGGTGGCGGTCACCACCCGCACGTCCACCTTGATCGGCGCCACGCCGCCCAGGCGGAAGAACGACCGCGTCTCCAGCACCCGCAGCAGCTTGACCTGCACCGACGCGGGAATCTCGCCGATCTCGTCGAGGAAGATGGTGCCGGTGTCGGCCAGCTCGAACCGGCCGAGCCGCCGTTCCGCGGCACCGGTGAAGGCGCCCTTCTCGTGGCCGAAGAGCTCGCTCTCGAGCAGCGTCTCGGGGAGCGCGGCGCAGTTGACGGCGATGAACGGCTTGCCGCGGCGCGGCGAGAGGTCGTGGATCGCCTTGGCCACGAGTTCCTTGCCGCTGCCGCTCTCGCCCTCGATCAGCACGGTGCTCGACACCGGCGCCATCTGCTCGATCTTGACCAGCACTTCCTGGATCGCGGCGGAGTCGCCGGCGATGCCGGTGCGGCGCTGCAGGTCGCGCCGCTCGAGGAGCCGGCGCACCGTGGCCACCAGCTCGTCGGTCGCCACCGGCTTGGTGAGCACCTCGGTGGCGCCGAGCCGGGCGGTGTGGGCGGCGCGCTCGGAGTCGGTCGGCTCGAGCAGCGCCAGCACCGCCACCTCGAGTTCGCGGGCGCGCTCCGCGAGGGCGCGGGTGGCGCTCTCGTGCACCGCACCGGTGAGCACCAGCAGCAGGGGGTGCTCGCGCTGCAGGGCGGTGCGCGCCTCGTCGGCGGAGTTGGCCACCGCCACCGCCACGCCGGCGCCCTCCAGCGCCCGGTCGAGCGGCACGGCGGTCTCGAGGTCGGCGAGCGTGACGATCACCTGGGCCGCCATCAGTGCTCCGTCTCCCCGGCCAGCAGCCGGACCGCGTGGTCCACCAGCGGGCCCAGCACGCGGAGCCCCTGCTCCACCGCCCTGGGCGACCCCGGAAGATTGACGATCAGGGCGCTTCCCCGCACCCCCGCCACCCCCCGGCCGAGCGCCGCGAGCGGCACCGTCGCCAGGGCATCGGCCCGGATCGCCTCGGCGATCCCGGGGACCTCGCGGTCGATCACGGCCCGGGTCGCCTCCGGGGTCACGTCGCGGGGGGCCACCCCGGTACCGCCGGTCGTGATGATCAATTCCGCGACAGTGTCAGCGCACCAGCCGACGAGGGTTGCCGCGATCTGCGCCGACTCGTCGGGCACGACTTGGTGCGCCGAGACCGTGTACCCGCGCCCCTCCGCCCACGCGGCGATGGCGGGTCCGGAGCGGTCTTCGGCGGTCCCGGCGGCGCAGCGGTCGGAGATGGTGAGGATGGCGAGGCGTACTGACCTCGTCCCGAGCGGAGCGAGGGACCTCTCGACTGGTGCATCGGACAGAGGTCCTTCACTGCGTTCGG
>CAZNOJ010000072.1:5995-13307 GCA_964574665.1 uncultured Gemmatimonadaceae bacterium
TCGGACAGAGGTCCCTCACTGCGTTCGGGACGAGGGGGTCCTTCGCTGCGCTCAGGACGAGGTTGGTTGTCGCGACTCACGACCCGCTCCCCCCAACGAACGGAATGGCCACCACCTTCGCCTCACCGTCGCCCACGCGGAGCACCGTCCCCGGGGCGTCGGCGCCGAGAGGCACTGCGGTCATGCCGATCACGCCGGCACGGGGGGAGACTCCCGTGGAGCGGACGCGATCCACCGTGCGGCCGCCCACGCTCACCGGATCGCCCACGCGGGGTGCGTGGTCGTTGGGCATGGTGAACCCCACCAGGCGCCGGAGCGGTCCGGTGCGCACGCGTTCGCGGTACGCCACCTCGCCGGGGAACGGGGCGCCCTTGTCGAGGGCGACGAGGTGTTCGAGTCCGGCTTCCACGGGGGTGTCGTCGGGATCAATCTCGACGCCGAGTCGTGCGGTGCCGAGTTCGAGGCGCATCAGGTGCCAGGCATCGTCGCTCACGATCGGGACGCCGAGGGTGGTGAGGGCGTCGCCCAGGGTGGGGAGGTCGCGGCCGCGGCAGTAGAGGTCGAGGCCATCGGGGCCGTCGGCGGTGGTGCGGCCGGCGAACACGTCCACACTGTCGAGTCGTGCGTGGGTGAGGTCGCCCGACTCGCGCGGCATCGGCGCGAGGCGCATCGTGAGCTGCGCGATGGTGCGCGGGCCGCGCACGGCGAGCACGGCGATGTCGTCGGAGATGTCGCGGAGCCGCACGGTGCCGCGCTTGCGGGCCACGAGGTCCTGCCACACGGCGGCGCGCACCGCGCCGTCCACCAGCAGCATCACCACGCCGCCGAGTCGGTAGACGGTCACGCGCGCGAGGATTGTGGCGTCGTCGCGCAGCATCAGGGCGTGCGCGAACCGCCCGCTCGGCAGCCGGGACAGGTCGGCGGTGGTGACGCGGTTGACGAACGCCGCGGCGTCGCTGCCGGAGACCTCGAACTGGCCGAGGTTGCCGGTGGTCCACGCGCCGGCGGCGGTGGTGAGGGCGAGGTATCCGTCGGGTGCGGTCACGGCACCAACATGGCGAGGAGTGCCTTCTGGGCGTGGAGGCGGTTTTCCGACTGGTCGAAGATGCGGGAGCGTGGCCCTTCGATCACGGCGTCGGTGATCTCCTCGCCGCGGTGGGCCGGGAGGCAGTGGAGCACGATGGCGTCGGGTGCGGCGCCCTGGAGCAGCTCGTCATCAACCGTGTAGCCCTGGAACGCGGTGCGTCGCTGGTCGTCTTCCGCTTCCTGGCCCATCGAGGTCCACACGTCGGTGGAGATCACGTGGGCGCCGGCCACGGCCTCGTCGGGGTCTTCGGTGATCAGCACGGTGGTGGCGGCCTTGGCGCGTTCGAAGATCCGGTGGTCGGGTTCGTAGCCTTCGGGGCAGGCGATGCGGAGTTCGAAGCCGAGGAGGGTGGCGGCTTCGAGCCAGGAGTTGGCCATGTTGTTGCCGTCGCCGATCCACGCGGCGATGCGGCCCTGGGTGGAGCCGAACGCCTCGTGCACGGTGAGGAGGTCGGCGAGGAGCTGGCAGGGGTGGAGCAGGTCGGTGAGGCCGTTGATCACCGGAATGTCGGCCCAGCGGGCCAGCTCTTCCACTTCGGCGTGGGCGTAGGTGCGGATCATCACGGCGTCGAGCATGCGGGAGAGGACGCGGGCGGTGTCCTTGATCGGTTCGCCGCGGCCGAGCTGGATGTCGTCGGTGGAGAGGAAGAGGGGCTGGCCGCCGAGCTGGTGGACGCCGACCTCGAAGGAGACCCGGGTGCGGGTGGAGCTCTTGGCGAAGATCAGCCCGAACGACTTGCCCTGGAGGGGGCGGTCGGGGTAGCGGCCGGCCTTCATGGTGCCCGCGAGGGTCAGGAGCTGGAGGAGCTCCTGGCGGGCGAGGTCGTGCAGCGAGAGGAAGTCGCGCTTGGCCATGGGCCATCCTGGGTCGGGGTCGGCCAGAATGGCAGGAAAGGTAAGGGGTGGGGGCGAAGAAGCGGCCTGTTGAACCCTGGGCGGCTGGCACCTACTTCGAGCCTGATCTCCGACTGGCCGCCATCACACAGAAGTCGCCTCGACCACCCGGAGTACCTGGAGCCCGGCTGAGTCGCCGTCTCTGTCGATCTTCCCACAGGTGGAGGGCCCTCTGCCATGGCGACTGGTGCGCCCACGACCCGAACGCCGAGCAGTTGTGCCGCTCCAAGCGAGGCGTGCGGCTTCTTCGCATAGTTGGCACTGGACGATTCAACCGTACCACCTCGCGTCGAAGCTCGCACGCATTCTTTGGCCGCCTAGCTTGGACAGCTGTAGTTCCGGCACCAGTCAAGACCGTCCTCAATCGTCTCCTTGCACGTGTAGTTGAATGGCGAAATCTGGCAGTCGCCCGTAAACACAGAACAGTGGTCCATCTCACACTCGGGTGTCTCTTCTGCCGCAGCTCGATTGACTGCGATTCCCGTCCCGATGCAGAGCCCTGCTGCGGCAATCAATGCGAAGCGGATCCTGGCCATTGTGCCCTCCAAATGGTGAGTCAGGTACTACCGGTGAATGAACACGCGGATACTCTAACGGCCACCCAATCGCAGCTGCTTCGCGGCACTGAGTAGCACTTGCTCGGGCGCGCGCGTCCGAAACCCTGACGCCTTCCATGCCCTTAGCTCGACCAGCCCCGTTGCTCGGAACAGCTCCCGTTCTGCAAGCACCTGCAGAACTGGCTGACCGTCCGCCGCACCACGTTCACGCATGAGCGCCACCACCACGACAGTAGGTGTGGCTGGTGACGCGCTCGGACTCTCCCAGATGAGGGAGCGTCCGCCTTCACTCAGCCACCCTCCACCGGATGCCACCTCATCGAACTCGGCCACCTCCTCAAGATGCTCCGTCCCAGTTCTCACATCACGATCAAGGCTGATTCCACGTGTAGCGAACGACCATCCACGTCGCGCTGCAGTTTGACGGAGTGAGTCGATTGCCTCGCGGATGGCCTCCTGGGTCTCGGGTCGGCGACACCACGCGCAGCTAGATCGTCCGATGTAGATGAAGGCTAGCTCGGGCCCATCCCTCAACTCCCTCATCCCGAGATCTTCCTCCTCTACCGCATCACGTGGACTCAGGAACTGACCCGACAGCATCGCGCCGCCGGCCACAGCACCGACAAACACTGAGATCACGGTCAGCACTCCCTTGACCGGCACCGGCCCGACCCTCACCGCCCCCTCCCGGCATTCCTGATGGCTCCAATAGCGACCCCAGGGGAGGGATCCGTCAGATGCATGGCTATCCTTCCCGCGTCCAACACGCTGAGCGGGGGGAGTGAGATTGATCGCGCCAGGATGGTAGCCTCGCGCATGTCAATGGCAAGCGAGTGCAAGACTGAGTAATCGCTCTTGTTCGCCAGGTCACTTGCAGACACCCAGTCGTACTGAACCAGCAGGATTCCAGGAGCGAGCATTCCGAGGGTACGAAGCCGGTTGACCCCATCCTGACTCGGGCGCACCGAATAGCCCGTTGAGTCTTCCTCAATATGGAACGCCTTGTAATCCACCCAATGCAAGATGTGGTCTACTGCACCAGCGCCATCCACGAAGTACAGCTCCCCGATGCCCGCCTTGGGCGCAACCACTATCCGGTCCGTCGCTGCGTCACAGGCCATCGCATACGTCGCAAAGGCATGGTTGATTCCTTCGTTCTGCGATGCGTACACCTCTCCGAACTGTCGGCTTACGCGCAGGGAGTCGTCCAACTCGCGGATCGGGCCGCCAGAACCTGGCGTCGCGTAGCCGTAGGCGAAGTAGGCATCACGACCACGACAGATGTCTGAGACACTGAAATCGAGCGTCACGGTTCGCACATGACGCCATTCAGAAGAGGTGGCACTTCTCGCGAAGACCTCGATCTTACGCATGACATCGGCGAGTAGCAGCGTGTCGGGATGCGGCACGTAGACTGCTGTCGGCCTGCGAAACTCACCAGGTCCGGCACCTGCCCGACCAACCGTTGTCTCAAGCGTACCATCCGGCGCAACGACGTGTAGCCCCGCCTGATACGGATCGAACACACCGACATCCTCGCCGATAGCGACTACCTTGGCAACCTCGCCAAACGGGGCACTAGAGTCGGCCCCGACCGTGTGCAGCACCTGCAGGGATTCGAGCAATGACATCAGCAAGTCGCCATCGCCGATTGAATCATTGAGCCGCGCGTTCGCACGTGGTTGGTCCGCAAATGGGAGGAACTGAGCCTGTGGGTGCACCAAGCCGCCGTTCGCTACCATCCCCAGGGGCGCTGCCTCCTCCGCCTCCCTGCTGCAGCCAGAGAGGATGGGCAGCAACAACGCATAGAGGATGGCTTTCCGAAGCCATGTTCCGACATTGGCACGGGCCAGCAAGGTCGGCGGGCGGTAGATATACGGTTGCATTGTCCACAGGTTCCTATTGTGATACCTGAACGCTCAGCAGGGACGCCAAGTCGTCGGGAGACGTTCCCCTTGCGAACAGCAGAGAATCAATGACGACCACAGGCAAGTCGGCCGGCGTTAGCCCCAGTGCCTCGAGCGCGCTGCTTGCCTGCCGCTCCATTTCGTCCACCGCATCACGATTGCATGCCGCCCCCTCACCAGCTCGACCCGACAGCATCCACCTGACCGTGCCCATTAACTCACGGAGAGTGGTGACACGATCGCTCGCAGGGGCACACGCGAACATCTCCACACCCAGGTTGTTCCATTCGCCCTGGTCTTCGCCCAGAACCCCTATGAACATCGATTCGGCCATCCACCCTTGGAAGAAGCCAGCGCGGTCAAGCTCGTGATAGACCTCTCGGCACTTCGCACAGAGCGGCTGCAGAAGAATCAGTCTCTGCAGAGTCCTCCCGGACGCTTTGCCCGTGGCGGCAGCCACGGCGGTTCGCGAGGCAGGAGTGAGCACCTCTGGCGTTCGCGTGACCGACTCAGCAGGGATGCAGGCGACTGAACCGACGAGCAGACACATCACCCAGACTCGGACAGTGACGCTACGCATCATTGCCTGGCCTCTCTTGACAGCCTCGGAAACTCGAAGAGACCTGGACGAGACTAGGGCTTGCACTTGTCCGCATCGCAGCCTGGCGACCCAAGAATCTCCTTGCAGTCAAAGGCAATGTCCGTCAGAAAGCAATTGCCCGACTGGAGGTTGCACTGGTTGTTCTCACACTCGGGAACAGCTTCGCTCGCCTGAGCGGCGTGTGGACGTACAACGGCCCCAAGCAGGGCTCCGAGCGCTGCCGCAGCAAGCAATGGGGTGACTCGCATTGAAGTCCTCCTCCGATTAAGGTGGAATCAACAACCGCGACTACATCGCGACCGACTCAGAGACTACACCATGCAGGTCGGGTCACGATAGTGTGAAGGGACCGCTAGTTCTCGCACGCAGTCGACTTGCAGCCAGATGGTACAAGCAGATTGCAGTCGTACTCATGGGCGATCACCTCGCAAACACCCCGCTCGATGTTGCAGGAATTGAACTCGCACTCGGGTTGTGATTCCGAGGCGCCTAGGGGCTGACTCGTCAGAAGGAACCCTGCCCCGCTTCCCGCTACTGCGGCTACGATGAGGTGGAGTCGTCCCACCTTGCTGAGGTACCTCATACACACCCTCCTCTGAAATGTTGTTATTGCACTGGCGGAGCGATGCAATCACATCAGGTACGTGTGGCTTCAATTGGTCGACGCGTCTCAACCGCGAGTCCGCGCATGCGAGTATCACTCCAGCGCGGGGACTGCAATGCGGGACGCCCCGTCATATGGTCCCACGGTGATCGGCGAGGACTTTGCTCTACCACGGTACTGAGTCCTGCCGAGCCCCACAACCCTCATAGTCCAGCGACTAGGACATGTCCTAGTCGCCCACGCACCTGCTCGGCGGGCTTGCTCACTCGCGAGCCCGCCCGCCCCCTTCCTGCGTGCTCGCTGATAGGTAGCGGTGTCGCCGCAAGATCCGCTGCGCGGCAGGTTTCACTAGTGTCCCCGATGGCCGTTCGACTCGCTTCATTCAGGAGCGCCCGTGACGATCCAAGTGAAGGGCTGATGAACCCACACATCCTGAGAGGTCCTGCCCTCGTGTGCCTTGCCGCGGTCGCGGCATGCCAGGGTGCGCGCCCGCACTCGGCGACCGACGCCCCAGACCCCGACTCCTTGGCGGTGACCCTCGATTTCGCCATCGGCGCCGAGGTGGCCGACTCGGCAGCCCACGACTTCGTCTTTGTGCGCGACCTGCACATCGCACCGGACGGGCGCCTCTGGGTCCTCGATGACCGTGCCGGGATCGACCAGAACGGGCCTCACCGGCTGCTGGTCTTCGACACCCTCGGCGGATTCTTGCAGGAGGTCGGGCGCACCGGCGACGGGCCGGGCGAGTTCCGCGTCCCCATCCGGATCGCCGAGCTGCCCGATGGCCGGATGGTCCTGCGGGACATGGGCACGCCGCCTCGCATCACGATCTACGACCTCGCCGGAAGGTTCCTGTCCGGTTGGCGCCTGCCGAGCGGCACCTCTGCGGTGATCGGCGGTCGATCGGGGCTCGAGGTGGACAGCGAGGGCATGCTCTGGCTGTTGGCCACCGAGCGTCCGTCGCCCGCCGGGCGACAGCTGGAGTACCTGCGGTATTCGCCCGAGGGCACCTTCCTGGGCAGGGCCCTGGCGCCGGCTGTCGCGACGCGGGTGGATGATCTCGAACTCACGGTGCCACTGCCCAACGGCGTGAGCGGGCGTGTCGGGTGGATGCTCCCGTTCCGGCCGGAGGAGCACTGGGCGTGGGGACCACACGGTGCCTTCGCGATGACCAACACCGCCGAGTACCGGGTGACCTTTGTGGAGATGGAGGTTGCCGACGACCCGCGAGCTGCGGGCTTGGCACCGGTGGCGACGCGACGTGGCGTTCCGGACCCGATCACGCGCAGGCTACAAGCGGTGCGGGTGACCGATGCGGAGCGGCACGAGCGTCGGGAAGCCCTGCGTGTACAGGTGGGGCGGTACCCCGGTGGAGCGGCCCTGCGCGTCCCCGAGGTCGCCGCGACGAAGCCGCCGCTCCGCGGCGTGTCGTTCGCCCAGGATGGGCGGCTGGTGGTGATGGTGTCGACGGCATCGGAGCGTGTGGGCGGCGAGTGGCGGGAGCCCGAGGCCTACGACCTCTTCGATCGTGATGGGCGATTCGAAGGCCGCGTGACCTTTCCGCTCGGGTTTCGCCTGGTGCGGCTCGCCGGCGACCGCGCCTGCGGCATCGCGACCGGCGCTGACGACGTGGAGAGCGTGAGGTGCTATCGGATCGGGGGGC
>CAZNOJ010000073.1:0-12629 GCA_964574665.1 uncultured Gemmatimonadaceae bacterium
TGCCAAGGGGTTAGCCAAGTTGCCCGCGGTGCCGTCCCCGGCTATGCTTCGTGGCTCAATGGGCCGCGCCTTCCTGCTGACGCTGCAGTTCGACGGGACCGGATTCTGCGGCTGGCAACGCCAGGCCGAGGGGCGTTCGGTGCAGGCCGAAGTGGAGCGGGTGTTGGGCCGGCTCGCCGGCGCTCCGGTGCGGGCCACCGCGGCTGGCCGGACCGATGCCGGCGTGCACGCCCTGGGAATGCCGGTCACTGCCCGCCTGCCGGAGCGTTGGGATGCCCCACACCTGCTGCGTGCCGCCAACGCCCTCCTCCCGCCCAGCATCGCGGTGACCGGGGTGCGCGAGGTGCGTCCCGGCGCCGACGCCCGCCGCAGCGCCCTCGGGCGTCGCTACCAGTACGATGTCGGCACCGACCCGGGATCGCGGTCGCCGTTTCGCGGCCGCACCGAGTGGCCGCTGGCCCGCCCGCTCGACACCGCCGCGCTCGAGCGCGCGGCGCGCGAGCTGCACGGCGAGCACGACTTTCGGGCCTTCGCCGTCGTGGGGGAGCCCAAGCCGCACTATCGCTGCCGGATCGCCGAGGCCGCATGGCATCCGCGCGAACCGGGCGGGTTGCGGTTCATCATCGCCGCCGACCGGTTCCTGCACCACATGGTGCGCTTCCTGGTCGGCACGATGGTGGAGATCGGGCTGGGGCGGCGCCCGGACGGCGCGATCACCGAGTTGCTCCGCCTCGACCACAACGGCCGCACCGCCCCACCGGCGCCGGCGCGGGGGCTCTCGTTCGTGACGGCATGGTATCCTGACGACATCTGGGTGGGTGCGGAGGCCGCATGGTGAGACCGGGTTGGCGCGGCATGCTACTGGTGCTCGGCCTCGGGGCCTGCGGCTCGCGGGACGGGGTCAACGCCCAGGCGCCGGTGTCGGCCGGGACGCCCCGGACCGTGTCGGCGGCGATCGATTCATCCCGGCGCACCGCGATCGTGGATGCCACGGCGCGCGTGGCGCCGAGCGTGGTCTCGGTGCGCGCGATCGTGCGGCGCCAGGTGCCGCAGTCCTCCTTCGATGCGTTCTTCTTCGGCGCGCCCCGGGAACAGGCCTCGCAGTCGTTCGGCACGGGGTTCCTGATCCGGGCCGACGGGATCGTGCTCACCAACCAGCACGTGGTGGCCGGCGGCGAGCAGGTGACCGTCACGCTCGCGGACGGCACCGACCTCGAGGGCCGGGTGCTGGGCGAAGACCCGCTCACCGACATCGCCGTGATCAAGGTGGAGCGCACCGGCCTGCCGGTTGCCACCATCGGGCGGTCGCACGACCTGCTCATCGGCGAGTGGGCGATTGCCCTCGGCAATCCGTACTCGTTCCTGCTCGGGAACTCGGAGCCCACCGTCACCGCCGGCGTGATCTCGGCCACCGGGCGCAACATCCTTCCCTCGGGCGGCCAGGCCGGCCGCTACTACGACATGATCCAGACCGACGCAGCCATCAATCCCGGCAACTCGGGTGGGCCGCTCGTCAATGCGCTGGGCGAGGTGATCGGCGTGTCGTCCTCGATCTTCTCCAACACCGGCGAGTCGGTCGGCGTCGGCTTCGCGATCCCGATCGAGCGCGCCATGCGCGTGGCCGACGAGCTGGTGCGCAACGGCTCGGTGCGCCGCGCCTGGGTCGGCCTGTCGGTGGCTGGCGCCGACCAGATGGGGGAGTGGAAGCAGGCCGGCGGCGTGCCGGTGGTGCGCGTGGTGCCGGGCTCCCCGGCGGAGCGCGCCGGCCTGGCCGTGGGCGACGTGCTCCTTTCGGCCAACGGCCGCACGCTTCGCAATTATCTCGACTGGGAAGCGGTGCTCCTCGACCTGCACGTGGGCGACGTGGTGGAGGTCACCGGGCGCCGCCAGGGAAGCGACGTGGTGCGCCGGATCACCCCGGCCGACCTGCCCACCGTGACGGCGGAGCGGGTGCGCCTGCGGGGGCTCGACCTGGTGGCGCTCACGCCCGGGGTGCGTGCGGAGATCGGGTCCCGCGCCGACGCGGGGGCGGTGATCCTCGGCCTTCCCGACGAGACCGCGCGACTCACCGGGCTCCGGGCGGGTGACGTGGTGGTGCGGATCGACTACCGCACCTCGGAACGGCAGCTGGTGCAGCGCCCGATCGCCACGCCACGCGACGTGCAGGACGCGCTCGACCGGATCCCTCGCGGCAATCCCTTCGCGATGTTCTACGAGCGCCGCGGCCAGATGCTGGTGGTGGAGCTGGTCAATTGAGCGCCCTGCCGCGGTGGCAATCGCCGCTCTCCGGCCGCTACGCGTCGGCCGAGATGCTGGCACTCTGGAGCGAGCCCCACCGCATCGGCCAGTGGCGCCGCGTGTGGCTCGCGCTGGCCGAGGCCGAACGCGACGCCGGCATCGCGATCCCGGAGGAGGCGATCGCGGCGATGCGGGCCCACCTCGACGACGCCGACCTGTCGCGCGCGGCGGAGCTGGAGCGCCGGCACCGGCACGACGTCATGGCCCACGTGCACGCCTTCGGCGAACAGGCGCCGGCCGCGCGTCCGTGGCTGCACCTCGGCGCCACCTCCGCCTTCGTCACCGACAACGCCGACGGCCTGATCCTCCGCGACGCCCTCCGGCTGGTGCTCGGCCGCGTGCTCGCGGTGGCCGACGCGCTGCGCACCCAGGCCGTCCGGCACGCCGCGCTCCCCTGCCTCGCCTACACGCACTTCCAGCCGGCGCAACTCACCACGGTGGGCAAGCGCGTCACGCTCTGGATGCAGGACCTGGCCCTCGACATCGAGGCGCTCACCGCGCTGCTCGCCGGCTGGCGGCTCCGCGGCTGCAAGGGCACCACGGGGACCCAGGCGTCGTTCCTGGAATTGTTCCAGGGCGACCACGCCAAGGTGCGGCAACTGGAGCGCGACATCGCCACCCGGCTCGGCAATGCCGCCACCTTCGCCGTGACCGGGCAGACCTACCCGCGCAAGGCCGACAGCCGGGTGCTCGACGTGCTGAGCGGCATCGCCCAGGGAGCGGCCAAGTTCGGGGCCGACCTGCGCCTGCTGCAGCACGAGGGGGAGCTGCTGGAACCGTTCGAGGCGGAGCAGGTCGGCTCGAGCGCGATGGCCTACAAGCGCAATCCGATGCGCGCGGAACGGATCGGCGCCCTGGCCCGGCATGTCATCGCCCTGCAGCAGAACACCGCGCAGACCGCCGCGGCCCAGTGGCTGGAGCGGACCCTCGATGACTCCGCGAATCGCCGGCTCACCTTGCCGGAGGCCTTCCTCGCCACCGACGCGATCCTGCTCCTCGCGGCCAACATTGCCCAGGGACTCGAGGTGCGCGTGCCGGTGATCACCCGGCACGTGCACGAACAGATGCCGTTCATGGCCACCGAGCGCTGGCTGATGCTCGCCGTGGCGGCCGGTGGCGACCGGCAGGCGTTGCACGAGGTGATCCGGCGCCACGCACTGGATGTCGCCGAGGCCGTGGCCGGCGGCGCGCCCAACGACCTGCTCGCGCGACTCGGGGGCGACCCCGCCTTCGGGGCCGTGGACCGCGCCGCCCTGCAGGCGGAGCTGGAGCCGTCGCGCTACGTGGGGCGCGCGCCCATGCAGGTGCGCGAGTTCCTCGACGAGTACTTCGACCCGCTGGTGCTCTCGGCGCGGCCCCTGGCGGCCGAGGCGCCGAGCGGGGAGCTCCGGGTATGAGTGCGACGCTCGCCGACGGCACCCTCCCCCTCCCGCTCTGGCGACGCGGCAAGGTGCGCGAGGTGTACGCGGTGGGCGAGGAACGACTGCTGCTGGTCGCCAGCGACCGGATTTCCGCGTTCGACGTGGTCCTCCCGGATCCGATCCCGCACAAGGGTGCCGTGCTGACCCAATTGTCCGCCCACTGGTTCCACCGGCTCAGCCACATCGTGCCCACCCACTTCCTGACGGCGGACGTGGACGCCATCGTGGTCGAAGTCCCCGCGCTCGCCCCCCACCGCGACGAGCTCGCCGGCCGCTCCACCCTGGTGCGGCGCACCGCCCCCGTGGCGTTCGAGTGCGTGGTGCGCGGCCAGCTGGCCGGGAGTGCCTGGCAGGAGTACGCGGCACGCGGCACCCTGGCGGGTGAGCCCCTCCCCGCAGGGCTGCGACACGGCGACCGCCTCGAGCCGCCGGTGTTCTCCCCCGCCACCAAGGCCACCAGCGGGCACGACGAGAATGTCAGCTACGCGCAGATGGAAGCCGCCCTGGGCGGCACGCTGGCCGCCGCGCTGCGCGACCTCTCGCTGGCCCTTTTTGCGGCCGCCCGCCACGACGCCGCCGCCTGCGGCCTCGTGCTCGCCGATACCAAGTTCGAGTTCGGCCTCGACGTGATGGGCCATCCGACCCTGATTGACGAGGTGCTCACCCCGGACTCGTCGCGCTTCTGGCTCGCCGACGAGGCCTCCCCCGGCGACCTGCCGCGCTCGCTGGACAAGCAGCCGGTGCGCGACTGGCTCGCCGGCGAGCGCCAGGCGGGTCGCTGGAACGGCGAACCCCCGGGACCCCGCCTGCCCCCGGAGGTGATCGCCGCCACCACCGCGCGATACCTCGAGGCCTACCGGCGCCTCACCGGCCACCCGCTGCCGGGGGCGGGACTGTGAGGATCGCACCCGAAGGATGGCCGTTCATCGTGGTGGCCTGGTTGCTGGTCCTCGCCTCCGTGATGTTCGAGTGGACCTGGACGGCGGTGGCGATGGCGGTCGTGGCCACCTGGGTGGTGGCGTTCTTCCGTGACCCGGTGCGCGAGGGGCCGCGCGGCACCGCGTGGGTGATCGCCCCCGCCGACGGCAAGGTGGTGAGCATCATCCCGATCGACGAACCGGACGTGATCGGTGGGGCAGCCACCCGCGTGTCCATCTTCATGAACGTGTTCAACGTGCACGTCAACCGGTATCCGGCCGACGGCGAGGTGACCTTCCGACGCCACCGGCCCGGCAAGTTCTTCAATGCCGCGGCCGAGAAGGCAGCGCTCGAAAACGAGCAGAGCGACATCGGCTTGCAGACGGCACGCGGCCCGCTGCTGGTGCGCCAGATCGCCGGGCTGGTGGCGCGGCGGATCGTCACCGACCACGCCGTGGGTCACCAGGCGACGCAGGGCGAGCGCCTCGGCCTGATTCGCTTCGGCTCCCGCGTGGACGTCTTCCTCCCGGCCGGCGTCGCCGTCCGGGTGACGACCGGGCAGGTCACCAGGGCCGGGGAAACCGTGATCGCGGAGTGGCCATGAGACTCGAACGGCGCGGCGGCGGGCGGATCCGCAAGGTGGTCGTGGTGGTGCCGAGCGCCTTCACGCTGGGCAACCTCTTCTTCGGCTTCTGGGCGATCGTCTCGGCGATCAACGGCAACTTCCTCTGGGCCGGCTGGTGCATCGTCTTCGCGGCGATCCTGGACACCCTCGACGGCCGGGTGGCGCGCTTCTCGAACGCGGGGTCGCGCTTCGGCGCCGAACTCGACTCGCTGGTGGACCTGACGTCGTTCGGCGTGGCCCCGGCGATCCTCGTCTACTTGCAGGAGTTCGCGGCCGGGGGCCGATTCGCCTGGCTGATCTGCTGGATCTACGTCACCGCCGCGGCGATCCGGTTGGCCCGGTTCAACGTCATGGCCGGCCAGGGATCCAAGCCCAGCGGCTGGTTCACCGGGCTCCCCTCCCCCGCGGCCGGGGTCACCCTCTCGGTCCATTACGCCTTTTCCCAGACGGATTGGTACCCCCGCTCCGTGTCGGTGGTCGACCTGCAGTCGCAGGGACTCGCCATCCTGACGCTGCTGCTGGCGGTGCTGATGGTGAGCAACGTCCGGTATCCGAAGTGGCCCGCCGCCGGCTTCGGCTCGCCCACGCGCCTGCTCGGGCTGGCGCTTTACCTGCTGATCCTCGCCGGCGGGCTGCTGGTGCCGGAGTACTTCCTGTTCCTGTTGGGACTCACCTACACCGGCTACGGGCTGCTGCGCGCCGTGCTGCTGTCCTTCAGCGAGCCCCGTGACGACGGGACTCCCACCGACGACTCACCCATGACGACCCGGTCTCCCGACCGGCGTGAGGTTGCCGAATGAAGTTTCGCGTGCACGTGCGGGTCACCCCGCGGCCAGGACTGCTCGACCCCCAGGGCCAGGCCGTGGGCCACGCTCTCGGGGCGCTGGGATTCTCGGGGGTGGAGGCGGTCCGGGTCGGCAAGGCCATCGAGATCGCCCTGGAGGCCCCCTCGGCAGCCGACGCCGAGGAGGCCGCCCGGCGGATGTGCAGCGCGCTGCTGGCCAATCCCGTGACGGAAGACTTCGTGGTGGCGGTGGACGCGTGACCGCGCGCGTGGCCGTGATCCGGTTCCCGGGCAGCAACTGCGAGGACGAGACGCTGCGCGCCGTCGAGCGCACCGGGGGCGAGGCGTTCCTGCTCGACTACCGCCGCACCACGCTCGAGGACGCCGCGGCGGTGATCCTGCCTGGCGGCTTCTCCTACGGCGACTACCTGCGCAGCGGCGCGATCGCGCGGTTCGCCCCCGTGATGCGCGCCGTGCGCGAGCACGCCGAGTCCGGCGGCGCCGTCATCGGCATCTGCAACGGATTCCAGGTGCTGTGCGAGGCGCACCTGCTGCCCGGTGCCCTGCTCCACAACGCCCACCAGCGCTTCGCGGCGCGCCCGGTGGACGTCCGCATCGAGCGCACCGACACCGTCTGCACCAGCGGCTTCGCCGCGGGCGAGGTGGTCCGCATCCCGCAGGCGCATGGCGAGGGACGCTATGCGGCGGCGCCGGCCACGCTCGATGCCCTGGAGCGCGACCACCAGGTGGTGCTCCGCTACGTGCCGGTGCCCGGCAGCGACCTGCCGCACAACCCCAACGGCAGCGACCGCGACATCGCGGGCATCTGCAACCCCGCCGGCAACGTCGTGGGATTCATGCCGCACCCCGAGCGCCTCGCCGATCCCGCCCAGGGATCCGACGTGGGCCTGCGGTTCTTCGCCTCCCTGCTCACCCGGCTCACCGTGGGGGCGCCGTCGTGAAGACCGCCGTGGTGCCGGAGGCGTTTCCCGGAGAACCGGCGGTCACGGACCAGCTGGTGCGCGACCACAAGCTGACCGCCGACGAGTATGCGACCATCCTGCGGATCCTCGGCGGGCGCACCCCCACCCTGACCGAGCTGGGCATCTTCTCGGCGCTCTGGTCCGAGCACTGCTCCTACAAGCACACCAAGCCGGTGTTGCGCACCTTCCCCACCGAGGGCCCGCAGGTGCTGCAGGGCCCCGGGGAGAACGCGGGGGTGCTCCGGCTTCCCGATGGCTGGGCCGTGGCCTTCAAGATCGAGTCGCACAACCATCCGAGTGCGGTCGAGCCGTTCCAGGGCGCCGCCACCGGCGTGGGCGGCATCCTGCGCGACGTGTTCACCATGGGCGCGCGCCCGGTGGCGCTGCTCAACTCGCTGCGCTTCGGCCCTCTCGACGAGGCCCGCAATCGCTACCTCTTCGCGGGTGCGGTCAAGGGCGTCGGTGACTACGGCAACTGCGTCGGGGTGCCCACGCTGGGCGGCGAGGTCGCGTTCGCCCCGGGGTACGGCGGCAACCCGCTCGTCAACGCGATGGCGGTGGGCATCCTCCGCGCCGACGAGCTGATCACCGCGCGCGCGCACGGCGTGGGCAACCTGCTCCTTGCCGTCGGGGCGCGGACCGGGCGCGACGGCATCCACGGGGCATCCTTCGCGTCCGAAGACCTCACGGCGGAGAGCGAGGCACGCCGCCCCCAGGTGCAGGTGGGCGACCCCTTCACTGAGAAGCTGCTGCTGGAGGCCTCGCTGGAGCTGATCCGCAGCGGCACCATCGTCGCGATCCAGGACATGGGGGCGGCCGGGCTCACGTCGTCGTCGGCGGAGATGGCCGCGCGCGGCGGCGTGGGCGTGGAACTCGACACCGCCCTGGTGCCGACCCGTGAGGCCGGCATGACGGCCTACGAGATCATGCTCTCGGAGTCGCAGGAACGGATGCTGGTGGTGGCCGAGCCGGACCGGGTGGAGGCGATCCGGGCGATCTGCCAGCGCTGGGAGCTCGACGCCACGGTCGTGGGCCGGGTCACCGACGACGGCCTCTACCGGATCATGCACGGCGACCGGCTGGTGGCCGCGATTCCCGGCCAGGAACTGGTGGAGGGCTGCCCCATCTACCACCCCGCGGCCGAGGAGGGCGCCGAGGCGGTGGCCCGGCGGCAGCGCAGCGTCGCGAGCGACGGCGTGGACCCGGTGGACGCGCTCGAACGGCTGCTCGATGTCCCCACCATCGCGAGCAAGCGGTGGGTGTTCGAGCAGTACGACGGCACGGTGCGCGGCCGCAGCGTGCTCACCCCCGGCGGCGACGCCGGCGTGCTGCGGGTGGAGGACACCGACTTTGCCCTGGCGATGACGGTGGACTGCAACAACCGCCACGTGCTGCTCGACCCGTTCGAGGGCGGCAAGGGCGTGGTGGCCGAGGCGGCGCGCAACATCGCGTGCACCGGCGCGCGGCCGCTCGGGGTCACCGACTGCCTCAACTTCGGCAATCCCCAGCGGCCCGAGATCTTCTTCCAGTTCCGCGAGGCCTGCCGCGGAATCGCCGAGGCATGCCGGGCCTTCGACACCCCGGTCACCGGCGGCAATGTCTCGCTCTACAACCAGTCGCCGCTCGGGGCCATTGACCCGACCCCGACCGTGGGCATGATCGGCCTCCTCGACAACGTGCACGACGCGGTGCCGAGCCATTTCCAGCACGACGGGCACGTGGTGCTCCTGCTCGGGGAGACGCGCGGCCACCTCGGCGGCAGCGCCTTGTGGGCCGAGGTGCTCGGCACCGTGGCCGGCGCGCCGCCCCCGATCGACCTCGCGGCGGAGCGCGCCCTGCAGGACTGGCTGGTGGAGGCGGCGCGGCGGCGCCTCCTGGCGTCCGCGCACGACTGCTCCGACGGCGGCCTCGCGGTGGCGCTCGCCGAATGCTGCGTCGGCGGGCCGTGGGCCGATGGCACCCTCGGAGCCGACCTCGACCTCGGCGGCCATGCCGACGCGGTGGGCGACATCGGCTGGCTCTTCGGGGAGGACGCCGGTCGCGTGGTGATCTCGGTGCAGCCCGAGGACGTGCACGCCACGCAGCAGCTGGCGATCGCGCGGGGCGTGCCGTGCCATGTCCTGGGCATGGTCACCGCGCGCGGCGGCGACCTGACGGTGCGCCGCGGGGCCCGGCACTGGACGTGGAACACCGGCAAGCTGCGGTCGATCTACCAGGATGCGATTCCCCGGCGGATGGCGGCCGGCACCACCGGCGGAGGGAGCTGACCGATGTGTGGCGTGATCGGAGTGTCGGGGCTCGACGATGCGTCGCGGGTGACCTACCTGGGGCTCTATGCGCTGCAGCACCGCGGCCAGGAGAGCGCCGGCATCGTGGCCGTGTCCCCCGAGGGCCAGGCCCGGCTCCATCGGGGGATGGGCCTGGTGGCCGACCTCTTCGACGACCGCCGATTCGGGGAACTCGCCGGCGACGTGGCGGTGGGCCACACGCGGTACTCGACCGCGGGAAGCACCGTCCTCGCCAACGCGCAGCCCTACCTCGTGAACTATCGCGAGGGCCCGCTGTCGGTGGCGCACAACGGCAACCTCACCAATGCCACGGCGCTGCGCGAGGCGCTCACCCACGAGGGGGCGATCTTCCAGTCCACCAGCGACACCGAGGTGCTGATCCACCTGATCGCGCGGAGCACCGCGCCCGGTCCGGAGGCGCAGATCCGCGAGGCCCTGGAGCGGGTGGAGGGCGCCTGCACCGTGGTGATCTCGGTGGGCCGGACCCTGTTCGCCGCGGTGGACTCGCGGGGGTTCCGCCCGCTCTTCCTCGGCCGGATCGGCCAGGGGGTCGTGCTGGCCAGCGAGACCTGCGCGCTCGACCTGGTGGGAGCCGGCGAGGTGCGGGCCCTCGCCCCGGGGGAGTTCCTCAAGGTCGAGGACGGGATGGTGACCACCCTGGCCCCGCTCTCGCCCCGGCCGGTGAGTCGCTGCATCTTCGAGCTGGTCTACTTTTCGCGCCCCGACTCGAACATCTTCGGGGCCTCGGTGGACAGCGTGCGCCGCGAGCTGGGGCGGCAACTGGCCCGGCACCACCCGGTCCCCAGCGCCGACGTGGTCCTCTCGGTGCCCGACTCGGCGAACGTGATGGCCCTCGGCTACTCCGAGGTGTCCGGCGTCAAGCTCGAGCACGGCCTGATCCGCAACCACTACGTGGGCCGCACGTTCATCAATCCCACCCAGGCGCTCCGGGTGGCCAAGGTGAAGATCAAGTTCAACCCGGTGAAGCAGGTCATCGCGGGACGCAGCGTCGTCCTGGTGGACGACTCCCTGGTCCGCGGAACCACCAGCAAGGGACTGGTCCAGATGATCCGTGCTGCTGGCGCGCGCGAGGTGCACCTCCGCCTCGGTTCCCCGCCGATCACCGGTCCCTGCCTGTACGGCATTGACACGCCGACCCGCGACGAGCTGATCGCCGCCCGCCACACCCCGTCCGAGATCGCGCACTTCCTCGGGGTGGATTCGCTGGAATACCTCACCCTCGACCAGATGGTCGAGGCGAGTGGCCAGCACGACGGCTGGTGCCACGCCTGCTTCTCCGGCGACTATCCCACGCCGATCCCGCCCGAGCGTCACGGCCACCGCCTGGACTCCCCGCTCACGCCGGCGGCCCGATGAGCGACGGCTTCCAGCAGCAGCCGCTCGTCTACGCCTTCGGCCAGGGTCGCGCCGATGGCACCTCCGCGATGAAGGACATCCTCGGCGGCAAGGGTGCCGGCCTGGCCGAGATGACCAACCTCGGCATCCCGGTGCCGCCGGGGTTCACCATCTCGGCCACGCTCTGCCAGACCTGGATCGACACGCATTCCTTCCCGTCCCGGTTGCGCCGCGAGGTGGAGCAGGCGCTGCAGCGCCTCGAGGCCGCCACCGGCAAGGAGTTCGGCGGCGACGACAATCCGCTGCTGGTGTCGGTGCGCTCGGGGTCGGCCGTCTCGATGCCGGGCATGATGGACACCATCCTCAACCTGGGGCTCAACGACCAGGCCGTGGAGGCGCTCGCCCGCCGCTCGGGCAACCCCGGCTTCGCGTGGGACTGCTACCGGCGGTTCGTGCAGATGTATTCCGCCGTGGTGCTCGACCTCCCCAAGGCCCCCTTCGAGGCGCTGCTCGACGAGGCGCTCCACGCCCACGGCGTGCCGCGCGCCATCGACCTGCCGGTGGCCGCGCTCCGGGCCCTGGTGGCCCGCTTCAAGGCGCTGGCCACGGAGCAGGCCAGCCAGCCGTTTCCCGACGCGCCGATGGAGCAGCTCTGGGGGGCGATCGCCGCCGTGTTCGACTCGTGGAACACCCGGCGCGCGATGGACTACCGACGACTGCACGACATTCCCGACACGCTGGGCACCGCCGTCAACATCGTGGCGATGGTCTTCGGCAACCTGGGCGAGACCTCCGGCACCGGTGTCGCCTTCACCCGCAATCCCTCCACCGGTGCGGCCGAACTGTACGGCGAGTTCCTCACCAACGCGCAGGGCGAGGACGTGGTCTCCGGTGCGCGCACCCCGGAGCCGATCGCGGCCCTCCGGGAACGGCTCCCGGGCGTCTTCCTCGAGTTCGACCGGATGGCACGCACCCTCGAACGGCACTTCCGGGACGTGCAGGACCTGGAGTTCACCATCGAGGATGGTCGCCTGTTCCTGCTGCAGTGCCGCCGGGCCCAGCGCACCGGCCAGGCGGCGTTCCGCGTCGCCTGCGAGATGGTGGACGAGGAGCTGATCAGCGAGGAGGAGGCGGTCGCGCGCATCCCGCCCCAGGCGCTGGAGCAGTTGCTCCATCCGATGATCGACCCCAGCGCCGCGCTCGATCACTTCGTGACCGGGCTGCCCGCCTCTCCCGGCGCGGCGTCAGGCGTGGTGGTCTTCACCGCCGACGAGGCGGCCGAGCGCGGCCGGCACGGCGAGGCGGTGATCCTCGCACGGCGGGAAACGTCCCCGGAGGACTTCCACGGGATGGTCGAGGCCCGCGCGATCCTCACCGCGCGGGGCGGGATGACCTCGCATGCCGCGGTGGTCGCCCGGGGCATGGGCAAGCCCTGCGTGGCCGGGGCGCAGCTGCTCGAGGTGGATGAGGCCGCGGGAACCCTCGCGGTGGACCGCCGCGTGGTCCGCGCCGGCGAGTGGATCACCCTCGACGGCACCACCGGCAAGGTCTATCTCGGCCAGGCGCGCCTGATCGCGCCCGAACTCGACGGCAACTACCAGCGGCTGATGACCTGGGCCGACCGGATCCGGCCCATGAAGGTGCGGGTGAATGCCGACACCCCCGCCGACGCGCACCGCGGCCGCGACTTCGGGGCGGAGGGGATCGGGCTCTGCCGCACCGAGCACATGTTCTTCGAGGGCGACCGGCTCGTGGCGGTGCGCGAGATGATCCTGAGCACCGATCCGCGCGAGCGGGAGCGCGCCCTCGCCCGCCTGCTTCCGATGCAGCGCGCCGACTTCGAGGCGATCTTCCGCGCGATGGAAGGGTATCCGGTCACCATCCGGTTGCTCGACCCGCCATTGCACGAGTTCCTGCCCAACGAGGACCACGAGATCGAGGCCCTCGCCACGCAGC
>CAZNOJ010000074.1:0-12545 GCA_964574665.1 uncultured Gemmatimonadaceae bacterium
GCCGCGCGATAATACGGCGCAGCGCCGCGATGGCGGCGGTGTCCGCGGGCGCGCTCACGGAGAGGACGTAGTCGTACTGCTTGAGCATCAGCGGGAGCAGCGGTTCGTGGTAGGCACCGCCCATCACGATCATGCCGGCGAGGTGGCCGTCGGCTTCGGCAATGCGCGGCGCCAGGTACCCGCCCAGCGAGTGGCCGATGACGAACACGCGGCCCGGGTCCACCTCGGGTTGCTGGCGCAGCAGCTGCGCGGCACTCACCGCGTCGTCAATCACCTCGTCCGCGACCGTGAACACCCGGTTCGCGAACCACATCGGCTGCACCCGGCTGCGCTTGTCGTACCGCAGCACCGCGATGCCGCGGGCGGCGAGGCCGCGTGCCAGGTCGCGATAGGGCGCGTTGGCGCCGACGGTGCCGTTGCGGTCGCCCGGCCCCGACCCGTGCACGATCACCACGGCCGGCCGACGCCCCGGGGCCTCCGGCGGCAGCGTGAGGAGCCCCGGCAGCGGCACCGGCCCGGGCACCACGACGGCCCGCTCCGTGATGGTGTCGGGGGCGACCGACAGCAGGGCCAGCAACGCGAGACCGATCATGCCGCACCGTCCTTCCCCTGGTCGTCGCGCCAGACGCGGTACGACACCACCAGCGCGACCAGCGCCGGCACGGCCACGGCCACGAGGGTCACCCAGAGGGGAAGGCGACGGGTGACCAGCGTCGCCACCACCAGGACGAGCCCCGCCACCATGAACAACCGACCGCCGATGCGGTGCGTCTCACGCCACGACCGCTCGCTGCTCAGGGTCCAGGGCGTGCGAATGCCCATGAACCAGTTCTGGCGAACCCGCGTGATGTAGTTGCCCAACACCAGCAGCAGCGCCCCGATGCCGACGCCGAGCACGCGGTCGATCCGGACCGGCCAGCCGAGGTTGGTCCCGATCACGAAGAGGTTGAGCACCGCCATGAAGACGAGCACGGTGTTGCCGAGCATCCACCACGCCTTCTCGTGGAGCGCGAAGTTGGCGCGCTTGGGGTCGATGCGCGGCAGGAACACCAGCAATCCGGCCAGGACGAGCCCGAAGCCGGGAAGGAGCAGCACCGCCGTGAGCCGCCCGCTCCAGCCATCGGCCTCGCCCTGCAGGTTCCAGTGGGTGGCGACCTCGGCCGGGAGGCGATCGAGGTTGAGGAGCCCGAACAGGGCCACCGCGACGAGGGCAAGGATGCCGGGCCAGAACTTGGTCACGTTAGTCCTCCGAGGTGCCGGGTGAGCCGAGATCCATGAGGTGCCGCAAGGCGTCCTGCAGGGTGGTGGTGTTGAGCGAGTAGATGATGTGCTGGCCGACCCGCGTGGCCACCACCAGCTCCGCCTCGCGAAGCACCTGGAGGTGATGGGACACCGAGGCCCACGCCATGTCGAAGTGGCCGGCGATCTCCCCGGCGGGGAGGTCGCCGGGCCGGAGCAGCGCCAGGATCCGGCGCCGGGTCGGGTCGGCGAGTGCCTTGAACGCGCGGTCCACAGATGCTAAGATAAGCGTCTAAACATACCGCGGCAAGGGACCGCGCCCCGCCCCTCGCCGGCCGGCTACACCTCGAAGAACTCCCGCAGGGACCCCACCGCCATCTCCCCCATCGCCGTGCGGGTCTCCAGCGTGGCCGACCCGATGTGGGGAAGGAGCACCACCTGCTCCATGCCAAGCAGACGACGATCCACCTGGGGCTCGTGGGGGTAGACGTCGAGACCGGCGCCCGCGAGGTGACCGGCGAGGAGCGAGGTGATGAGGGCGTCCTGGTCCACGACGCCGCCCCGCGCGGTGTTGACCAGGACGGCACCGCGCGGCATGAGCGCCAACCGGCGCGCATCGATCAGCCGTTCGGTGTCGGGCGACCCGGGCACGTGCAGCGAGACGACCTGCGATGCCGCGAGGAGCGCATCGAGCGACGGCGCCGCCTCCGCGCCGAGCCGGGCGAGCTCCTCGGGCGAGGGCATGCTGCGGCCCCAGAGGAGCACGCGCATGCCGAGGCCGTGGTGGGCCTTTCGCGCCAGGGCACGGCCGATCCGCCCTGCCCCGATGATGCCGAGCGTGGCGCCCGTGACGCGCCGGCCGAGCAGGTGTGTCGGCCGGATGCCGGTCCAGCGGCCGCCCCGCAGTTCCCGCTCCCCCTCGCCGGCGCGACGCATCGTCATCAGGATCAGGGTGAGCGCCAGGTCCGCGGTGTCCTCCGTGAGCACATCCGGGGTGTTGGTGACCACGATGTCATGCGCCGCTGCCGCGGCGAGGTCGATGTGGTCGAGACCCACGCCGAACGAGGCGATGATCCGCGCCCGCAGCGGATAGGCGGCCAGGACCTCGGCGGTGAACCGGTCGCCGATGGCGCAGAGGATGCCGTCGGCCTCGCCCAGGGCGCGCTGCAGCTCGGCGGCGGTGAACGTGTGGTCGTCGGTGGAGAGCACGGCGTCGAATGCGCTCGACAGGGCCGCCTCGACCGTCGGGGGAAAGCGACGTGTCGCCACGATGCGGGGCCGGGTCACGCGGGCAGAGGGCGGCATCCGGGGAGTGTAAGTTGGGACCGCCCCATCCGCGAGGACCGATGGACCGCGTCAGCCGCGATGACCTCGAGCGATGGTTCGCCGCCGGCGTGGCCGCCGTGGAGGCGCGTGGCGCCACCGCCCGCGCCCTGGCGGCCGCCCGTCCCCCCGAGCGCGACCCCGCCATCATCGCCACCGGCAAGGCCGCCCACGGCATGTGTGCCGCCGCGGTGGAGTGGCTCGCGCTCCACGGCCGCACCCCGGCGGACGGCGTGCTGGTGTCCGACGCACCCGGCCCCTCGCCGGCGCCTGCCATCGAGGCCCTGGTGGGCGACCACCCGGTTCCCGGCCCGCGGTCGGAGCACGCCGCGTCGGTGCTGGGCGAGCTCGCGCAACGTCTCGACGCGGGCATCCCGGTGCTGGTGTTCCTCTCCGGCGGCACCTCGTCGTTGATTGCGGCGCCGCAACCGGGTGGCTCGATGGCCGCGGTCACGGCGGCATTCGGCGGGCTGCACCGCCGTGGCACCGCGATCCACGCGATGAACCGCGAGCGCTCCACGCTCACCCGCTGGGGCCGCGGGCGCCTGGCAAACGCGCTCGGCGATCGCGACATCCGCGCCTGGGTGATGTCGGACGTGGTGGATGACGACCTCGCGGCGATCGGTTCGGGACCGCTGGTCCCCGACGACGGGATCGGCAGGACGATTCCCCATGTCGTGGTGGCCAACGGGAGCAGTGCGGCAGACGGGGTGGCGCTCGCGGCGGCAAGCGATGGCGTCTCGGTCCGGATCCACGCGGCGCCGCTGGTGGGCGATGTGGTCGAGCTGGCCGAATCGCTCGCGGCCTGGTTGAGGGAAGCGTGCCGCGGTGGCGCGCACCCGCGCCCCGCCCAACCCTGGATCTCACCGCCCGCACCGGCCCCGCGCCTGCACGTCTTTCGGGGCGAACCCACGGTGTCGCTCCCCGAGCCGCACGGCGTGGGCGGCCGCGCCCAGCAGCTCGCCCTGCTGCTTGCCCGGGCCATCGACGGCAGCGCGACACCGATTCGGGTGCTGGTCGGCGGAACGGATGGTCGCGACGGCCCGACCGATGCCGCAGGGGCGGTGATTGATGCGCACACCGCCGCGACGATGCGTCGGCACGGCATCAACCTCGAGGACGCCCTGACGCGAGCCGACGCCTATCCGGCGCTCGAGGCGATCGGTGCCCTGCTCCGCACCGGACGCACGGGCACCAATGTCGCCGACCTGGTCCTGGTGGCGTTGGGGTGACGACACGAAGCCGGGGTGCGGGCCGCCACGCCCGCACCCCGGCTCAGGTGGCCGGCGTCACGCGCTCAGGCGTGGCCCACCACCTGGTGGCGCAGTCGGGCCATCGCCTTGCCATGTACCACGGCCACGTCGGGCGAGGCCTGGATCGCCTCGTGATAGCGCCGCTGGAACACCGACCCGACCGCATCGGGACGCAGCAGTTCGCGCAGCGCCACGCCGAGCACCCGCGCGCGGCCCAGCGCCCCCGGATCCGGATCGACCAGGCAGGCGTCCACGTCGGCAATCGTCGCGGTCAGCGGCCGCAGCCAGGCAAAGGCCGGGTCGCTGGTCACCACGGTCAGCAGCGTGGCCGCGTCGGCGATCCGGCCGTGGTCGCGCTCGTACTGCCGGCGCGCCTGCTCCAGCAGGGTGGCGTGCACCGCGAGTGCGGCGGCGCGCGCCTCGCCAAGGTCGGCACGAAGGGTGACGGGATCACGAACGGTCATGTGGATGCTCCTGCATGGGTACGGAGCAGGAACGCACTCGGTGCGCGATCGGTTCCCGTCGGATCAGGGGAGCACGACGGTCAGGTCCACCAGGCGGTCGGGGTCGGGCTCCTGCAGCACCTGGACCTCGCCGAGCACGGCGGCCACGCGCCCGGCCCCGGTGGTGTCGCCGCGGCGGGCGTAGACGCGGACGGTGGCGCTGGTGGTGTCGATCAGCTCGGTGAGGGCATTGCCCCACCAGACCACGTCGAGGCCGGCACGCCGCAGCCGGAGCGCCGCGTCGCGCGCCGCCCCCGGCGTGCCCCCCGCGTTCATCACCTCCACGGTGACGGTGCGCGGCAGCGGGCGCCACGAGCCGCCGTCCTCCGGCTCGACTTCCGGGCCGCCGCGGCTGAGTCGCGTGACGAGGAGCACCACCGCCAGGGCCGCCGCGCCGGGAAGGACACCCTTCCGGAGCCGTGCCATCCTCACGACAACGACGCCAGGAAGGCGACCGTCATCGGGTGATCCGCCCGCCCCTTGCGGCGCTGGTGCGCGAGTCGGAGCTGCACGATCTCGCGGAGCACCCGACGGGGGTCCTCCGGGTAGCGCCGGGTCAGGTCGTCGCGCTCCGCGAGCGCGAAGCTGCGCCCGGGCTCCAGGAAGTCCGCGGCGAAGAGCGATCCGCCGACCGCATCCCACTCGGGCGAGCCCACGGTGTGCCAGCGCACGGCGTCGAGCACGGCTGGATCGTCCTCGCCCTGCTCGGCGGCCAGGGTGGCGGCGGCCGGACCGTGCAGCAGCGCCAGCGGACTGGCGGCGTCGCCGGACCATCGGCGGAGGGTGGGTTCGTCGGCGTCGCGCAGGGCATCGTGCAGCCAGCCGGCCTTGCGCCAGCGCAGCGTCTCCTCATCGGGGAGCTGCATCGCGGTGGCCCACTGCTGCAGCACGGTGACCACGCGTGACACGTGCGCCGCTCGTTCCGGCGTGACGATCGCCCAGGACGGCAGGCCGTCGCCCCAGGGCTCGTGCCGCGACACGGGCGCCTAGTACTCCACCGCCAGCGGCGGCCGCGCGATCCGGTTGCGGCCGTCGACGAACACCACCGCCGGTCGGAACATCGGGACCTCCGCCTCGTCGAAGTCGGCGTAGGCGATCAGGATGACCGTGTCGCCGGGCATGCCGAGGCGGGCGGCGGCACCGTTGAGCTGCACCACGCCACTGCCGGCCGCGCCCGGAATCACGTAGGTGGTGAAGCGGCTGCCATTGTGCACGTTCACGACCTGGATTTCCTCGTACTCCACCAGGTCGGCCGCGGCCATCAGCTCGGTGTCGAGCGTGAGCGACCCCTCATAGTGCAGGTCGGCCGACGTGATCGTGGCGCGGTGGATCTTGGACTTCATCAGGCGGCGTCGCATTCAGGCGCTCGCATCCCCGAGGATGGTGTTGTCAATGAGCCGGGTGGTGCCGACCCGGGCTGCCACGATGACCACGTCGCCGGCCGACGCGTCCGCGGTCGCGGCCAGTCGCTCCGGCTCCACCACTGCAAGATAGTCCGTCACCAGCCCCGGAACGGCGTCGAGGACCGACCGGCCGACCCGCAGCAGTGCGGCCACCTGGCGGGTGCCGTCCTGCCAGGCCGAGCGCATCGCGAAGAGCGCCTGCGACAGCCCCCGGGCGTCCTCGCGCTCCGCGGGGGAGAGGAAGGCATTGCGTGACGACAGCGCCACGCCGTCCTGGTCGCGCACGGTGGGGATCACCGCGATGCGCAGGGGGAAGTCGAGTTCCGCCACGAGGCGGCGGATCAGGGTGGCCTGCTGGATGTCCTTGCGGCCGAAGCAGGCCACATCCGGCGCGACGACGTGGAACAGCTTGGCGACCACGGTCAGCACACCGTCGAAGTGGCCGGGGCGATGGGCACCTTCCCAGCGCGACGCGGTGTCGCCTGCCACGACGCGGAGCTCCTGCCCCGCACCGTACATCTCCTCCACCGTCGGCGCGAAGACCGCGTCCACGCCCCGGGCCTCCGCCGCGGCCACGTCGGCCGCGAGCTGCCGGGGGTAGCGCTCGAAGTCCTCGCCGGGCCGGAACTGGAGCGGGTTGACGAACACGCTCATCACCACCAGGTCGGCGGCGCGGCGCGCCGCGTCCACCAGGGCGAGGTGCCCCTCGTGCAGGGCACCCATCGTGGGCACCAGGGCCACCGTCCCCCCCGCCGCGCGGTGTCGGCGCACCAGGTCGCGAACCGCCTCGCGGGTGGTGAGCACCGGCATCGGCGTCACTGGAACGAGTGGGCGTCGTCGGGGTAGCGGCCGTCGCGCACATCGCGCGCGAACTGACCGACGGCATCGCGCACCGCCGGCCCCAGCTCGGCGTAGTGGCGCAGAAACTTGGGGCTGAACCCCTCGTTCAACCCGAGCACGTCGTGCAGCACGAGCACCTGGCCATCGCACGCCGGGCCGGCGCCGATGCCGATGGTCGGAATCGTGAGCGCCGCGGTGACCTCCGCCGCGAGGTCGCTGGGCACCAGCTCGAGCACCACGGCCGAGGCACCCGCCTCCTCCAGGGCCCGGGCGTCCTCGAGCAACGCCGCCCGCGCGGCGGCCTCGCGCCCCTGCACCTTGTAGCCGCCGAGCGCATGCACCGACTGCGGGGTGAGGCCGAGGTGCCCCATCACCGGGATGCCACGCTGCACGAGGGCCTGCACCGTGGGCGCCATCACCCGGCCGCCCTCCAGCTTCACGCCGTCGCAATCGGATTCGGCCATCACGCGGCCGGCGTTGCGGATCGCATCCTCGACACTCACCTGGTAGCTGAGGAACGGCAGGTCCACCACCACCGGCACGGCGTCGGTGCCACGGCGCACCGAGGCGGCGTGGTAGATCATCTGGTCGAGCGTGGCACTCAGCGTGGAGGGGTGGCCGGCGAGGACCTGGTTGAGCGAGTCGCCCACCAGCAGCAGGTCCACGCCCGCCGCGGCGAGCAGCCGCGCGAACAGGGCGTCGTAGCAGGTGAGCATCACCAGCCGCTGGCCGGCGCGCTTGCGGGCCAGGAGGCCGGGAAGGGTGAGACGAGGGTCAGGCATCCTGCTCCAATCGGGCCAGCTGTTCGGCCCAGAAGGTCCGGTCCCGCAGCCCGGGGTGCGGCACCACGAGCTCCGGCAGGTCGCACAGCAGCGAGCCGAACCGGACCAGGTCGATGTCGAGCGTGCGGGCGGCCCAGCGGGTCCGGCGCTCGCGGCCCGCCGCCTGCTCGATGGCGTGGCAGGCCGCCAGCAACTCCGCGGCGGTGCCGGGCCAGCGCAGTCGGGCCATGGCGTTGAGGTAGTGCGGTTGGCTGAGGCCACCGAGCGGGGCGGTCTCGACGGGATCCGTCACGGCGGTGAGGCGCGCACCGGGGAGCGCGGCGAGTTCCCGCCGCGCGCGGGCCAGGTGTTCGTGCCGGTCGCCGAGATTGCTCCCGAGGGCCAGGTAGGCCACCGTGTCGGTCACGTGCCGGCCAATCCGGCGCGGATCTCCGCAAGCAGCGAGGCCATCGCGGCCGCGCCATCGCGGTCGAGCGCATCCACCAGGGCGCTGCCGACCACCACCCCATCGGCCACGGCCGCGACCTCGCGCGCCTGCGTCGGCGTGGAGATGCCGAAACCCACGGCGATCGGCAGCGTGGTCGCCTCGCGCACGCGCCCCACCGAAGCCGCGAGCCCCGCGGAGAGTTGGCGCGACGCACCGGTGACGCCCAGGCGGGCCACCAGGTAGATGAAGCCCTCGGCTTCGCGCACCACGGCAGCGACCCGCTCCGGCGGGGCGTTGGGCGCCACCAACCGGATCAGGTCGAGCGGCGAGTCGAGCACCTGGCGCTCGAGGGCGGGATCGGCCCCGGCCGGCAGGTCGGTGAGCAGGATCCCGGCCACGCCAGCGGCCTGGGCATCGCGCACCAGCGCATCGACCCCGTACTGCAGCACGGGATTGAGGTAGGAGAAGAGCACCACGGGCACCGGCAGCGCCGCGTCGGCCACGAGTTCGAGGGTGCGCCCCAGGGTCATGCCCTGCCGCAGCGCGTCGAGCGAGGCGCGCTGGATGGTGGGACCGTCGGCGAGCGGATCCGAGAACGGCACGCCGATCTCGATCAGGTCGGCGAGTCCCGCGGCCGCACGAATGGCATCCCGCGACTCGGCCGGCGACGGATGGCCGGCGGTGAGGTACGGCACCAGGCCGGCCCGACCCTCCTGGCGCAGGCGATCCCAGGCGCGCGCGATCATCGGGTCAGATGAAGTAGTCGCCAATGACGAGTCCGTAGCGGTCGGGGGACGTGACCTTCACGATGGTGCGCTGGTAGTCGCCGCCGGGGGTGGTCCGCGACAGGTCGGCGAGCTGCCCCGGGGTGGGGAGCCTGGCGCCCTGGCCGTCGAGCGCGATGCGCACCAGCGGGCGATGCAGTTGCTCCGGATCGGAGCCGGGCCCGGCCACGATTGCCACCTCGAAGGTGTCGAGAATCACCGCCGTGCCCACCGGATAGATGCCCAGCAGGTTGATCAGCGCCTTGACGAGCACCGGATCGTAGCCACGCCCGGGATTGAGCCACATCTCCTTGAGCACGGCGGCCGGTTCCCATGGGTCGGACTGGTAGCTCCGCCGGGTGGTGGCGGCATCGTAGCCGTCGGCCACCGCGATCAGGCGGGAAAAGAAGCCGAGCCGTCGCGGCCGGATCGGCCGGGGATAGCCGCTCAGGTCCACCTTCATGTGGTGCTCGTGCGCGGCGAGGATCGCGCGGTAGGGCAGCTCCTCGCCCTCGCGCATGCGGAACAGCGTCAGGGTGCCGAGCCAGGGGTGGGCCTGCATCCGGCGCCATTCGCGGTCGTCGAGCGCGGTTTCCTTGTTGAGCAGGGTCAGGTCAATGCGCGCCTTGCCGATGTCGTGCAGCAGGGCGGCGAGGCCCAGGTCGTACAGCTGGATCCGCTGCAGCCCGAGGCGGCGCCCCAGCGCCACGGCGAAGATGCAGACGTTGACCGAGTGCGTGAAGGTGTACTCGTCGTAGTCGCGCAGCGTGGTGAGCCCGGTGATGGACAGCTCGTTCTCCAGCACCTGGTCCACCAGCAGCTGCACGGCCCGCTTGAGGCGCCGGGTGTTGGGTGCCCGGCCCATGCGCACGCCCTGCACCACGTCGCGGGTCACCGCCACGCCATGCGCATAGGTGCGCTTGGCGCGCTCGAGGGCCTGGTCGCCCTCCGTGTCGCGCTGCTCGGTGTCGCCCCCGGCGTCCACGTCGATTCGCACGACATCGGCCTGCTGCATGCGGAGCCGCACCTGGTCGAGCCGCTCCTCCGGCGGCAGCTCGGCGGGCACCGCACCCAGCGCCGACAGGAACGCCTGCCATTCCCGCCGCGTGACGCCGTCGTCGATCCGCAGGATGCCGATCCCGGCGTCACGGAGCATCGCGACGAAGCCCGAGAACGCCGCGAAGTTGTCGAGTCCGAGGCGAAGCCGCGTCTGGTTGACGAAGATGAACTCGCCCGACAGCCGCACCTCGACCCGTCCCTCCAGCGAGAGCAGCGCCACGCTGTGGCCCACCAGGTCGTCGAGGGCGCGCTGGACCGCCGCGTTCTCCAGCGGGTACAGCTTGAGCGCCCGCGCCGTGCCGTGGAGGGCGAGCAGGAGCGCCCGGCCGGCCTGCCGGATGTGCGCGTCGTCGGCGGTGGACTGCCGGTCGCTCATGTGCGCCACTCGCGCAGCACGGAGTTGGCCGCCGATCGCACCACGGCCTCCTTGTCGGAACGGAACCGATCCACCAGCAGGCGGGCCTCGAAGCCGCCGAGGCGAGCCAGCGCATAGATCGCGCAGGCGCGCACCTCCGCCGGCGCGGTGCGGCGGAACAGGCCGCGCGGCTCGAGCAGTTCCTGCAGCCGGGGCAGGGCGTCGGCGCCGGTCACCTGGGCGTAGGCCTCGAACATCGCCCGGCGCTCGCTCCGCTCCAGTTCCAGCTCGTCCTTGCCGAAGAGCACCTGCTCGAGCCGGGTCCGGGCGCCGCCGCTGCCGCCGCGCTGCACGATCACGTCGAGGGCCGCCCCGCGCACGGTGCGCTCCGGGTCGAGGATCGCGCCCTCGATGGCATCAATGGCCGTGGGCGTGCCCAGCAACGCCAGCGACCGGATCGCGGCGAGGCGGACGGACGGCGCCGGGTCCTCCAGCCGGGCGATCACCCGCGGCACCAGCGGCTGCAGCTTGAGCCGCCCCACCATCTCGAGCGCCGGCTCGATCGCCTCGGCGATCCCCTGCTCCAGCACCGCCGCCAGCAACGGCGGTTGCGCCCGGGCCATCTCCTCGGCGCTGGCGCCCAGCACCCGGCGCACTGTCTCGTCGCTGGTGCGGCCCAGCTGCATCAGCAGGGTGGGCAGCGCCGTGGGCTTGAGCTCGCGCAGCACCGCCCCGACGTCGGCCTCGTTGATCGAGCGGCTGCGGTCATCGAGCACGCGGAAGAGCTGCTCGAGAATCGCCGGCTCGCTGAGGCGCGCCTCGAACGACAGCATGGAGGTGTGCAGTTCCATGTCGAGGCCGGGGAGTCGGGCCACGATGCCGCGCAGCTCGCGGAGGATGTGCGCCACGGCCGCGAACCCGCCGGTGCTGAGCTGGGCCGGCAGCACCTCCTCGAGGAGCGACACCACTTCGCGGCGCACCTCCGCGTCGGGCACCAGCTCGATGATGTCGAGGAGGGCATCAATGGCCCCGGAGCGGATGTCGCGCCGGTACTCCTCCTCGAGTTCCCCCCGGATGAAGCGGATCTCCGGCTCGTCGAGGAAATACGGCGTCGAGTCGGAGTCGCCGAGTTCCACCAGGCCCTCGGGCCCGCCCCGCTCCGCCGAGGCCACCTCCTGCCGCGCGGCCTGCGGCTCCGGGGTGCGCTCCCGGATCGGCGATTCCTGCAGGAACTGGATGCCGTCACCGATCGCCTCGACGAAGGCATAGGAGATCAGCACGAACTCCTGCTCCCAGAGCAGCGTGAGCAGGTCATCGCTGGCGTCGGCGGCGAGCAGCCGCGCCCGGTTGACCACCTCGAGGAAGCGCACCACTTCCTCGACCTCCACCCCGGGGAGGAGGGTGAGCCGGCGCAGCCCGTCCTTGTAGAGCTGCCACGCGAGGCCGTCGCCGCGCGCGGCGCTGGGCAGGACGGACGCGCCGTCCCAGGTGATGTCGTTCTCCTCGATCTCGAGCACCAGGCGACCGGTCACGCCCCACACCGGCGCGAAGGCGTCGGCCAGCTGCTCCACCGACCGCTGGTACACGGGGTTGTTGGGCAGGTACATCTGCAAGGCCCGCTGCGCCTTCGACATGGTGCGCAGCAGGTCCTCGACGACGCGCACGTCGGCGGCGTCGGGTGGTGCCCCGACCGGCGAGCTCACCCGAGGCGTCCCAGTTCGTGGGCCACGTGCGCGACGTCCTTGTCGCCGCGGCCGCTCAGGCAGAGCAGCACCACGTCGGTGGGCGCGAAGGTGCCGCGCCGGGCGTCAATCCACGCGATGGCGTGCGCGGTCTCGAGCGCGGGGATGATCCCCTCGAGGCGGGCCAGGCGCTGGAAGGCGGCCAGCGCGGCGGCGTCGTCCACCGCCTCGTAGCGCACCCGTCCCGTGTCGCGATGCCACGCGTGCTCCGGTCCCACGCCCGGATAGTCCAGTCCCGCCGACACGGAATGCGCCGGGGCCACCTGCCCCTCGGCATCCTGCAGCAGGTACGAGAGCGCCCCGTGCAGCACCCCCGGCCGGCCCCGGCTGAGGGTGGCCGCGTGGGCGTCGCTGTCGAGGCCGCGTCCCGCGGCTTCCACCCCGACCAACGCCACCGAGGCGTCGTCGAGGAATCCCGCGAAAATCCCGATCGCGTTGGAGCCACCACCGACGCAGGCCACCACCGTGCCGGGAAGCGCCCCGGTGCGCTCCAGCACCTGGCGCCTGGCCTCGGTGCCGATCACCGCCTGGAAGTCGCGCACCATGCGCGGATACGGATCGGGCCCGACCACGGAGCCGATGATGTAGTGCGTGTCGGGCACGTTGGTGACCCAGTCGCGCAGCGCCTCGTTGGTGGCATCCTTGAGGGTCCGCGTCCCCGACTCGACCGGCACCACGGTCGCGCCGAGCAACTGCATCCGGAACACGTTGAGCGCCTGGCGGGCGACGTCCTCCGCTCCCATGTACACCACGCACTCGAGGCCGAACCGTGCGCAGATGGTGGCGGTGGCCACGCCGTGCTGGCCGGCACCGGTCTCCGCGATGATGCGTCGCTTGCCCATCCGCCGGGCGAGC
>CAZNOJ010000075.1:0-3046 GCA_964574665.1 uncultured Gemmatimonadaceae bacterium
CGACGTGCTGCCTGTCGAGGACGAGATCTCCGAGGAGTACCAGGCGGCGGTCTACCGCACCACGGGCTTCTCGCTGCCCACGGTGTTCCGCGTCGGCCTGGCGTATGACGTGGTGGCCGGGGCCAACTCGCGCGTCACGGTGATGGGCGAGTTCAACCAGGCCAACAGCAACAAGGCCGGCTTCGGCTTCGGCGCCGAACTGGCGGCGATGCGCCTCGGCGGCTCGGGCTTCGGCCTGGCGCTGCGCGGGTCGTGGACCGCCACCCCGGCCGAGACCTACGACACCGACTTCTTCGGGGTCGGGGTCGAGAAGGAAGAGTCGGCAGGCCTCGCCGTGGGCGGCGGCCTCCACTACCAGACGGCCACCTTCTCCATGGGCTTCGACTACGCCTGGAAGAAGATGGGCCTGCTGGGCGACACCAACTTCTTCACCGTCTCACTGGGCTGGTGAGTGACGGCGTCCCGGGTGGCCAACGCCACCCGGGATGCCGGCCTCGCCGCCTGAAGGTCACATAGAAACACGATGCTGCTGCCGTCGCTGGTCCTTGCACTGGGTTCCCTCGCCGCCCCCGGGCGGCCCGCCGAGGTTCCGCCTCGACTGGCCGTCCACGCCGTGCGTTTCTTCGTCCCGCAGAACCAGCAGACGTCGATCCTGGCGTTCCTGCAGGTGCCCTACGTCCTGGCCGAAGCGGCCGGGGACCGGATCGCCTGGCAGGTGCAGTTGCAGGTCTTCGATGGCGAGGGCCAGGTGGTGCACCGCGAGGAATGGTGGGGAGGGGCCCCGGCCTCACTCCGCATTCCCGAGGCGTACAGCATGGAGTCGCTCCGCTTCCCGTCGGTGGCACCCGGTCGGTACCGGATCGCCGTCACGGTGCGCGACTCGGTGTCGGGCCGCTCGGCGACCGCGGAGACCGAGGTGGTTGGCTTTGCCAGTGCGCCGGTCACCTCAGACCTGCTCCTCGCCAGCGAGATGCGGGTAGTCGCGCCGGGTGACACGATGACCCTCCCGGGCGAGGTGGCCCGGGGCAACGTCCGGTTCATCACGTCGCCAGACCTGGTGCTCGACGGCCTCAAGCCCAACCTGGCGTTCCTCCTGGAGGCCTACACCGCCTCCGAGGCAGTGGCCACCACCCGGCTGGAGATTCGCAACCGGGCCGGGACCGAGACGGTGTATCGCCTGGCGCCGTTCGAGCAGACGATCCCGGCCGGTGGCGGGGTGATCCGCGGCTCCTTCCCGCTCGAAGGGCTGGCCGAGGGGGAGTACACCCTGCTGGCCACGGTCGCGATGGCGGGGCAGACTTCGGAGCGGAGTGCCCCCTTCGAGGTGGGTTCGCTCTCGGCCGCGATGGCGCGCAGCAATGCCGCCCGCGTGGCGCAGCGCGGCCTCGACGAGGCGTGGTTCGCCTCGCTGTCGGAGGAGGAGCTCGACGCGGCCGCCGAGGTGCTGGAAATCATCGCCAAGCCGGCCGACCTGGCGGTCTACAAGGCCCGCGGCGACGGGGCGCTCACGGTGAGTGCCAAGCGGCAGTTCCTGATCCAGTTCTGGGCCGAGCGCGACCTCGACAAGGCCACGCCGGTCAACGAGACCCGGATGGCGTTCTACGACGCCATCGAGTACGCCAACTCGCGGTATGGGGAGGCAGGCCGCAATGCCCGGCCGGGGTGGAAGTCGGATCGCGGCCGCGTCTTCGTGCGGTACGGCCGGCCCAGCGACGAGACGCAATTCCCGGCGGCCAACCGGGCGCCCACGTTCGAGATCTGGCGCTACACCCAGGGCCGGGTGCGGTGGTACATCTTTGCCGACCAGAACAACTTCGGCAACTTCCGGTTGATCAAGACGAACGACCTGCAGGAAACCAGCGCACCGAACTGGTGCGAGATCCTGACGCCGGAGACCGTGCGTGATCAGGTCGAGCCGTACCTGGGGCAGCGCTTCGTGGTCGGAACCGGCGACCCGACGCAGAACGCGAATTCGACCACGGCAGTGAACACGATCCTCTGCAACTGACACCGGTGTCCAGGGACACCTTATCCACCTGGTGAGGAGCAGCACTATGAACCGAATGATTCGTGGGATGGCGGGACTGATGGTGGCCCTCGGGGCCTCCGCCTGCGGAACCGACCCGAGCGTGGACTTCGGCGGCGATGCGCCGGTCGCGATCCAGGCCTCGCCGACGGTCATGTTCGTCAACCAGGGGGCCCAGGAGTTCCTGCTGGTGCGCCTGGTGGATGAACGCAACCGGTCCACTCCGACCTCGTTCGACATCTCGAACGTGAGTGCCGGCATCACCGTCACGCTCGATGACACCTACCGCCCCGACCGGATCGGCAGCGAGGACCTCGAGTTCAACCCGATCCAGCACCAGCACCGCTTCATCGTGCGCGGGGTGGACCCGGTTGGCGGCCAGTTCACGGTCTCCAGCCAGGGGATCTCGCAGGTGGTGAAGGTCAACGTCGTGCCGACCGAGCTGCCGCTCGCGGTGACTGGTGGCAACGGCACCACCGATCCGACGGCGCTCAATTCGGCCAACTTCACCTTCGACGGGTCGACGGTGTTCGAGGCCGGTGGCTTCCGCCTCCCGGTGCACAGCATCAGCGAGGACGGCCACACCGCCAACGTGATCATCCCGGCCAACCTGCCGGCGTCCGCCCTGACGATCACGGGTGCCCGGGCGTCGTACATGCCCACCATCGCGCTGCCGGCGCTCACGGCCGACGTGCAGGTGAGCGGGCCGGCCAGCAACGGCCTTGCGGGCACTGACAACCCGAACACGGCCCCGACCCTCACCGTGACCGGGCTCGGATTCGGGTGGGCCGATGCCGGGCCGTTCACCGGGTCCGATTACGGCATCGCCGGCAATGCCTCATTGACCAAGGCCTACAAGCTGGTCGTTCCCGAGGACCTGGGCGACGTTGACATCTCGATCGACTGGGATGCGGCGGGTGGGGCCGACGTCGACCTGTACCTGATCGACGGGGCGTTCGCGAACATCCTCGGCGCCGCGGAGACCGGCCTGATCGTCGCCCAGAACCGCATCGCCATGGC
>CAZNOJ010000075.1:3056-12088 GCA_964574665.1 uncultured Gemmatimonadaceae bacterium
GCCGCGGAGAACGGCAACAACGCCGATCACCCGCCCGAGACGGTCACGCACGACCTGCCGGCTGGCACGTACTTCATCGTCGCGCTGCTGTGGCAGAACGTGGGCTCGGCGCCGCAGTATGTGTACACGATCACCGCGCACTGATCGCTGATTCCTGAGCGACGAACCGCCCCCGAGCCGATGGCTCGGGGGCGGTTTGCGTTGGGGGGATTGGCTCAGGAGCCGCCATGCGGAAGGCGGTGCTCGCCCCCATAGTGCTCGCGCTCGAGGGAGGCCAGGAAGGCGCTGATGTGGGCCGTGCCAGGACGCCATCCCTCGATCGCCTCCCGCGGATGGCGCCGGTGCTGGTCGGCGATATACGATCCGACCCTCCGGATTGCCCGCCAGCTCACGGAGTCGAGCGAGTAGCCGGGATGCCACCGGATGACGAGCCCGTGCTCACGGCGGCCGTGGTACGCGCTCCCGCCCTTGAGACGCGAGATCGTGCGTGACAGGCTCCGCGCTGGGTGCGACCGGATCAGCAGGTGGACGTGGGTCCGTACCGCGCCGAGCTGCACCAGCTTCGCATCCTCCTCGAGGCAGATGCGCGCGAAGTACCCGGAGAGGAATCGCACCGACTCGAGCGTGAGGATCGGTGCCCGATCCCTGGTCGCCCAGACGACGTGCACGAGGAGACGATGCCGCATCGGGCGAGGATCGCCGAGCGCCGGGGCAGGCAGGGGATCCAGATCGCGCGCAGAGGGCTCGATCGATGCGGGCGGCGGGCGACAGGGGCATCCGCCTGATGGAGGGATCCCGGGGGGCAGGGAGCATCTGCCTGCTGGATGGATCCCGGCGGGCCTGCATGGGCGGAGGGCTGCCGGCGGGCTGGGGAGCCTGGCCTCTGCGGAGGGATCCCGGCGGGCCTGAACGGCCCGCTTGAGAAGATCCCGGCATCCGTGAAGGGAGCGTGGGCTCTTCCCACGCGGGCCGTTCAGGCCCGCCGTCGAGCCCGGCCGCCGGAGGCCCTCAGCCTCCCGCCCCGCAGCCCTCCGCCCGAGCGGAGCCGAGAGCCCGCCGCGCCTCCTGCGCTACCCCAGCGCCCGGAGGGCCTCCAGCGCCGCCGCCACGTCCTCATCATCGCGGAACTGCATCTGGAAGAGGCGGGCGTAGATCCCGCCCTGGCGGAGCAGCACCGCGTGCGTCCCTTCCTCCACCACCCGGCCCTGGTCGAGCACCACCAGCCGGTCGGCGCGCTGCACCGTGGACAGCCGGTGCGCGATGATCAGCGTGCTTCGCCCCACCAGCAGTCGCTCGAGGGCTGCCTCCACCAGGCGCTCGCTCTCGCTGTCGAGCGAGGAGGTGGCCTCGTCGAGCACCAGCACCGCGGGGTCCTTGAGCACCGCCCGCGCGATCGCGATCCGCTGTCGCTGGCCGCCGGAGAGCTTGACCCCGCGCTCGCCCACGCGCGTCTGATATTGTTCCGGGAGCGCCACGATGAAGTCGTGCGCGTTGGCCACCCGCGCGGCGGCCTCGATCTCGGCGTCGCTGGCGTCGAGCCGGCCGTAGGATATGTTCTCGCGCACCGTCCCGCTCATCAGCACCGGCTCCTGCGGCACCACGCCGATCGCGCCGCGCAGGTCGGCCAGGCGGAGCCGGCGGATGTCGATCCCGTCGAGCAGGATCTCGCCCCGCTCCACGTCGAAGAACCGGGGGAGCAGCGACGCCACCGTGGTCTTGCCGGCGCCCGACGGACCCACCAGCGCCACCACCTCGCCCGGGGCGATCTGCAGCGAGAATCCCTCGAGCGTCGCGCGGTGTCCGGTCTCGGCAGCGTCGTACCGGAAGGTGACGTCGTGGAACTCCACCGCGCCGCGCACCGGCTGGGCGAGCGCCACCGGATCCGCGGGATCGGTGATCGCCGGTTCCTGCTCCAGCAGGTCGAAGACCCGTTCCGCCGCGCCCACCGCCTCCTGGTACGCCGTGAAGAACGACGCCAGCGCGCCGATCGCCGCGGCGATGCTCACGGTGTAGAGCAGGAAGGACACCATCTCGCCGGGCGTGAGCTGCCCCGAGAGGACCAGGCGTCCACCGGTCCAGAGCACCCCGGTGACCCCGGCGAAGGTGGTGAAGGTGATCGCGCCGAAGAAGAGCGCCCGGACGCGCGCGCGCCGCAGCGCCACGGCGATCACCCGGCCGATCCGCTCGCCGTAGCGCGCCCGCTCCCACGGCTCGCGCACGAACCCCTGCACCACGCGCACCTGCGACAGCGCCTCGTCGGCCTGGCCGAGCGACTCGGCGAGCTCGTCCTGCACGCCGGTGGTGATCCGCTTGAGCTTGCGCCCGAAGTACATCGCCGAGCCCACCACGAGGGGCACCACCGCGAGGGCGGTGAGCATCAGGCGCGGCTGCATCAGCGTGAGGATGGTGACCCCGCCGGCGAGGGCCAGCACCTGGCGCATCCCCTCGGCAAGCTGGTGCGAGAGGATGCCCTGCAGCAGGGCCACGTCGGCGCTGATCCGCGAGGTGAGTTCGCCGGTGCGGCGCTCGGCAAAGAACCCCGGCGGCATGGTGAGCAGCTTGCCGAAGAGCTCCTGGCGGATGCCGGCCACGGCCCGCTCGCCCGTGGCCGAGAGCCAGTAGGTCTGCGCGTAGTTGAGCAGCGCCGTGACGCCGAAGAGGCCGAGGAGGCCGAGGGCGATGCGGTTGAGAAGCGCGCTGTCGCGGCGCACGAAGGCGGCGTCGAGCAGCTCCTTGACCACCAGCGGGAAGGCCAGCGCCAGGAGCGACGACAGCAGCAGCGTGGCCAGCGCGATCAGGAGCCCGCCGCGCCACGGGCGGACGCGGGGCCACAGGCGGAGCAGCGGCCGCGGGGAGGGCGGGCGCCGCCGCGGCGCGTTCAGGTCAGTGGTCCTCGTGGCCGGCGGCGGGGGCCGGCGACTCGCCGAGCGGGATCACCTCGCCGGGTTCGTCGAGGATCACGTGGCGGAGGGGCGGGGTCGGCTGGCCGAACGGCACCCAGCGGTCCACCGCCATCGCCACGAAGAGCAGGGCGAGGTACGAGAGCGAGTACTTGTACAGCCGCCAGGTGGTGGGCGTCACCCCGTCCTCGCGCACGATCTTCACCACGAGCTGGATGAATCGGAGGCCGAGCAGGGTGGCCGCCACGCCGTAGAAGAGCCCCTGCAGGCCGACGACCGCCGGCATCACCGTGAGGGGGATCAGCATCAGCGTGTAGAGCAGCATCTGCCGCTTGGTCTCGGGCACCCCGTGCACGTTGGGCATCATCGGCACGCCGGCGTTGCCGTAGTCGCGGGTCTTGTTGAGCGCCAGGGCCCAGAAGTGCGGCGGGGTCCAGTAGAAGACGATCGCGAAGAGATAGATGGCGCCGAGGTCGATCCGCCCGGTCATCGCGGCCCATCCCACCAGCGGCGGGAAGGCGCCGGCCGCGCCCCCGATCACGATGTTCTGCGGGCTCGACCGCTTGAGCCACATGGTGTACACCAGCACGTAGAACAGCAGTCCCGAGAGGGCGAGCCACGCCGAGAGCGGGTTGACGAGGGTCCAGAAGATCGTGAAGGCGGCGGCGCCCAGGGCGAGGCCGAAGGCCAGCGCCGCGCCGGCCGGGATCCGGCCCGAGGGGATGGGCCGCGCGCGGGTCCGGGTCATCTTGTCGTCAATGTCCCGGTCGAACCACATGTTGATGGTGTTGGCCCCGCCGGCCATGAGGTACCCACCCAGGGTCACCCAGCCGATCAGGGCCAGCGACGGCATCCCGGCCGGGGTGATGAACATCGGGGCGATGGTGGTGACCAGGAGCAGCGAGATGATCCGTGGCTTGGTGAGCGTCACCAGGTCGGCGAGGAGCCCCCGGGAGTCGGTCGCGGCATCGGTCGGCACGGCGTGGGACATGGTCGGGCGAAGGACCTCTCGACCGTCCCGCCCCTAGGCGGATCGGCCAGAATGTGGCAGTATTAGGAGGCACAAATCTACCCGCTCGCCCGGACCCACTCAAGGCGAACGGCGAACCGCGAACGGCGAACCGCGGCCCAGTGTCTGGGCTTCGCCGGGCCCTTCACGCCTTCAGCCGTTCGCGGTTCGCCGCTCGCCGTTCGCCCACAAGGATTCCGATGACATCCCCCACCGCCCAGGACGAACGCCTCCCGCGCACCCTCGGCCTCTGGAGCGCCGCGGCGGTGCTGGTGGGGGTCACCATCGGCAGCGGCATCTTCCGCGTGCCCGCGCAGATCGCCGCCGTGGTCCCGACCCCCACGGCGTACCTGCTGGTCTGGGTGCTGGGTGGCCTGGTGACCCTCACCGGGGCGCTGGCCATCGCGGAGCTGGCGGGGATGTTCCCGCGCAGCGGCGGGATCCTGGCCTACCTGCACGAGGCCCACGGCCCGATGCCGGCCTTCCTCTTCGGCTGGGCCGAGCTCACGGTGATCCGCGCCTCGGCGATCGGGGCGATCTCCACGATCTTCGCGGAGTACCTGGGTCGCTTCATCACGCTCTCCCCGATGGAAGTGCGCTACGTGGCGGCGGCGCTGATCATCCTCATCGCCACGCTCAACTGGGTGGGGGTCACCTTCGCCTCGGCGCTGATGAACCTCACCACCCTCCTCAAGTACGGCGCGCTGGCCGGCCTCGCCCTCTTTGCCTTCACCGCCGGTGACGGATCGGCCAGCAACTTCACCACCGTGTCCACCACCACCGCGGTGGGGGCCTCGGCGATCTTCACCGCGCTGGTGCCGGTGATGTGGACCTACGACGGCTGGAGCAACCTGTCGTTCGTGGGGGGCGAGGTGAAGAACCCCGACCGCAACCTGCCACGCGCCCTGCTGCTCGGCGTGGCGGCGATCGTGGTGATCTACCTGCTGGTCAACGCCGCCTACCTCTACCTGGTGCCGGTGGACGAGATGGCAGGCGTGCCGCTGGTGGCCGCCGAGGCGATGATGCGGGTGCCGATGTTCGGCGCCGCCGGGGCGGCGATCATCTCCGGCGTGGTGATGCTCTCCACCTTCGGCTCGGTGAACGGTTCGGTGATGACCGGGCCGCGGGTGATCTTCGCGCTCTCCGATCGCGGCCTCTTCTTCCCGTTCCTGGCGCGGGTGTCGCCGCGCTTCCAGACCCCGTCGGTGGCGATCTGGGTGGCCGCGGCGCTGGGCGTGACCTACGTGCTGCAGAACTCGTTCGCCGAGCTGGCCGACAAGTTCGTGCTCGGGGTGTGGCCGTTCTACGCGATGGCCATCTTCGGCGTCTACACCCTGCGGCGGACGCGCCCCGATGCGCACCGGCCCTACCGCACCTGGGGGTACCCGGTCACCCCGGCGCTCTTCCTCCTCGCGTCGGTGGCGATGGTGGCCAACGCCTTCATCACCGACCTCGAGAACACCGGCGTGACGTTCCTGATCATCGGGGCGGGAATCCCCGTGTACTTCATCTGGCAGCGGATGCGGCGGAAGTAGCCGAGGACGGAGAACGGAGGACAGAGAACGGAGGACGGAGAACGGAGGACAGAGGTGCCCTTCCACTCGCCGTCCTCCGCCCTCCGCCCTCCGTCCTCCATCCTCCGTCCTCCTGTCAGCCGATGATCTCCACGTCGCACCAGAGGCGCGACCTGCTCCAGCCGGAGCGGATCGCGCCTCGCTCCGTCCGCCGCTCGACCGCCCGGAGCACCGCCAGGAACTGCGCCCTCGGCTCGGCGTGCGGACCGGCCACGAGGAGGAGTTCAACGCCGGTGCGAGTGATCTCGACGCGATGGAAGCCGATGGCGGGCCAGTCGAGGACGAGCGACGCCACCTGTTCCCGGATCCAGCAACCGAACGGCGCGAGGCGCCCATCGAGGCGGAGCGGTGGTGTGCCGGCGGCCGCGGTCAGGCGGAGGAGGGCGCGAGCCATCGGGGACGATGCGGGAACAGGGTCAACGCGGCCTCAACTCCTGCCGCTTCACCCTTCACCCTTCACCCTTCCCGTGACTTCCGGGCGAGGCGGGACTTCGCCCCTACGTCCGCACCCGCGCCAGCAGCACGACGGCCAGCAGCGCGAACAGCACGTTCATGGACCACGCCGCCACCACGTTGGGGATCACGTCCTTGGCGGCGATCGCCTTCATGATCTGGGTGCCGGTGAGGTAGGCCAGCGTGCTGCCGAGCGCGATGGCGAGCCCGAAGGCCGCCCCGGCGCGCGGGTTGGTGATCGCCAGCGGGGCGCCGAACAGCGCCACGATCAGGCAGGCCATCGGCACCGCGTACTTGAGCGGGAGGTCCACCGCGAGCATCCCCGGGCGCACCCCGGTCCGCTCCAGGCCGTCGAGGTAGCGCCGCAGCTCGGCGGCGCGCATCTCCTCGGCGCGGTAGCGCGGGTTGACCAGCGCGCTCGGCGGCTGGGTGATCTGCGGGCTCCGCAGCGTGCGGAACGACAGCGTCGCGGCCACGCCGCCCGAGTCGCCGATCAGGTGGCTGGCGCCGCGGTACAGCACCCACTGCGTCGCGGCCGGGTCCCAGCGGGCCGAGTCGGCGGTGATCGTCCAGCGGCTGCCGGTGGAGTCCACCGGCGACTCGATCAGCAGCTGGCCGAGGTAGTCGCGGTTGCGCTGCAGCTCGCGGATCGCCCAGGTCCAGCCGCTCTCGCTCTCCAGGCCGAAGTCGTGGCGGACCAGGTCGCGCGGGTTGGTGCTGTCCCGGTGCAGGATCCGCTGCTGCGTGGTGGCCACCGCGGCGAGTTCCTGCACCCACCAGTTGAGCGGCACCGCCAGGGCGGCGAGCACCAGCATCGGGGCGATCACCCGGTAGAAGGAGATGCCGCCGGCCTTGGCCGCGGTGAGCTCGCTGCGCCGGCTCATGGCGTTGAGGGTGAACACCGTGGCGAACAGCACGCCGGCGGGCAGCAGCATCGCGAGCTGGCTCGGGTAGAGCAGCGCGGTCCCCAGCAGGATGTCGCGCGCCGGCACCTCCTTGTCGCTCAGCGTGCCGAAGGTCTCCGCCAGACGGATCAGCACCGCCACGGCGGGGATGCCCAGCGTGGCGAGCAGGAACGTGAGGATCCACTGCTTGAGGACGTGCCGGTCGAGGGTGCCGAGCAGCTTCACGGACGGCGACCCCGGCGCGACAGGGCGTCGCGCAGCGCGTCGAGCAGGCCGGCGCCCCGTCCGCTCCCCATTTCCCGGTTGGTGGAGGCCAGGGCCAGGGCCCCCGCCAGGGTGAACAGCGCCACCGGGGCGTACATCGCCACCTCGGCGGACACGATCCCCTTGTCGGCGAGGTTCTCGCCGCCGATCAGCAGCACGTAGAAGGTCATGAAGATCACCAGCGATCCGCCGATCACCAGGCCGATGCCGCTCTGCGGGTACTTGAGGGCCAGCGCCACGCCCATCAGCACGAAGCAGAACGAGCCCAGCGGAATGGCGAACTTCTTGTGGTACTCCACGGCGTACTCGCGCGAGATGCGGAGTGCCTCGCTGGCCTGCATCCGTGCCCCCGACACCTCCATCATGGAGGACACCATCCCCTGCGAGCGGCCGGCGCCGGGAAAGTCGAGCGGATCCACCAGGAAGCCGGGCTGGGGATCCTGCGGCGGCAGCAGCGGCATCACCGTGGCCGAATCGCCCCCGGTGAACGGCTGGTCCGGGGCCTGGGTGACCTCCACGCCGGTGACGGAGTCCTTGGGGATGGAGTCGCTGGCGGCCCCGACGGCGCGGAGCGATTCGCGGGGGAACTGCAGCCGCGGCGGCAGCGACTCCGGGCGTCGCGGGGCCTGCTGCACCGGGGCCTGTGCGCCGAGGGTGCCCGGCAGGAAGACCTTCTCGAGCATCCGCTCCACCGCGCGCCACTTGCCGCAGTGGGGCGGAAACTCGGGCCGGGGCTGCACCGGCGGCGGCGGGGTGGGCGGCAGGCCGGCCAGGTGGCGCAGGTCGCGTCGGGTGAGCTGCTCGCGCTGCTCCCGGGCATTGCGGAGCGCCCATTCGCTGTCGGTGATCCCGTCAAGGAGCTCGCAGCCGCTCCGCTCGCGGTCGCCGCGATCGGCCGTGCCCTCGGTGCGCTCGAAGTCGCGCTGCACGTTGGGGATCACGATCCGGTTGACCCGGAACGCGGTGCGCTCCACCCGGGTGGGATCGAGGATCGAGAAGTCGAGGATCTCGCCGTGGTGGAGCGTGATGAGGAGGTCGGTGCCGTCGGGCGAGGTGGCCATCACGCCGCTGTCGGCATGGATCGCCCGGCGCCCCTCGACCTGGCGCAGGTCCCAGATGGACACCTCCCGCAGCATCCCCCCCACCGGGGAGATCTCGCGGGCCCGGAGGATGTAGCCGGCCGCGGAGAACTCGTTGAGCTGCTGGGGCCGGAGCGCGAGGTTGGGCGTCTTGCGGTAGACGTCGTTGCGGAGCGTCTTGAAGCGCGTGTTGCTGATCGGCACCAGCTGGTCGAAGAGCAGGAAGTTGACCGCGGCGACCACCACCGCGGCCAGCAGCGCGGGCCGCACCATGCGCCACACCGAGATGCCATTGGCGTACATCGCCACCATCTCGCTGTCGGCGGCCAGGGTGCTGTAGCCGTAGAGCGTGGCCACCAGCACCGACATCGGCAGGGTGAGGGTGAGCAGGGCCGGCAGCGCGAGCAGGATCGCCTCGAGCATCACGTCGAGGCCGAGGCCCTTGCCGCCGAAGGTGTCAATGAGCTGGGCCAGCGAGTTGAGCAGCAACAGCCCGGTGAGCGCCAGCACGCCCCAGAAGAACGGGGCCGCGAGCGCACGCAGGAGGTGTCGCGAAATGAGGCTCATCGTCGCGGCGGGAGTTCCGGTTGTGGCCCCCTCCGGGGGGGACCTAGGTTTGGCGTCTTCCTCGCCCGTAAGGTAATTGCCGCCCTTGAAGCCCGTGGTGCCGATTCGCGTCGTGTCGCTGCTCTCCGCGGCCACCCTCCTCTGGGGGGGCGGCACGGCGAGCGCCCAGGCGACGGCCGACACCACCCGCGGCGGTGTCGGGGTGCGTCTGGCCTTCCCGCTGCCGCTCCGCCCGCTCCGCGTGCCGGGGATGGCCCTGGCGCCGTCCCGCGGCGCGATGG
>CAZNOJ010000076.1:0-9555 GCA_964574665.1 uncultured Gemmatimonadaceae bacterium
CCCGGGGGCGTGCCCACCGCGATGAAGATCACCTCGGCATGGCGCACCGCGGCCGCCAGGTCGGTGGTGAAGCGGAGCCGGCCGGCGGCGCGGTTCGAGGCCACCAGCCCGTCGAGCCCCGGTTCGTAGATCGGCAGCTCGCCGCCCTCGAGCCGGCGCACCTTGTCGGCGTCGCGGTCCACGCAGATGACCTCGTTGCCGGTCTCCGCCAGGCACGCGCCGGCGACCAGGCCCACGTAGCCGGACCCGACCACGGTCACCCTCACGCGCGAACCCTCGCCAGCACGTGCCGGGTGTCCACCGTCAGCCGGGCGGCACGCGCCACCATCGGCCAGTCAATCCCGGTGTGGTCGGTGACCACCAGCACCGCGTCCGCGCCGCGCACCGCCGCCTCGGTGAGCGGCACCGAGGCGTAGTCGTGGCCCGCCTCGGAGAACGACGGGACGTACGGATCATGGTAGCTCACGTCGGCGCCGTACTGGTGCAGCAGGCCGAGGATGTCGAGCGCCGGCGACTCGCGCAGGTCGTCGATGTCCTTCTTGTAGGCCACGCCCACCACCAGCACCTTGGCCCCCTTGATCGAGCGGCCGGCGGCGTTGAGCTCCTCGATCAGCTTGCGCACCCAGAACAGCGGCATCTCGCTGTTGAGCTCGCCGGCCAGGTCGATGAACCGGGTCTTGTAGTTGAGCCCGCGCATCTTCCACGCGAGGTAGTGCGGGTCGATCGGGATGCAGTGCCCGCCCAGGCCCGGGCCCGGCAGGAACTTCATGAAGCCGAACGGCTTGGTCGCCGCGGCCTCGATCACCTCCCAGACGTCCACCCCCAGCTTGTCGCAGACGATCGCCATCTCGTTGACCAGGCCGATGTTCACGCTGCGGAAGGTGTTCTCGAGCAGCTTGACCAGCTCGGCCGCCTCGGTGGTGCTCACCGGCACCAGGGTGTCGATCGCCGGGGCGTACATCGCGCAGGCCACGCGCACGCAGTCGGGCGTGATCCCGCCCACGACCTTGGGCGTGTTCTTGGTGTTGTACTTGGGGTTGCCCGGATCGACTCGCTCCGGCGAGAAGGCCAGGAAGAAGTCCTCCCCGACCTGGAGCCCGGTGCTCTCCAGCGCCGGCAGCATGATCTCGCGGGTGGTGCCCGGGTAGGTGGTGCTCTCGAGGATGATCACCTGCCCGGTCCGCAGCGTCGCCTTGACCGCCTCGGTGGCGGCCACGATGAAGGAGACGTCGGGGTCCTTGTACTTCGACAGCGGGGTCGGCACGCAGATCGAGATCGCGTCGGCTTCGGCCAGCCGCGCCGCGTCCGTGGTGGCCTCCAGCTTGCCGGCCTGGCGCAGCTCGGCCACCTCGCGGTCGGTGATGTCCTTGATGTGGGAGCGACCGGCGTTGAGGCCGTCCACCACCCGCTGCGAGATGTCGTAGCCCAGCACCCGGAAGCCGGCGCGCCCGAGCTCCACCGCCAGCGGCAGGCCGACGTAGCCCAGCCCCACGATGCCGAAGGTGATGTCGCGCCGCTCCGCGCGGCCGATCAGGTCATCTGCCAGCGTCATCCGCCGTTCTCCACGTTGACTGGTTGTCCCCCGGCCCGGAGCGACCGGGAGGCCGCCTCCAGCACCCGCACCACGGCCACCCCATCGGCGGCTCCGGTCATCTCCACCGGGGCTCCCCTGGCCACGCGCACGAAGTGGGCCAGCTCGAGCCCCAGGGGCTCTCCCCCGCCCACCAGCGGGATGTGGATGTCCCCTTCCCGCAGTTGGAGCGATTCGGCGGCCGAGAGGAAGGCCTCCCGGCGGTCCACGCCCTTGTCATAGACCCGGAGCTTCTCGCGGGGCGCCATGTCGTCGAAGACCGCCATCTGCCGCGACCCCACCACGGTCAGCCGGCGCTCCTTGTGGGGGTCGAGCCACGACAGGTGCGCGTGGGCCACCACCCCCGAGGCGAAGTGCATCACCAGGAAGACCACATCCTCGACCCCGGGCTGCAGCCAGGCCTGGCCGTTGGCCGCCACCCGCACCGGGGTCTCCCCCAGCAGGTGAAGGGCGACCGACACGTCGTGCGGCCCCAGCGACCAGAGGGCGTTCTCGTCGGGGCGGACCTGCCCCAGGTTGAGCCGCTGGGAATAGAGGTAGTACGGCTCCCCCAGCGAGCCGTCGTGCAGCATGGCGTGCAGCCGCTGCACGATGGGATGGTGCACCAGCAGGTGGCCGACCAGGAGCGGCACGCCGGCGCGTTCTGCCGCCTCGGCCATCCGCACCGCGTCGGCGGTGGTGAGCGCGAACGGCTTCTCCACCAGCGCGGGGATCCCCGCCTCCACCGCCTGCAGGGCCAGCCCGGCGTGGGTCGGCGCGGGCGAGGCGATCACCACGGCGTCCACCGCCCGCAACAGGTCGGCCGGCGCATCGGTCACCGTCACGCCGGGATGCTGCCGCGCGATTCGCTCGCGAATGGCGGCCGAGGCGTCGCACACCACCGCGAGGTCCGCGTCGGCCATCGCCGCGAGGGTGCGCACGTGGTTCTTGCCCCACGCCCCGGCCCCGATCACGCCGACGCGGAGTCGGCTCATCCGTAGAACTCGCGCACCGCGGCGATCACCTCGTCCTGCTGGGCGTCGGTGAGCTCGGGATAGATCGGCAGCGAGATCACCTCGCGCATCGCGCGCTCGGTCTCGGGGAGCGCCACCGTGGGGAGGTGCGCGAAGCACGGCTGCATGTGCAGCCCGACCGGGTAGTAGATCATCGAGCCGATCTCGCGCGCCTGCAGGTGCTCACGCAGGGCATCCCGGCGCTCCACCCGGAGCGTGTACTGGTGGAAGATCGGCTCATTGGCCGGATCCACGACCGGGGTGCGGATCGCCGCGTGCCCCGCGAAGGCGGCATCGTAGCGGGCGGCCCGCTCGCGGCGCGCCGCGCTCCAGCCGGCGAGGTGCGGCAGCTTGGCCAGCAGCACGGCGGCCTGCAGGGTGTCGAGCCGCGAGTTGAAGCCCACCTCGTCGTGATGGTACTGCTTGGCACCGCCGTGCACCCGGAGCCGCCGCAGCCGCGTGGCGAGCGTGTCGTCCTGGGTCACGATCATCCCGCCATCGCCCCAGCCGCCGAGGTTCTTGCTCGGGAAGAAGGAAATGGTCCCCGCCGTGCCCAGCTCGCCCGCCATCCGCCAGGTGCCGTCCACGCGGCGGCGGGCCCCGATGGCCTGGGCCGCGTCCTCGATCACCGCCAGCCCGTGCCGGCCGGCCACGCGCAGGATCGCCTCCATCGGCGCCATCTGGCCGTAGAGGTGCACCACCACGATGGCGCGGGTCCGCGTCGAGATGGCGGCCTCGATCGCCGCGGGGTCCACGTTGAACGTCCCCGGATCGATGTCCACGAACACCGGCGTGCCGCCGGCGTTGTGCACCGCCCCGGCGGTCGCGAAGAAGGTGAACGACGGACAGATGACCTCGTCGCCCGGCTGGAGGTCGAGCGCCTTGAGCGGCAGCAGGATCGCATCGGTGCCCGAGGCGCAACCGATGGCGTGCGCGGCGTGGCAGAGCCGGGCCACCTCACCCTCGAGTTCCGGCACCTCGGGGCCCAGGATGAACTGTTGGCGCTCGACGACGCCGGTGACCCGCGCCATCACGGCCTCCGCGATGGTGCGGTGCTGCGCCTTCAGGTCGAGCATCGGCACGCTCACGACGGAACGCTCCCGGCCAGGGGGAAGGGACGCAACTGCAAGCAATCAGGAAAGTTAGCGGACCGGACGGGGGGCCACAATCTGCCGCAGCGCGCCGCCATCCTCCCGGTAGCCGGCCCCGCAGGCGGGGCAGGAGGCCTCCGGGGCCGGCCGGGCCAGCCGTTCGCCGCACTGGCAGGTCCACCCCACCCGGCGGGCCGGCACGCCCAGCATCAGGGCGTAGGCCGGCACGTCGCTGGTGACCACCGCCCCGGCCCCCACGAAGGCGTACTCGCCCAGCGTCACGCCGCAGACGATGGTGGCGTTGGCACCGATGGTGGCGCCGCGCCGCACCACCGTGGGGCGGTACTCGTGCTTGCGCGACACGTGCGAGCGCGGATTGATGACGTTGGTGAAGACGCACGAGGGGCCGCAGAACACGTCGTCCTCCAGCTCCACGCCCTCGTAGATCGAGACGTTGTTCTGGATCTTGACGTTGTTGCCGATCCGGGTGCCGGGCATCACGACCACGTTCTGGCCGAGGTTGCAGCGCTCGCCGATCACCGCACCGGCCATCACGTGCGAGAAGTGCCAGACCTTGGTGCCGGCACCCAGCACCGCGCCCTCGTCGATGTACGCCGATTCGTGGGCGAACCAGTCGGCCATGCCCCTGCTCCAGGAGAGTGAGCGGGGAAATCTATGAGGGTGGAGGACGGAGGGTGGAGGACGGAGGGTGGGGAACGGAGGGCGAGGGGGATGGACCGCCGTTCTCCACCCTCCACCCTCCACCCTCCACCCTCAGTTCTCCATCAGGAGCGGCAGCCTGAGCAGCACCGGCCTGGGCCACGGCCGTCCGGGGTCGGGCTTGCCGCCCTCGCCGTACAGCCCCCAGGGCGAGTTGGCCACGTACAGCAGCGCGCCGTCCACCAGCACGCCGAGCGTCGGCTCGATCGCCACCGGGAGGTGCCGGTCGAGCACGGTGCTGCCCACGATGTGCCGGCCGCTCGGGTCGAGGTCGAAGCGCACCACGCGCGCCGGGGCGATGCCGTTCTGCAGGGCAACCAGTTGCCCGTCGCCCGTCGCGTAGAGCCCGTCCACCCCGAGGGAGAAGGTGGCACCGTCGCTCGTCACCGGCGTGATCACGTGGCGTGCGAGGTCCACGTGATAGAGCCCCACCGTCCAGTCGGCGACCCATGCCGTCTGTCCGTCCGGCGCAAAGGCGATGCCCTGCAGCGACGTCCAGTCGGCGTGGCGATACGGGGTGCGCTCCAGCTTGGCCCCCTGCCCTGCCGGGAGCCGATAGATCGCCGGCGTGCGCGAGTCGGTGGCGTGGATGCTCCCATCGGGCGCCAGCACGACGTCGCCGAGCAGGTGCGGCACGGTGCTGTCGGGGACTTCCCACCGCTCGCGGATGGTGCCATCGGCGAGGTCCACGCCCACCAGCTCGCTGGCGCCTTCGCGGAGGCGCGGCGGGCCCTGCTGCTCACCGATCTGTCCGCTGGCCAGCCAGAGTCGCTGCCGCGCGGTGTCCACCACGACGCCGAATACCGCATCGAGTCCGGCCGAGGTCGGCACGAAGTCGCGCACGCGGCCGTCGCGCTCGATCACCACCACCTTGCGCTGGTGCACCCCGGACACGAAGACCCGCCCGGTGCGCGGATCGAACGCCACGCCCTCGGGGTGGAGCGCGCTGTCCGGCAAGGTGCGGAACACGCTGCTCCGCACCACCGGTTCCCGCAGCGCCGTGGCGCGCGCCGCGAGGGCGGCAAATCGGGAGGTGCCCTGCAGCGACGCCAGGGCGCGGTTGGCCGGATCCCACGCGACGCCGGTGGCGGTGGCCTCCTCCAGCAGGGCGAGCGCGGTGTCGCGCTGCCCCGCCAACGCGGCCACCCGGGCGGCCGCCAGCAGGTAGGCCGGCTGCAGCGGCCAACTCCGTGCCGCCGCACGGATCGAATCGGCTGCGGCCGCGGTGTCGCCGGCCGCCAGCAGGCGGCCGGCAGCGGCATTGAGGCGCCGCGCGGCCGACGCCGCCCCGGCGCGCTGGGCGGTGGCCTCGGCGCTGAACGTCACGAGGAGCAGGAGCAGGGTCAGGGGTTTGCGCATGATGTGACCCTACACGGAAGGCCGGGGTCCTTGTGTTTGAAGCCTGTTACCCCGCGTCCTTCAGACAGGCTCCTGACAATCGCCGACGGCGTGCCTGCGTAAGGTTGGGCGTGTGGACCGCTCGCGGGACACACGATGGATGCAACACCCGGTCGTTGGAGGTGCCCCTTTCAGCCGCTCCGGGGGTGCCGCTGGCGGCCGGGTGCTTCTTCTCACCCCCTGCCCGATCCGGTTTCGCGGAGGCGACGGGAAACAGGCAACGGGTGACGGTTCCCACCTTGCGCCAGGCACTTGGCCCGTCCCTGGTCGCGCTCGTATCAGATCCCTGTCAGAGCACCGCCGGCGGGAAACTTCCCGGCGCCTTCGCGCTAAGTTTGGGCATGGCTCCGCCGCGCCCGCCCCGCCGCCACTGGTCGCTGTCCCCCGCGATGAACCGCGCCGAGCGGTTGCTCGTGGTGGCCTTCGCGGCGGTGCTCCTGCTGGTGGGGTGGGGCGGCTGGTATCTCTGGCGGACCATGGCGTCGCACCGTGCCACCGCCGACGAGACCCTGCGCGATCATGCGTCATATCTTGCGCTCAACCTGCGCGGCTCCTACCAGACGCAGACCTGGTTCGCGGTGCGCACCCTGCTCGTGGCGGCCCAGGAAGCCGCCGAGGCGCCCCGGCAGCGTCCCACCGCCGACCTGGTGGACGAGGCGGTGCGCCGCGCCATCGGCCCCGACGTGCCGGCCCTGGTGCCGCTCCGGTTCTTCCGTCGGCACCTGGGCAAGTGGGAGACGACGTCGAGCGATGGCTGGGTGGACGTGGCCCTCGACCAGGCGCTCACCGCCGGGGTGCGGGACACGCTGCCGATGGGGGCGTCGTATCACGCGGTGGTGGTGCGCCGCACCAGCGACTCGTCGCTCGCGTTCGTGGAACCGCGGCGCGACCATCCCGGCGACTGGGTGGGGCTCGAGGTCTCGCTCGCCGACCTGGCGGACAAGGTGTTCACCGGTCCCCCCAAGCGCACCGAGCAGATCTTCCTGTCCATGTATGACTCGCTCGGCATCCACCAGGACAAGCAGCGGATCACGCCGTTCAACGTCCGCGTGGTGGCCAGCAACGCCGACTCGACGCCGCTCTTCGGCTTCGGCGCCCCGATCAGCACGGGATGGCAGGGCCGCTATCCGTTCTGGTCGGCGCTCCCGGCCACCATCACGGTCACCATCGGTCCGGACGCGATCGCCTACCTGATGCCCGGCGGCTACCCGCCGGCCCCGGGTCCGCGGGTCGTGGCGGTGATCGCGCTGGCGCTCCTGCTGGTGGGCGGCGCCGCGGCCCTCGCCTGGCGCACCCTCACCCTGGCGCGCATGCGGCACGAGTTCACCTCCTCGGTGTCGCACGAGCTGCGCACGCCGCTGGCCAACATCCACCTCTACGCCGAGACGCTGCTGCTCGAGCGGGCGCCGAACCCCGCCGACCGACGCGCTGCCCTCGAGACGATCACCCGCGAGGCCCGCCGCCTCGGTGACATGGTCGAGAACGTCCTCGCCTCCGCCCAGATGGCCCGGGCCGAGGAGCGGATTGACCTACACCCGGAGCGCATGAGCACCCTCGTGGACGAGGTGCTCGACGCCTTCCGTCCGATGCTGCAGTCGCGCGGCATCCGGGCGGAGGTCGAGCGCCACGGCGCCGACGAGGTGATCGTGGATGGCGCCGCGGTCCGACGCATCCTGGTGAATCTCGTGGACAATGCCATCCGTCACGGTCCGGACGGCCAGCGACTCCGCGTGGTGGTGGATCACGCCGGCGAATCGCTGCTGCTGGTGGTGGAGGACGAGGGACCCGGGATTCCCCGGGACCAGTGGGAGCGGGTCTGGCTGCCCTACGCGCGCGGCGCCACGGGGGGCAGCGGACTGGGACTGGCGGTGGTGCGCTACCTGGCGCGCCTCCACGGCGGCGACGCGGTGGTCGGCGCCATTGACCGTGGCGCCCGGATCGAAGTGCGACTGGCCGTGGCCGGAGGAATTGCGTGAAGCGCATCCTGGTGATCGAGGACAATGCCACGCTGGCCGAGGGCCTGCGGCTCAACCTGGCCCACGACGGCTACGAGGTGCGCGTGGAGGCCAGTGGCGAGCGCGGCCTGGCCCAGGCGCGACACTGGCACCCGCACCTGATCATCCTCGACATCATGCTGCCGGGGATCGAGGGGATCGAGGTGCTCCGGGTGCTGCGCGCCGAGGGTCGCGAGATCCCGGTGCTGGTGCTGTCGGCCCGCGGCTCCGAGGCCGACCGCCTGCGCGGCTTTCGGCACGGGGCCGACGACTACGTGGTGAAGCCGTTCTCCCTCCCCGAGTTGCTGGCCCGAGTGGCGGCGATGCTCCGTCGGCCGGGTGCCACCGAAGAGGTGCCTCGCGGCCAGGACCGCTGGGAGTTCGGCCATGTGGCCGTGGACCGTCGCACCCACGACGTCCGGGCCGCCGGGGCGCCGGTGGCACTCCGACCCAAGGAGTTCGACCTCCTCGTGGCCCTGCTCAAGCGCGACGGACGGGTGGCCACCCGGGCCGAACTGCTCGACGAAGTGTGGCAGTACGAGCACGACGTCGTGTCGCGCACGGTGGACGTCCACATCCTGGAACTGCGCCGGAAGCTGGAGCACGACCCTGCCAACCCGCAGCACATCCTCACGGTGCGGAAGACCGGGTACCGGCTGGCGCGGTAGCTGGAGAACGGAGGGCGGAGGACGGAGGGTGGAGACATCGTGTTCTCCGTCCTCCGTCCTCCGCCCTCCGTTCTCTTGGCCTACTGCGCCGTCCTCACGTCGAACGTCAGGTCGAGTGCCAGGGCACCGCCGCCACCTTGGAGTGCCGGGAGCGAGGCGTTGATGGTGCCGGCGATCCGCTTGGGCGTGACACTGGTGACCGTCATGGTTCCGGTGACCCCCTGCACGGTCGCCCAGCCCGAACCACTCGCGTGCGACACGGTCACCTGGCGAGCCGGCGGCCCCGGCTGCACCGGCAGCGTGCCCACCACCGGCGGACCGATGGACGCGACGATGGTGTAGCCCTTCGCCTGCGCGGAGAATCCCACCAGGTCGGTGCCGCCACCGAGTCCCACCACGGTCGCGCCGTACCAGGCCTGGCCGCCGACGGTGCCGCTCACCTGCGACCCGCGGTCGTCGGCAGCGGGAGCGACGTAGCCCGGGTTGATCGGGACGTTGAACTGGCCGTTGGCCACCTGTACAGTGCCGGTGCCGCCGGCGAGCGGCACCAAGGTGGCCGCAAACGTGCCCGTCACGCGCCCGTTGCCGAGCGCGGTGATCGTGACCGTCCCGGCGTCGCCGTCGAGCCCCGTCCACCAGGAGTTGGACCCGAGGATCATCGTGAGCCCGCCCCCGGCGTTGGTGCCGTTGTTGACGCCCAGCTTGTAGGTCCCCGGACCGTGGATCCGGCCGAGGGCAAAGCTCAGCCCGCGCGAGGGTTGGGTCAGGGTGCCGCCGCCAAAGACGATCCCTCCCACCTGGCCTGACGTATTGCCGCCGGTGATGGTGAGCGGCGACGCCGCGAAGGCCTGCCCGTCGATCGTGGCGGTGATGGAGTTGCTTCCCGCCGGGGGGGGCGGTGGGGGCGGGGTGGGCCCGGTTCCGCTGCTGCCACAGGCGGCCAGCGTGACCAGGGTGGCAGCGGGAAGCAGGCGGCGCATCGGAGGCTCCGAACGGTGGGGGGTGGATAACCCTACCTTGCGCGGGGCCGGGCGCAACTCCGTCATCCTCGTCCCGAACGCAGTGAGGGACCCCTTGCCCAGGCACGGACCTCGTCCCGAA
>CAZNOJ010000076.1:9655-11738 GCA_964574665.1 uncultured Gemmatimonadaceae bacterium
AGGCACGGACCTCGTCCCGAACGCAGTGAGGGACCCCTTGCCCAGGCACGGACCTCGTCCCGAACGCAGTGAGGGACCCCTTGCCCAAGCACGGACCTCGTCCCGAACGCAGTGAGGGACCCACTCGGACTCCGCGAGCGGCCAGAGGTCCCTCGCGATGCTCGGGACGAGGTCGTGAAGTGTCGAGAGGTCCCTCGCTGCGCTCGGGACGAGGTCGGCAGGCGGTCCGGAGCCACCTCGAGTGCTCCCCTACAGCTCCCCCACCCCGCCCTCGGGGGTGACGAGCTTCACCTCGGGGACGAGCTGCACCCCCCAGCGGGCGTGCACCCTGGCCCGCACGTCGCGCATCAGCTCGCGCACCTCGACGGCCGTGCCCCCCCCGACGTTCACGAAGTAGTTGGCGTGCATCAGCGAGACCTCGATGGCGCCGACCCTGAGCCCCTTGAGCCCGGTGGCCTCCACGAACTGTCCGCTGGTGCGAGGGTGGTCGGGCCACGACGATGGGAGTTCCGGGTTCTTGAAGACGCTGCCGCAGCAGGGCTGGTTGAACGGCGTGCCATCCCGCCGCCACCGATACAGTGCCTCCGTCTCCTCGTCGAGGCGGGTCGGCTCGGCCTGGTGGAGCCCGACCCGGGTCTCCACCACCACCACGTGCCCCAGCGCGGAGGAGCGATAGGCAAACCCGGCCTCGGCCGCCGGGACCACGCGATCGGTTCCCGCGGGCTCCACCACCGTGACGGTCTTCACCACGTCGCGCCATTCCGCGCCGTGGCAACCGGCGTTCATCACCACCCCGCCCCCCACCGTGCCCGGGACACCCACCATGCGGTGGATCCCGCCCCAGCCGGCCTTGGCCGTCCTGCGGGCCGCGAGGGGAGCGGGCAAGCCGGCGCCCAGCACCCAGTCGTCGCCGTCCTGGCGCACCTGGTCGAGCCCCTTGCCGAGCTTGATCACCAGGGCCTCGAGTCCCTCGTCGGGCAACAGCAGGTTGCTGCCGAGTCCCAGGGCAAACCACGGCACGCCGCGTTCGCCGGCGAGCACCAGGGCGCGCGCCACGTCCTCGGCCGCGGCCGGCACCAACACCGTGGCCGGCCCGCCGATGCGGTACGTGGAGTGGCGCGCCAGCGGCTCCGCCTCGAGCACGCTGCCGTGCACCGCCTTGCGGAGGGCACTCACGAACCCCTTCTCGCGGGCGCTTGCCATCACGCCGGCGTGGCCTCGCGGGCCAGGGCGTGCCACTCCTGCAGCGGCCGCACCTCGCCCGCCCGGCGCTTGAGCGCCTCGATGGCATCGCAGGCCGCCGAGGCCGCCGACATCGTGGTGGTGTACGGCACCCGCTGCTGGAGCGCGGCCCGCCGCAGCGACACGTCGTCGTGCGCCGTGAGCTTGCCGAGCGGCGTGTTGATCAGCAACTGGACCTGCCCCGACACCATGAGGTCGATCCCGTTGGGCCGGCCCTCGTACACCTTGAGCACCGACTCGGCGGGGATCCCCTGCTGGCGGAGGTGTTCCGCCGTGCCGTCGGTCGCCACGAGGCGGAAGCCGAGGTCGTGAAAGCGCCGGGCGATCGGCACCACCGTGGGCTTGTCGTGATCGTTGACCGTGATGAACACGGTGCCTTCGAGGGGCAGCGTCCCGTCCACGCTGGCCTGCGCCTTGGCGAAGGCCATGCCGAACGACTCGGCGATCCCCATCACCTCGCCCGTGGACTTCATCTCGGGGCCGAGTCGCACGTCCACGCCGGAAAACTTGGCGAACGGGAAGACCGCCTCCTTGACCGCCACGTACGGCTGCACGGGGTCGTCCACCAGGCCCATGTCGTCCAGCTTCCGGCCGACCATCACCGCCGCGGCGAGCCGCGCCAGCGGCACGCCGGTGGTCTTGGAGACGAAGGGAACGGTGCGCGAGGCGCGGGGGTTCACCTCGATCACGTGGACCACGCCGTTCTTGATCGCATACTGCACGTTGATCAGCCCCACGACGCCGAGGGCCCTGGCGAAGGCGCGGGTGTGGGCCCGCATCTCCTCGACCTGGTCCGGCGTGATCAGGTACGGGGGCAGGACACAGGCCGAGTCGCCGGAGT
>CAZNOJ010000077.1:0-1860 GCA_964574665.1 uncultured Gemmatimonadaceae bacterium
GCCGCCTGCTCCCGCGCCGATGGGCGTGAATCGCTCGGCGAGGCACAGATCGACACCCTCGCGGGCGGCGTCATCCAGGTCACCAACACCGGCCCCACCGCGTGGGCCGACACCAACGGCTGGAAGCTGGTGGAGGAGCGGGTGATCCAGCCGGCCGAAGGGAGCCCGGGCGAGCTCTCGCACGTGAGCGGGCTCGCGGCCGACGCGGCGGGCAACGTGTACGTGATGCAGGAACAGCCGGTGCGGATCTCCGTGTTCGGCCCCGACGGCGGCTACCTGCGCGACATCGGGCGCGAGGGCGACGGCCCGGGCGAGTTCCGCTTCGGCATGCTCGGCATCGTGGGCGACACCCTCTTCGTGCAGGACCCCAACAACACCCGCCTGACCACGTTCCTCACCGACGGCACCTTCCTCGCCAGCCATCACTCGCAATGCTGCTGGTTCACCAGCAGCCTCACCGTCCTCACCGACGGACGCGCCCTCATCCTCGGCCCGCCGCAGGGCGGCGACGGCCGCGGCGCCTGGTACTTCACCCGCATGGACGGCACCGTCACCGACACGCTCATGATGCCGGCGGAGCGCCCCGAGGAGGCCGCCGACTTCTGGCGCGTGACGCGCCGGAGCGGGCAGTCCGTGTCCATGCGCACCGTGTCCATCCCGATGCGCCCCGGCGACCAGGCGGAGATCCGCCCCGACGGCAAGGTGATCCGCGGCCGGACGGACAGTTATCGCCTCGTGATCGGCGACACCTTCGAGGACTCCTCACGAATCATCATCGGCACCGCGCCCACGCTCACGGTCACCGACGCCCAGCGCGACTCCGCCTACCGCGCCACGCTCGATGCCCAGCGCGACGACTGGCGCGATGCCTTCGCGGAGATCGCGAAGCTGGGCGACATCCCGGGCACCTGGCCGACCTGGACCGCCATGACCGTGGACCGCGACAACAACACCTGGGTGGCCCTCCCGGGCGACCGCGGCGAGTACTCCCGGATGCAGGTGTTCGACCCCGAGGGCGTGCTCCTCGGCGACGTCCCCGCCGTGGGCAGCGCGATCTTCAACGGCTTCTGGACCCGGACCCACGTGTACGTGGGCGACGAGGACGACAGCGGGCTGCCGATGATTCGGGTGTATCGCATCGTGAAGGAGTCGTGAGTGGTGAGTGGTGACGGAACGGACACTCGCGTCGAAGCGAGGAGCTTGCGACGCACTCTCACGACTCACGACTAGCGACTCGCGACTACCTTACGGCATGCTCTCCGCCCTCGATGCCCTCGCGCAGCTTCGCGACGGGAACCGCCGCTTCGCCGCCGACCAGTCGGGGCGGGGCGCCCTCTCCTCGCGGCGCCAGGAAGTGGCCACCGGCCAGAACCCCTTCGCGATCATCCTCGGCTGCTCCGATTCCCGGGTGCCCGCCGAGATCATCTTTGACCAGGGCCTCGGCGACCTGTTCGTGATCCGGGTGGCCGGCAACATCGTGGCCCCCTCCCAGGTGGCGAGCGTCGAGTTCGCCGCCGAGCAGTTCGGCACCCGCCTCGTGGTGGTGGTGGGGCACTCCAACTGCGGCGCGATCACGGCCACCCTCGATGACATCGCGCGGCACCCCTCCGAGCGGTCCCGCCACCTCGGTTCGATCGTGGACCGGATTCGCCCGTCGGTGGAGCCGCTCCTCGAACAGGGCAACGGCCGCGACCGCGCCACCCTGATCCAGCAGGCGGTGCGGGCCAACATCCGCGTCTCGGCCGACCACCTCCGCCACGGATCGGTGGTGCTCGAACGCATGATTCGCGACCACGGCCTCCTCGTGGTGGGCGCGGAGTACGACCTCGAGACCGGGCTGGTGGACTTCTTCGACGGGGT
>CAZNOJ010000077.1:1960-11653 GCA_964574665.1 uncultured Gemmatimonadaceae bacterium
CCGCGACTTTCCGCCCGGGCCGTACATCCCCACTCCGGTCCCCCCACTCAGCCGGAGCCCCCGTGCGCCATCCCTCCCTCCCCACCGTGGCAGCCCTGCTGGCCGCATGCGGCACCGCCGATGCCCGCGAATCCCTGGTCACCGTGGACTCCCTGCCCGGCGGCATTCCCGTGGTCACCACCGCGGCCCCGCTCGACTCGGGCCAGTGGGCCCTGGTCCACGAGCGCGACGTGCGCCCCGGCGAGGGCGAGCCGGGCGAGCTCCTCGATCCGCAGGACCTGGCCCTGGCCGACGACGGCACCCTCTACGTGGCGGAGCAGTCGCCGGCGATCGTCAACGTCTACTCACCCGACGGCAGGTACCTTCGTTCGATCGGGCGCGAAGGGGCCGGGCCCGGCGAGTTCCACGTGGGCTTCATCGCGCTGCACGGCGACACCCTGGTGCTCCAGGACCCGCGCAACACCCGCGCGGTGAGTTACCTCGCCAGCGACGGCACGATGCTGGTCACCCGCCCCACGACGTGCTGCTACTGGGCACCGATCCGGATCGACCGCCAGGGACGCGCGGTGGCGCGCGGCATGGCGCCGAGCGACACCTCCCTCGATGGCCAGGCATTCCTCCGCTTTCCGGTGGGGGGAACCGCGGTCGAGTCGCTCTTCGTGCTCGAGCGCAAGCCCGGCGGCGAGACGCCGATGTGGGTGATCGGCGACGGCAAGACGATGCAGATGATGACCACGGTGCCGTTGCAACCGCAGTCGCTCTACCTGCCGCACCCTTCCGGCGAGTTCGTCACCGGCTGGGCCGGGGAGTACCGCATCCGCTTCACCCGTGACGGGCGCGACACCACGCGGATCTTCGGGCGCCCGTGGACCGCCCTCCCCGTCACCGCCGCCGAGAAGCAGCAGATCGTGGACCAGCGCGTGGCGCAGATGCTGGGCAACCAGATGGCGGGCGCCCTCAGCGAGGAGCAGCTCCGCCGCTCGTTCGACATCACCAAGATCCCCGACCTCCGTCCCGCGTACGAGACCGCCTGGGCCGATGGCGAGGGGCGGATCTGGGTCCGCCAATCCTCCGCCGACACCGTGGCGGTGCACTTCGACCTCTTCGACGCCGAGGGGCGCTGGCTCGACGTCCTCTCGCTCGCGGAGCCGTCCTGGGCGGCGAGTTCGTATCGCCCGCTCGCCTTCTCGCGCACCCACCTGGCGCTCGCGGTGGAGGACGAGGATGGGTTGCCGGTGGTGCGGATCTATCGGATCGCGAGAAGCGGGTCGTGAGTCACGGGTCGCGGGAGCGGGCCCTCTCGCGACACGCGACCCGCGACCCGCGGCCTATATTCACCCCATGCCCCGTCCCTACCCGATCCTCGCCGTCCTCGCCCTCAGCGGCTGCGCCGTCCTCTCCAACCTCGGCAGCGGCACCGCGGGCACCGACCTCACGGTCGCGTCCTACAACATCCGGCACGGCCGCGGGCTCGACGACCGCGTCGCCCTGGAGCGCACCGCCGCCGTGATCCGCGCACTGCAGGCCGACATCGTCGGGCTGCAGGAAGTGGACTCGATGGTCGGCCGGTCGGGCCGCATCGACCAGGCCGCGCTGGTGGGCGGCCTGCTGGGGATGCAGCACGCCTTTGGCGCCTTCATGGATCACGACGGCGGGCGCTACGGCATGGCGATCCTCTCGCGTCTCCCGATCGTCTCCAGCCGCGCGATCGCGCTGCCGGCGGGCCAGGAGCCGCGCGTGGCGCTCGCGGCGCGGATCGCCCTCCCCACCGGCGACACCGTCACCGCCATCAACGTGCACTTCGACTGGGTCGAGAACGATGCCGCCCGTGTCCGCCAGGCCCGCGCCCTGAGCGCGGTGCTCGACACCCTGGCGGGTCCCTGGCTGCTGCTCGGCGACTTCAACGACGGCCCCGACTCGCGCACCCTGCGCACCTTCGACGACCTGGTGCGGCCCTCCACCAAGCCGACCGATTCCACCTTCACCTTCCCGTCCCGCACGCCGGTGCGCGAGATCGACTACATCTTTGCCTCGCGCCACCCCGACTGGTCCTTCCGCGAGATCCGCGTGGGCCACGACTCCACCGCCTCCGACCACCGGCCCGTGGTGGCGCGGATGCGGCTGCGGGCGTCGGGCGCCGGACGCCCCCGCAACTGATCGCGCCATCCGGTGGGGAAGACACCTCCCCGCCGGACCGGGTCCGGGCCCGGCCCCACCGACCCGCGGACCGCCCCACCACCCTCACGCCGTCTTCACGGCGCCAGGCCAACATCTCCGGGCCGTCTCGCGTTAGCATTGGGATGGCCGACACCTGGCCGTCCCGTCCTGCGTCGTTACCCCGGGGCCGGGCATCCATAGCCGCGACGTCCCGTCATCCGTCCACCGTTCCGCGAGGCCCGTCATGACCCCAGCCCGCCACCTCGGGCTCCTGTTCCTCGGACTCACCTTGGCCGCCTGCGGCGACGAAGCCGACGCCGGAACCAACGACTCCACCCCGGCGGCCCAGCTCGACGCCGGGTCGTCCACCCTCACCCTCCCGGTGGTGGGCGAGGAAGTCATCCGCGGCGACCTGGTGCTCAGCGTGGCGGCCACCGGCACGCTCAAGACCGACGCCCAGACGATGGTCAAGAGCGAGGCCGAGGGGACGGTGAGCGAGGTGCTGGTCCGTCCCGGCGACCGGGTCACCCGCGGACAGCCGCTGGCACGGCTCGACACCAAGCCGCTCGAGCTCCAGCTCGCCCGCGCGCAGGCGTCGCTCCGCAACGCGCAGGTGCGCTACCGCAACGAGATCGAGCCCGACTCGGTGGCGTCGGGCCAGGCACCGAGCGAGGCGCGCCGCGCCTTCGCGCGGGCGTCGTCGGGACTCGAGACCGCCGAGGTGGACCTCCGCGAAGCCGAGCTCAACCTCGAGCGCGCCGTGATCAAGGCGCCGTTCGCCGGCATCGTGGAGCAGGTGCCCGTCGCCGTCGGGATGCGCGTCTCGGCCGGCGCCGACATCGCCGAGGTGGTGGACATCACCAACCTCCGCCTGGAGGCGCGGGTGATGGAGCACGACATTCCCCTCCTCGCTGCCGGCGGTGACGCCCAGGTGGTGGTGGCGGCGCAGCCCGGTCGCGTCATCAACGGCCGCATCTCCGCGGTGCTGCCGCTGGTCGACTCCGCCGGCCGTGCCGGCACCGCCATCGTCCGGATCCAGGGCGATGGCCGCCTTCGCCCCGGCATGTACGCCGACGTGCGCCTCGAGGCCAACCGGCTCCGCGACCGGATCATCATCCCGCGCCGCGCCCTGGTGGAGCGCGAGGGCCGGCCGCTGGTGTTCGTGGTCAAGAACGGCCAGGCCGACTGGGTCTACGTCAACGCCGGCCGCAGCAACGACCGCCAGACGGAGGTGCTGCCCGATTCCACCAGCGGCATCATCCCGCTCTCGCCCGGCGACATCGTGCTGGTGGATGGCCACCTGACCCTGACGCACCAGGCCAAGGTGCGGCTGGTGTCCACGCGCGAAACCGAGCAGTAGCACCGTATGTCATTCGCCTCGACGGCGCTGCGCCGTCCCGTCTCGACCATCGCCGCGACGATGGCCCTGGTGCTCCTCGGCGCGGTGTCCCTCGGCCGGATGCCGGTGTCGCTGCTCCCCGACGTGGCCCTCCCGGTGCTCACCATCCGGACGATGTACCCCGGCGCGGCACCCGAAGAGGTGTCGCGCTTCGTCTCGGAGCCGATCGAGAACGCCGTCGGCAACACGCCGGGCCTGCTCGAGGTGCGCTCGGTGGCGCGGAGCGGCGAGGGAACCACCACGCTCCGGTTCAACTGGGGCACCGACATGCAGAAGACGGTGCTCACGGTGCGCGAGAACCTCGACAACGCCCGGGGCGTGCTCCCTGACGGCGCCGAACGGCCAACGCTGCTCACCTCCGACCCCGGCGAGCGGCCGATCGCAGTACTGGCGCTCACCGGGCCGGGCGACCTGCGCGCCATCGCCCGCACCGCCGAGGACGTCCACAAGCGGCGGCTCGAGCAGCTCGCCGGCGTGGCCAGCGTCGCGGTGGTGGGCGACCCCGAGGACGAGATCCGCGTGGACATCGACCCGGTCAAGGCGCGCGCGCTGGGGATCACCCCCGACGAGGTGCGCGCCGCGATCGAGGCCGCCAACGCCACCGCCCAGGGCGGCACCATCAAGCGGGGACAGTTCCGCTTCTCGGTGCGCACCCTCACCGAGCTGCGCGACCCCAACGAGCTCTACCGCGTGCCGATCGGTCCCGCCGGTCGCGGCCTCCGGCTCGCCGACATCGCCACCGTCACCCCCGCCTCCGCCGACCCGCGCACCATCGTGCAGCTCGAGGGCGCCCCGGCGGTGGGCCTGGTGGTGTACAAGGACGCCGGCTCCAACACCGTCAAGGTGACGCGCGACCTCGAGGCCTCGATCGACCTCCTCCGCGAGGAGTTTCCCGAGGTCACCATCCGCCTGGTGGCGGCGCAGGCCAAGTTCGTCGAGGACGCCCTCAGCAACCTCGGCCAGGAGATCCTGATCGGCGGGATCCTCTCGATCCTGATGATCCTGGTCTTCCTGCGCGACTGGCGCACCTCGCTCGCCATCGCCCTCGCGATGCCGCTCTCGGTGCTCGTCGGCCTCACGCTGATGCAGATGCTCGGCGTGACGATCAACATCCTCTCCCTCGGTGGGCTGGCGCTCGCCGTGGGCCTCCTGATCGACAACGCCATCGTGGTGGCGGAGGCGACCGGCCGGAAGCGCGAGGAGGGGCTGTCCGCGGTCGAGGCGGCACGCGAGGCCACCGACGAGGTGAGCGGGCCGCTCATCGCCGGCACCCTCACCACCCTGCTCGTGTTCGGTCCGATCGTCTTCGTGCAGGGGCTCGCCGCCGCCCTCTTCCGCGACCTCTCGCTCTCGGTGGTGGTGTCGGTGGGGGCCTCGCTGATCCTGGCGCTCACCGTGCTGCCGGTGATGCTGGCGTGGGGCAGGAAGAGGGCGGAGGATGGAGGACGGAGGGTGGAGAACGCACCCTCCACGCTCCACCCTCGGTTCTCCGGCCTCTACGAGTGGGGCCGCCGCTGGGCCGACCGGTACGAGGCCGGCATGGAATGGTCGCTGGCGCGCCCGGGCACCGTCTTCGGCATCGCGATTGTCTCGACGCTCCTCACCATCGCGCTGCTGCGCGTGGTGCCGCGCGAGGTGCTCCCCCAGGTGGACGAGGGCACCGTGGTGGCCGAGCTCCGCCTCCCGGCCGGCACCGCGATCGAGGAGACGGTGCGGCAGGCCAGCCGGATCGAGGAAGCCGCCCGCTCCCTCGGCAGCGAGGGGAGCTACGTGCGGATCGGCTATGCCACCGACGAGGAAGTCCTCGCCGGCGCGGAACCCGGCTCGCCGGGGACCGCCGTGTTCGTGATCCCCGTGCCCGATGCGATGGGCGCCCCCGAGTTCGCCTCCCGGCTGCGCGAAGGGGTCGCCGACCTGGCCGCGGCCGGCACCCTGGCCCTCGACCTCGCCGGCCAGTCGGAGTTCGGCTCGCTGATCGGCCGCGAGGGACGCACCGTGCGGGTGGAGGTGTCGGCGGTCAAGCGCGAGGACGGCGCCACCGCCGCGGAACAGGTGCGCGGCGCGCTGCGCGACATCGAGGGCCTCGCCGACGTGCGCGACGCCTTCGCCGCCTCGCAGCCGCTGGTGGAACTCACCCTGCAGCGCGACCGGATCGCCCAGCGCGGGCTGCAGCCGCAGGCCGTGATCAACGCGCTCAAGGGCGCCCTGGGCGGCGTGGAGGCCAGCGAGCTCCGCGAGACCGACCGCCGCACCCCCATCCAGGTGCGCTACGCCGGCACCGCCAACGAGGATCTCGCCACCGCGCTGGCCACCCCGATCCAGGGGATCCCCATCGAGCAGCTGGTGGTGGTCAACGAGCGTCGCGCGCCGATCGAGGTGGTCCGCGTCAACCAGCGACCGGTGCACATCGTGGAGGCGGTGGTGGACGAGGGCGGCACCGCCCGTGCCGCGGAACAGGTGTATGCGGCGATGGAGCGGATGGAGTTCTCCGTCCCCGGCGTGCGCTGGCTGGTGTCGGGTGCCGACGACGAGCAGCGCCGCACCACCCAGCAGCTCACCATGGTGGCGATCCTCGCCGTGGCCCTGGTGTTCCTGGTGCTCGCCGGCGAGTTCGCCTCGTTCTCCACGCCGCTCCTGGTGATGACCACCGTGCCGCTCGCCGCCGTGGGCGGCATCGTGGCACTCTGGCTCACCGGCCAGTCGCTCAACGCGGTGTCGCTGATCGGCATCGTGGTGATGATCGGCATGGCCGACAACGAGGCGGTGGTCAAGCTCGACGCGATCCAGCGCTTCCGCGACGCGGGTCACCCGATCGAGGAGGCCATCAAGCTCGGCGGGCGACAGCGCCTCCGCGCCATCACCATGACGATGCTCACCACCATCACGGGCGTGCTGCCGCTGGCGTTCGGCTGGGGCAGCGGTGGCGAGCTGTACAAGCCGCTCGCCGCCACGGTGATCGGCGGGGCGGTCACCGCCATCCTGGTGACCTTCTTCCTGCTGCCCACGGCCTACGCGGTGGTGGAGCGGCGCAAGGAACGAAAGGCGAGGGCCGCGGCATGATTCGCTGGGCGGCGGGACGACCGGCGGTGATCTGGTCGCTGGCGGTGGGCATCCTCATCGCGGGCGGCGTGGCGTTCACCCGGCTGCCGCTCGCCACCAAGACGCGGGTGGACACGCCGCGCATCTCGATCGGCGCCCGCTGGCCCGGCGCCTCGCCGGAACTCATGGAGACCTACATCACCTCGCCGATCGAGAGCGCGGTGCAGGGGATCCGCGGCGTGCGCAAGGTGTCGTCGCGGTCGCGCGAGGGCTCGGCCAGCATCACCGTGGAGCTCGAGAAGGGGACCGAGATGACCTTCGGGCGCCTCGCCATCCTCGAGCAGATGGAGGCGCTCCGCCCCGAACTGCCCCGCGCCGCGCGCCAGTCGCTCCGCGTGTCGCAGTACGTCCCGGAAGACCTCGCGGAGTCGCCGCTCCTCGAGATCAACGTGACCGGCCCGTACACCCCGGGTGCCCTCTCCAAGATCACCGAGGACCTCGTGGTGCCGCGCTTCGCGGCGCTCCCCGGGATCGCCGGCTACAGCGTGCGCGGCCAGGCGATGAACGGCGCCGTGATCTCCTACGATGCCATCAAGCTCCGCCAGCTTGGCATTGACCCGGCCCAGCTCTCCACCGCCCTGCAGTCGGCGCGGATGATCGACGTGATCGGCGCCGAGCGCCTCGGCGCCACCGAGCGGAGCGTGGTGCTCCGCGACGTGCCCAACGCCATCGAGGACCTCGGCCGCCTGCCCATCGTGGGCGCCGCGGGCACGGTGCACCGCCTCGACGAGATCGCCCAGATCCGCCCCGAGGAGGATCGCCAGGGCAACTTCTACCGGCTCAACGGCCTCACCGCCGTGACGCTGACCCTCACCCGCGAAGGCGGGGCCGACGCCATCAAGACGGTGGCACGCGCCCGCGAGGCGCTCGACGAGACGCAGGCCTCGCTCCCCGAGGGGATCCGCCTCGAGGTGGCCAGCGACGCGAGCGAGGACCTCGTCACCCAGCTCAACGACCTGCTGCTGCGTGGCTCGATTGCCTTCGGCGCCGTCGCGGTGGTGCTGCTGCTCACCCTGCGCTCGTTCCGGAGCACCGGCCTGGTGCTCGGCTCGGCGGCGGTGGCGATCGCCGGCACGGCACTGGGGCTGTACCTGCTCAACATCCCGGCCAACCTGCTCACCCTGGCCGGCCTCGCCATGGGGATCGGCATCCTGGTGCAGAACGGCCTGGTGGTGGTGGAGCGCCTCCGCCACGCCGACGACACCCCCGACGGCCGGGCCACCGCCGGCCGCGGCATCGCCGCCGCCGTGCTCGGCTCCACGCTCACCACCGCGGTGGTGCTCTTCCCCTTCCTCTTCCTGCAGGGCGACGCGCGCGCCGCGTTCACGCCGTTCGCGGCGGCGTTTGCGCTGGCGCTCTTCTGCTCGGTGGCCACCGCGCTGGTGCTGATCCCCGCCGTGGGACGCGGCGGCATCCACAAGGGCGGCTGGGGCTGGCTGGCGCGCGGCTACGACTGGACGGTGCGCCACTCGCTCAAGTGGCGCTGGGCCACCATCGTGCTCACCTGGGGCGCGATCGGCGTGCTGGGGTGGGGATTCACCAAGAAGGTGCCCAAGAGCAGCTGGGGCGGCTGGTGGGGCGGGAATCGGGAGACCGTGAGCGCCAGCATCTCCCTCCCGCGTGGCTCCGATCCCGAGCAGGTGGAGCGCCTGGCCTCCGAACTCGAGCGGGTGGCGGTGGGGCGCCCCGGCGTGGCGATCGTGCGCGCCGAGGGCAATCCGCAGCAGGGACGGGTGGTGGTGGAGTTCACGCCCGAGGGCGGCCAGAGCGCCTCGCCGTGGCAGATCTACGAGGAGATGACCCAGCGCGCGGTGCTGATCGGCGGCTCCGAGGGCGTCAGCGTGCAGCCACCCGAGGGACAGGGGTATTACGGCGGTTCCGGCGGCAGCGGCGGCGGGTCGCGCCGCATCAAGATCCTCGGCTACTCGTTCGAGGGCGTGCGGCAACTCGCGCTCGACCTGCAGCGGCGCCTCGAGCAGATCCCCCGCGTGCGCGACGTGAACATCAACGCGGCCTCGTTCTGGGGAAGCCAGCAGCAGGTGAGCATCGCGTTGCAGCCCGATCGCGAGTTGCTCGGTCAGGTGGGCGCCAGCGCGCGCGACTTCGCCAGCAGCGTGGGGCGCGAGGTCAACTCTGGCGACCAGGGCGGCACCGCGATCGAGTTCGGCGACGAGGAACTGCCCGTGTCGGTGCGCGCCCTGGGCGTGCGCGAGCGCCAGTTCGACCAGCTCCGCGAGGCCTACGTGAGCAATCCGCAGCGGGCGCCGATCCAGGTGGACGACGTGGCCGAGGTGGGCGAGGTGAAGGGACTGTCGGAGATCCAGCGCGAGGACCAGCAGTACCTGCGCATCGTCTCGTACGACTTCCGCGGCCCGCAGAAGCTGGCCGACCGCACCCACAAGGCGTTCATGGGGGCGATCTCGGTGCCGCTGGGGTACACCGTCGAGGACAACAAGTTCGAGTGGGACGACGACGACTCCGCCAAGGGGCTCTGGCTGGTGTTCGGCATCGGCGTGGTGCTGGTGCTGCTGGCGGTGGCGCTGGTGTTCGACTCGTGGTGGGCCACCCTGATGGTGTTCCTCTCGCTCCCCATGGCGATCGGCGGGGTGATCGCGGCGTTCTGGGTCACCGGCACGGCGTTCACGCGCGAGGCGGCGGTGGGGGTGATCCTGGTGGTGGGATTGGCCGTCAACCAGGCCATCCTGCTGATTGACGCGGTGCTCGCCGCCAAGCGGCGCAAGGGCGTGCGCGCCACCGCGATGGACATCGTGCACGCCACCCGCGACCGCGCCGGGATGATCGTGCTGGTGACGCTCACCACCATCGCCTCGCTGGTGCCGATGGCGTGGGGCACCGGTTCCGACACCATGTTCGGGGCGATTGCGCTCGCCACCGCCGGGGGCACGGTGGCCGGCACCCTGGCCGCGCTCTGGCTCCTGCCCGCGCACCTGTTCGGGCGGCTCAGGCCGCGGTGGCGCAGGAAGCCGAAGGGGCCGGGAGGCCCTCCGGGGCGACTCCGGCGGCTGGTGGGGCGCCTG
>CAZNOJ010000078.1:0-11611 GCA_964574665.1 uncultured Gemmatimonadaceae bacterium
GGGGCCCGACATCCCCACCGGCGGCTACATCTACGGCATGCAGGGGATCCGCGAGGCGTACGAGACCGGCCGCGGCCGGATCGTGATGCGCGCCAAGGTGGCCATCGAGGAGAACGAGCGCACCGGCCGCAACGCGATCATCGTCACCGAGCTGCCCTACCAGGTCAACAAGGCCACCCTGCACGCCAACATCGCCGAGCTGGCGGTGGAGAAGCGGATCGAGGGGATCTCCGGCGTCCGCGACGAGTCCGACAAGGACGGCATGCGGCTGGTGATCGAGCTCAAGCGCGACGCGATCGGCCAGGTGGTGCTCAACCAGCTCTACAAGCACACCGCGATGCAGTCCACCTTCGGCGTCATCAACCTGGCGCTCGTCAAGGGCGCCCCCAAGGTGATGGCGCTCAAGGAGATGCTCGAGCACTTCATCGCGCACCGCCACGAGATCATCGTGCGGCGCACCGAGTTCGACCTCGCCGAGGCCAGGAAGCGCGAGCACATCCTCGAGGGGCTCAAGCTCGCCGTCGACAACATCGACGAGGTGATCCAGATCATCCGCTCCTCGGCCGACACCCCCGAGGCCGACCGCCGCCTCCGGGAGCGGTTCCAGTTCTCCGAGGCCCAGGCCGACGCGATCCTCAACATGCGGCTCGCCAGGCTCACCGGGCTCGAGATCGAGAAGCTCGAGGCCGAGCTGGCCGAGGTGCGGGCCATCATCGCCGACCTCGAGGGGATCCTCGCCTCGCGCGAGCGGCGGATGAAGATCCTGGTGGACGAGGTGCAGCAGGTGGCCCAGGCCTGGGGCGACGAGCGCCGCACCGAGATCCTCCGCGACCAGGGCGAGTTCTCCGTGGAGGACCTGATCGCCGAGGAGGACATGGTGATCACCATCTCCCACACCGGCTACATCAAGCGGATCGCGGTGAGCACCTACCGCAAGCAGCGCCGCGGCGGCCGGGGCCTCACCGGGATGGACACCAAGGACACCGACTGGGTGGAGCACCTCTTCATTGCCTCCACCCACGACTACCTGATGTTCTTCTCCGACCGCGGCACCGTGTACTGGCTCAAGGTGCACGAGATCCCGCAGGGCGGCCGCGCCGCCCGCGGCAAGCCGGTGGTCAACTGCATCAACATCCGCGAGGGCGAGCGCATCGCCGCGCTGGTGCCGGTGCGCAAGTTCGCCGACGACGAGTGGCTGATGTTCGCCACCCGCAACGGCACCGTCAAGAAGACCGTCCTCTCCGCGTACGGCAACGTCCGCAGCGTGGGCATCAACGCCATCAACATTGATGACGGCGACGAGCTGATCGACGTGCAGAAGACCCGCGGCACCAACGACATCGTGCTGGCCACCCGCCACGGGATGTCCATCCGCTTCCACGAGAGCGACGTGCGCGAGATGGGCCGCGCCACCGCAGGGGTCAAGGGGATCGAGCTGACCGGCGGCGACCAGGTGATCGGCATGGTGGTGGTGCACGAGCGCGCCGAGCTGCTGGTGGTGAGCGAGAAGGGAATCGGCAAGCGGAGCGACCTGGCCGACTACCGCGTCCAGAAGCGCGGCGGCAAGGGGATCATCACCATGCAGCAGACCCCCAAGACCGGCGAGCTGGTGGCGCTCAAGGACGTCCTCCCCGACGACGAGCTGATGATGATCACCAAGGGCGGCATCATCATCCGCTGCCCGGTGCAGGGGATCCGCGTGAGCGGCCGCAACACCCAGGGCGTCAAGCTGATGAACCTCGACGAGGGCGACCGGATCATTGACGTGGCCCGGATCCAGAAGGAGGACGACGCCGAGGACGACGCCGCCGAGGTGGACGAGCCGAGCGAGGCCGCCACGTGAGCGACGACGTCGCCGACGACCTGGCGCGGGCCCACGCGGCCCTCGCCGGGGTGGCCGTCCGCACTCCGCTGGTGGAGGTGGACGGCTTTTCGCATCCGGTGCGGCTCAAGGCCGAGCACCTGCAGCCGATCGGCGCGTTCAAGATCCGCGGGGCGTGGACCGCGATCGCCCGCCTCGACCCCGCTGCCCGCGCCCGCGGGGTGGTCACCTCGTCGAGCGGCAACCACGGCTACGGCCTGGCCTGGGCCGCCCAGCGCCACGGCATCCGCTGCGTGGTGGTGATGCCCGAGTCCACCGCCCGGGTCAAGCAGGACAACGTGCGGGGCGTCGGCGGCGAGGTCCGCCTGGTGGGCGCCATCCGGGGCCCCGAGCAGCACGAGGCCGCCCTGGAGCTGGCCCGCCGCGACGGGCTCACCATGATCCCCCCCTACGACCACCCCGACGTGATCGCCGGTCAGGCAACCTGCACGCTGGAAATCCTGCAGGACTGGCCGGAGGTGGCCACCGTGGTCCTCCCCTGCGGCGGCGGCGGCCTCCTCGCCGGGGCCTGCCTGGCGGTGCGTTCCAGCGAAAAATCGGTCGGTTTGGTGGCAGTCGAGCCCGAAGCGGTCCCGAAACTCTCGCGCGCGAAGGCCGCCGGCCATCCGGTGGACGTGGGGGGTGGCACAAGCCTGGCGGATGGATTGTTGACCCGCTCCGTGGGCGAGCTCACCTGGCCGATCATCGCCTCCCTGGCGGTGACGGTGGTGCCGGCCTCGGATGGGGAGATCCGCTCGGCCATGCGCTGGCTCGCCGAGCGGGAGATCCGGGCCGAACCCTCGGGCGCCGCCACCGTCGCGGCGCTCCTGGCTGGTCGCATTCCGCTCACCGGCCCCACCGCCCTGGTGGTGTCGGGCGGCAATGTGGACCCGGACCGCTACGCCAACCTGGTGCACGGATGACGCTGCTCAACCCGCGACTGCTGGTGGTGACCGAGGACACGGCACTCGCGCGGACGCTCTCCTGGGTGCTCAAGGAGAACGGCTATGACATCGTCACCGCCATCGGCACGCTGCAACTGCACGAACGCCTCGACCAGGAGGCCTACGACCTCCTCGTGGTGGACCTGGGCCACGGCGAGGCCGCCGCCATGTCACGACTCGGCATGCTGCGCCAGGAGATGGCCCACCGCGAGACGCCGCTGCTGGCGCTCGCCGACCGCGAGTTCATCACGGCCGCGCTCGAGCCCCACGGCCTCACGGTGGCGGACCTGGTGCAGCGTCCCTATCGGGTGCGCGAGCTGCTCGCCCGCATCAAGGCGCACCTGCGCGTGGGCCGCGAGCTCAACGTGGCCCGCGCCGAGGCGCGCTCGCGCAGCGAGCTGGTGGAGCTGCTCAAGGAAGTAGGCGCCGCGCGCGATCCCGAGGAGATCTACCAGATCCTGGTGCGCCGCGTGGCCACCGGGCTCCGCATCGCCCGCTGCTCCGTGGTGCTCGCCGAGCCCGGCGCCCAGGAGGGCACCGTGGTGGCGGCGTTCGAGAACCCCACGCTGCGCGAGCTGCGGGTGGACCTGTCGCGCTATCCGGAGATCCTGCAGGCGCTGGCCACCGGCGAGACCGTGATGATCGCCGACGTGGAGCAGCACCCGCTCTACGAGGACGTGCGCAGCACCTGGGGGAGCGAGATGCAGGCATCGCGCACCCGCTCGGTGATCGCGATGCCGTTCGCGCTGCGCGGGGCACCGGCCGGCGTCTTCTTCCTGCGCACCACGCACGACGACCCGCCGCTCAACCGGCTCGACCTCGGCTTCGCGGAGCAGGTGATCCAGGCCGCGGTGGCCTCGCTCACCCGCGCCATCGACGAGCGCGAGCACACCGGCGCCCACGACCTCCGCCAGCTCGCCGACACCGACCCGCTCACCGGCGTGGCCAACCGCCGCGCCTTCGAGCGCCGGCTCGACGACGAGCTCGACCGCGCCCGCCGCTACGACCAGGTGGTGACGCTGGTGCTGGTGGACGTGGACGACTTCAAGCGGATCAACGACACCCACGGCCACGCCACGGGCGACCGGGTGCTCCGGCAGCTTGCCGGGCTGCTCAAGCGCGAGCTGCGCACCATGGACTCGATCGCCCGGATCGGCGGCGAGGAGTTCGTGGTGGTGCTCCCCGAGACCGGCAGCACCGGGGCGCGGCTCTTCGCCGACCGGGTGCTGCGCCGCGTGGCGGCCCACGACTTCGGCGAGGGTGGCCTGGTGATCCACGCCACCGCCTCGGCCGGCCTCGCCACCTTCCCCGACGATCGCGTCGCCGACGCCGAGGGGCTGCTCAAGCTCGCCGACGAGAACCTGTACCGCGCCAAGCATGCGGGAAGGAACCGGTACAGGGACTAGGCGACGGGCGATTGGTGACGGGCGACCCAGGCGATGTCATCCTGAGCGGAGGCGGCATGTCCTGAGCGAAGCGAAGGACCAGCCGCCGGAGTCGAAGGATCTGCTTCCCGGAGACTTCGCAATAGCAGATCCTTCGACTGCACACCCGCTTCGCGGGTGCTCCACTGAGGATGACAGCCCCCTCGCTCGTGGGCTAGCTTCTCGTGATGCACTACACCGTCCTCGCCCCTCCCCCACCGCTCGACCGCTACGTGCACTGCATCTGGTTCCTCACCGGAACCGGCGGCGGTATGGTGGACACCGTGGTGACCGACGGGCGCCTGGAACTGGTGCTCCACCTGGCCGACCCGTTCGCCGAGGTGGGCGCCGACGGCGTGGCGCGGAGCCAGGCCGACGCGCTGGTGGCGGGGCAGCTCACCCGGCCGCTGCTGCTGGTGCCTGGTACCCACGTGGACGTGGTGGGGATCCGGTTCCGCACGGCGGGGGCGGCGGCGATCCTGCGACGCGCCGATCCGTTCACCGATCGCGTGGTGGGCATGCGCGACGTGTCGCCACTCCTCCGCGACCGACTGTGCTCTGCCGTCGGTCGGGTGACCACCCCCGCCGAGCGGGTGGCCGCGATCGCGAGCGTACTCGCCGGGGTGGCGCGACATGATCGCGTGGATCCGCTGGCGATGCACGCGGCGACCGCGCTCTCCCGCGACCCTTCCGTTCCGATCCGGCGACTCGCCGAGATGTTCGACTGTTCACCGCGCACCCTGGAGCGGCGCATCCGTGCCGGCATCGGCGTGTCGCCGGCGCTGCTGCGCCGCGTGCTCCGGTTCCGGAGGGCGTATCCGCTGCTCGAGGCCGCGGGTCGAGGCGGCTGGGCTCGCGCCGCGATCGCGGCGGGCTACCACGACCAGGCGCACTGCCTGCGCGACTTCCGCCGCTTCACCGGCACCGCACCGGGGCGCCACTTCGCCACGGCGGGGCTGGGCGACCAGTTCCTCGGCGACGGTGCTGTCGCATCGGTACAAGACGCGACAGGGGCCGGTCGGTAGATTCGAGGCTCCCTTCCCCGGAGCCGTCCCGTGCCGTCGTCCCGCATCGCCTGTTGCCTTGTCGCCCTCGTCGCCTTGCCCCTGGGCGCGCAGGCGCCGCTCGACCGCGCCGGCTGGCTGGCGGGGTGCTGGGAGCTGCGCCGCGGCGAGCGGATCACCGTGGAGATGTGGATGGCCCCCGCGGGCGGGTTGATGCTGGGGGCCTCGCGCACCACGGTGGGCACCGCGCTCCGCGAGTGGGAGCAGCTCAGCATCCGCGTGGCGGGTGACACGCTGGTGTACACCGCCAAGCCGTCGGGTCAGGCGGAGGCGTCGTTCCGGACGCCGCTGCCCGCCCGCGGTGACACCCTCACCTTCGAGAACCTGGCCCACGACTTCCCGCAGCGGATCCGCTACGCGCGGCGCGGTGTCGATTCATTGGTGGCGCGCGTCGAGGCGGGGGCGCGCGGGTTCGACCTGGCGATGCGGAAGGTGGCGTGCGCGTAGGGGCGGTCGCCCCGCGTCGCACGCCGACTCAGGGTCGGTCGCGGCGCCGCCATGGGTCGAAGCTGGCCAGCAGGTAGTGGCCGACCACAAACAGCGGAATCGTCAGGAGCGCCCAGGTCAGTGAGGTGGTCATCGGGTAGATCAATGCCCCGACGAGAGTGACTGCCGCCCCGGATCCCGCGATGCGCCACACCTCCTCATCGGACCGATAGTACTGCACGGCGCGGACGATGAACCAGGCGGCGCCGCACAGGAAGGCGATGCTCACATAGAACATCATGAGGGGATGTGCCCCCGCCGCAGCGAGGCGTAGAGCGCCACCCCGCCGCACGCGATGGTGAGGAACAGGGCCCTGGCAGCGAGCGGCGTGTCACCGGCGCGGAGTGCCAGCAGGGCGACGAGGGCGCCGAGGCAGGTGGCGAGGGCGATCAGCCAGTCGGCGCGGCGGGCGGCGATGGTGAGAACGGGTTCAGGCATCTGGCCTCTCGCCCAGGTGAGCGCGGCGCTCGCGCGCCATGCCGAAACCCCAGGACGGCGATGCGTGACGGCACCCCCCTGAGGTCCACAGGCCATACGCCATGACGACGCTGGTTCTCAAGTGACGCACCTCTCCGAGAGTCACCATCCGCCTGACCGACTTGCCAATCAGCCGCGGGCGTGCTCGCCCCGCAGGCGCATCATGGGCGCGCTCGCCGGCGGCATTGGCGTGTCATGCCGGCCCTTGACACGCCCGCACAGCTTGTACAGACTTCTTGTACAATACCACGGGGGATGCCATGGCTGTCAAGACCACTTACAGTAACGCCCGCGAGAACCTTGCGACCCTCTGGGACGAAGTCGAGGACTCCCGGGAGGCGGCCATCATTCAGCGGCGTGGCCACGACGACATGGCGCTGATTCCGGCCGACGAGCTCGCCAGCCTGCGCGAAACGGCGTACCTGCTGCGCTCTCCGGCCAACGCGGCCCGCCTGCTCGCCGCCTTGACGCGCGCTCGACGTGGTCGGACCAAGCCGATCGACCTCGCGGCACTGCGTCGGGAACTCGGGGTCACTCCCTGAGCCCGCGCGCCCGGTCCACCCGACGGGCCGTGCTCCAGGACGAGTGCCTGGAGGACCTCCGCTATTGGGGCGACACCAACCGCAAGACCGCCCTGAGAACACTGGACCTTATCGAGGCCGTGCTGCGCGACCCGTTTGCCGGGATCGGCAAGCCGGAGCACCTGAAGCATCTCGGCGGCAATGTCTGGTCTCGGCGGATCAACGAGGCGGATCGGCTGGTGTCTGAAGTGTTCGCCGACCGCGTCGAGTTTCTGCAGGCCCGCTACCACTACGATTGAGTCCGTCGGTACGGCTTGCGCTTCTGCGGCGGGGCCGCCGAGGCCACCGCGCCCTTCGAGGAATCTACCCCCGCGTTGGCCGAGGCATCAGGCCCCGACCGCAGCAAGCGCGGGTTCGGCGGCCTATTCCACCCTGCTGACCTCAAGCACCCGATCGCCGAGTTCATCGAAGGAGGTGCGGCGCGTCAACTTCTGCAGGGAATTGAGGGTGATGGAGTGCTGGCTACGCTGTCGCTCGTTGAGGGTCGTGGTTGATAGCACGAAGAAGCACCACTGGTTCAGATTCAGCGGATCGACGGTTGCCTTGTCCATATGATGGAGGAGTGCAAACACATAGAGATCGGCGCTTCGCGACGGCTCCGGTGCCTGTGCATTCGTATTCGGATCCCAAGCTCGCGCCTTGCGAACGGAGAATGTGATCCGTGAAGGGCTGTCCTGCTGCCAACTTTGCAGATATGCCGCCGACTTCACCTCGATTCGAAGCCCTGACGGAGTCTCCAAGTCATAGGCAGCCCATTCGTCTCGCACTCCAGCTGTCGATATGCCGAGTGCCCTAGCCACTACGTACTCGGCCAAGCGCCCTCGAGTGGCGTTGCTGACCAGGTCAGATACTGACCACTGCCAGAAGTCGAGCAAAGTGAAGTCGGTCGCTTTCCCATCGACCTGGAACGTTTCGCTGCCGCCGCGACGCACCTCCCGAATGCGGCCGAGATGCTGATACAAAATCCCTCCTCAGGTCAGCCGAACGATTTGCGCTTCTGCGGCGGGGCTCGCCGAGGCCCGCGCGTGCCTCGAAGAATCTACAGCGCGCGGGCCGAGGCGGTTGGCCCCGACCGCAGCAAGCGAGGGTTAGCTAGCCCCGGGATTCGCGTCCCTTGTTCCGCTGAGAATCGCGACAATGTTGACCGTTGAAGAAGTTGCTTCCAGGCAGATGGCAGCCTGACGTTGAGTAGCCGTCCGCCTGTGCTGAAGGTCAAGTGCCAACGCGAGGGCCGCTTTCGCGTGCCGACGAACCGATTCATTGCTGTCCCCCGGCACCACGGCACCTAAGAAGGCCTCGAGCATACGCTTTGCATCCGTGCTGCTGGGATCTACTCCGTCGATCGTGGGATGTGAGGCTGGTTCGTAGACTGCCTGGCCCAACGATATCAGAACCTCTCTGCAAAGGAGCCCGATCGACTGGAAATCTTCTTCAGAATCTGCAGAGTCAAAACGCGCTCGGGCCTTGTCAACAGTCCGATCAACTCGTTCCCATCCCGTTGGTTCGCGGGCTGGCACCATTGTCGGCGTGCTGCTGGTCACACGCGAAATCAGGGGATCAAATAGCGAGGCGATGTAGGCTCGGCGCTCAGCGTACGAATTGTAGTGCTGATTCCAATGGTTGTACCAATCCCACAGATCTTCGTGTGGATTGGGATCTCCTAGCCCTTTCTCTGCCAGCAGGCGCGCCAATCGCCTTCTTCGCGCTCGATAGTAGTCGTTTACGTCGTTGATTCGCGGCCCGCCCGTGGCAACCGATACCATGAGGTCGCGCTGGGTGATGAGTTCTGCTGCCAATTCCTGGATCTGGTTGATCGTCAGGCTGGAATCACCCGATGTTCCCAGCGCAGTCGGATCAAGTTCAATGTCCGGACGGGTGAACCGCTCACTTGCCAGTGCCTCAACTATTCGCCGCTTGTCGTCAAGTGAAAGCCCGTCGATGGCCGTCGATAGTGTTGGGTGCACTCGAAGCACTACCCGCTGGACGGGACCCCAACTGCCCTCGACGATCCTGACAACGCAGTCCCCGCCCCGGAGGAGGGTGGCAAGGTCAAAACGTTCAAGCTCCTCAAGAAACTGTGTTGCTGGCTCCAAGGATGTCATTGACCCTTCGCTGTCCTCGCATTTCGGCTAGCCAACGATCTGCGCAGTATCGGAGCCGCTCCGGCGCAGACGCGGCGGCGACTCCACAGTCATACGGAACGCATGCCGCGCTTGTGCAAGTAGAGCGGCCCCTTTCCTGCATGCTGGTGTTAGCCCGCGACGCTCTCGGTCCCCGGAGGAGCGACGACCTGATCAGGACCGAGTTCACCCATCTCAATCTGTCGCTGTCTGTATGCGTCCCACAGCCTCTTGTGGACACGTCCGGAGTCATTAAGGGCCTTCATTGCGAACGACGGATGGACCAGAAGGACCTTAGCGTACTTCCTTCCGGAAGATGAGGAGCGAATGAATCCTGCGTTCTCGAGAACCTTCATGCGGTCCTTCCATGTCTTTGTCCCCCGATAGCCCACGGCGAAAGCGTGGTCCTCTTCATGGGTCATCTCGACTACCCCCTCACCAATGTGCCGAGAGAGGAGCTCGATATAGACCGAACCGGGGTCCTTATCGCCACTCACAGCCTTCGCACTCAAAGCCTGGAGGATGAAGGGCAAAGTTCGTGGCGAACAGAAGTATCCCTTCTCCTTAGGACCCTCCCAATATGGGACTCCTGCCCAGAACTCCTGACGGATGCTGTTTCGCCGACCTACGGCTCCCCCTGTCCCCTTCTTTGCCTTCAGCGACATGCCCCCTCCAGTCGGTGCGTCGTGCGATTTGAGCGACCCGAACGTCCTGCGCGCGCAGGACGCGCGGATCTTCGCCCTATTCGACTCACCAATACGATAGGTGCAGCCGAAGGCGATGGACAAAGGTAGCCCGCTAACCCTTTACTGCGCAACGACTTAGAGTGTGCAACCTGAGAGCCCGGAGATCATTGGACTCCTTGCACGTCCCGCGTTGATGGAATGGAATTGTCTTTGGAGAGGAGGCGTAGTGGTACAGAAATAGCCCGAGTCACCTTGTGGCGACAACGACTTAGCAACGCGGCCGTATCCCTGTATCCGAGTATCCACTGTATCGCATGTTTCCGCGTGTCCCACCTCGTCTGGCCCGTCCATCGCTGCCTGAGGCGAGCTAACGTCGTGCGTTTCTGCGGCGGGGCCTGCCGAGGCCCGCGCGTACCCTCGTAAGACTACAGCGCGTGGGCCGAGGCGTCAGGCCCCGACCGCAGCAAACGCTTGTTATGTGGCCCGTTTCGCTCCGCGCAGCGCACGATACATCGAGGTGAGCCCATCCCACTGCTTCTGCGACGGCGGCCGGAGGCGCGGGTCACGCAACCCGATCTGCGCGATGTGATAGCTTGCCTTGCCAAAGTTACACGTCCAGCACGACGTCACGAGGTTGTCCAGGTCGGTCAAGCCGCCAAGACTGAAGGGAACCACATGGTCGACCTGTGCGCCGAAGGCAAGCCGTGCCCCATGGCGCTCAGCATTTCGCTTGCCTGTCGGAAAACGCTCATTCCCCACAATCGCTCCAAGCGCCACGAACAGCGGCCGCGGAATCACTGGCAGCCCACAGTACCTGCACTGATAGCGATCGCGCTCGAGGACGCTGGTCGCGAGGGTACTACTGGGGTTCCGCGGACCACTACTTGGCAGGGTGCGCGGAGGTGGGGGTGAGCCGAGCGTCCGAAGGCGCATGCCGCCGGCGCCTTGTCCGTGCTCCACACACCAATCGCGCATTCGTGCATTGCTGAGGGACTCGACCGCAGCGATTGCCCGCTCGACATCTCCGATCGCCGCGTGCGAAAAGGCGGCAGTCAGCGTCGGAAGTTCGGAACGAATCCATTCGGGGGGTGGGAGCGGCGCCAGGTCACTCCACATGGCGACGTCGCCGAGCTCGCTGCAGAACGACTGTCCTCGGCACATCTGAACTCCCAAGTATCGTGGCCACATAACGACTTGCCAATCAGCCGCGAGCGCCCTCGCGCCGCAGGCGCATCATCGGCGCGCTCGGCGGCTGCATTGGCGTGTTATGCCGTGCTCTTCCGACGCGGTGACCCCGAAGGCGGAGCAGATCGCTCCGCCTGAGCCATGTAGGACCGCAGCACCGCGTTCATTCGCGTCTGGTACCGCGGCCCCAGGCTCCGGAACCAATGCAGCACGTCCTCATCGACCCGGAGGGAAATCGCCTCCTTGGCCACGGGCATCACGAGCGTGGCCCCCTGCCAGAAGTCGGCAGGCAAGTCCGAAAGTTCCGGAGGCGAGGTCCGCGCAATCTCGGCATCGCTCATCGACCGCAGGCGCGCCACGTCTGCCCGTCCGGAGGACGGTCGCTTAGCTACCTTCGATGGCTTGCCAGTACGCTTGGCGCTCACGGCGATTGCTCCGACGGGCTGAAATGATCCGGCGCTCTACAGTCGCGCCGGGTGCGAGACGATCAGTGTAGCAAACGGTGAGTTCCAGGCCCTCCACCAGCCCGGTCGCGATGACCCGGGGTTCACCGTAATCCTGTCGCGTGTCCTCACGTTCCCAGGTGGGGTGCTCGAAAATGCGTGCTGCAAACTCGAAGTCGAACCCACGGGCCCGGTAGTTGGCCTCGCTCTTCGCGGGGTCCCAGGAGAACCGCATGGGTGAATATGCCTGTGTATATACACGCAGTCAAGGGTACGCGAATCGGCATAACGTTTGCTTCTGCTGCGAGCGCTCCCATAAAATGCGGTTGTGGGGCCGCTG
>CAZNOJ010000079.1:0-11419 GCA_964574665.1 uncultured Gemmatimonadaceae bacterium
CGTGGAACGCGCGGCCGATCGCCATCGGCTCCAGCTCGGGATGGTTGATGTTGGCGGGGATGATGGCGCGCCCGCGCGCCACCTCGCTGCGCACCAGCTCGGGGGCCAGCCCCTCGCGCAGCGCCACGAACTCCATCTCCGGCGTGACCTCGCCGCGGCGCGCAAAGCGCAGTTGCGTCACGCAGCCGTTGCCGCGCAGCACCGGGCGCCGCAGGCCGTCCGGCATCGGCAGCCCCAGCACCTGGTCGCGATCGAGCCGGGCCACGTCGCGCTCGGCGATCCATGCCGCGCGGAGGGCGGGCAGCCCCTGGCGCACGTCGTGGCCCTGCGGACCACTGGTGTCATAGACGCGGAGCGGCGCGTTGGGTGACCCGTCGGGGGAATCCGACAGGGTGATCTCGCGCATCGGCACCCGGATTCCGCGGGAACCGGCCAGGTGCACCTTGGTGGAGCAGGGGTAGGCGTCGGCGAACGAGGTCGCCGCGGGGACGGGCTGGGCCATGACAGGGCTCCGGGCCGGGTCGCCTCCCTCCGCCGGTGTGAACCGGGTCAGGTTCGAAGGGTGCTTCTCAACTCCGTTCCCCCAGTGGAACGGAATGCCCCTGGCGACCCCCGAATCTACCCCCGCTATGGCGCTTTTCCATGCAGTTCCGATATTGGGAGCAGCCGGGCAGGCTCCGCCCACCCCATGGCGCGCCCGGTCCCCTCGTTGTCGGAGGCCTCCATGAAGCGCGTGATCCCAGGAGTCGCAGCCCTCGTCGCATCGGTCTCGCTGGTCGCTTCCCCGCTCGCCGCCCAGGTCTACGTCGGCGCCAACGCCACGCTGCCCCAGGGCGACTACAAGGAGTACGCCAAGACCGGCTGGATGGCCACCGCCGGCTACGGCTTCTGGAGCACGGCCAACGAGGCGCTGACCGTCTGGGCCGAGGGCGCCTACGGCCAGAACTCGCACGAGGGCGACCACGGCGAGAAGACCAAGTTGCTGATGGTGAGCGGCGCGGTCACCTACTCGTTCTCGCCGGGCGCCAATACGTCGCCCTACCTGCTCGGATCGGTGGGCTACCTCTCGCACAGCTACGACGCGGGCGACCTCGGCGACTTCGATGCCTCGGAGAGCGGCATCGGCATCGGTGCCGGCGGCGGGGTGGGCTTCGGCAAGTTCTTCGTGGAGGCGCGCTACGTGATGGGCATGGGCGACCTCGACGACACCAAGTTCCTGATGGTGGGCGCCGGCATCCTGTTCTGACGACCTGCCACACCCGGCATCAGCCACGGCCCACCGCCCCGCGGTGGGCCGTCGGCGTGTAGGATTCGCCATACGATGCCGATCCCGCCCAGCCCGCGTTGGCTGATCCGACCGATCACCGCGGGGGACGACCTCGCCATGGCGCGCGTCATCCGCGAGGTGATGACGGAATTCGGCGCGACGGGCCCGGGCTATTCCATCGAGGACCCCGAAGTCGATGCGATGTCGCGTGCCTATGCCGGCTCAGGGCGTGCCTTCCACGTCGTCATGGTGGACGGCGTGGTGATGGGCGGGGGTGGCATTGCGCCGCTCGAGCACGGCGACGCCGCCATCTGCGAACTGCGCAAGATGTACGTCCTGCCCGCCGCCCGCGGGCTCGGGGCGGGGCGTGCCCTCCTCGCCCGGTGCCTCGACGACGCCCGGAGCTTGGGCTACCGCTACTGCTACCTGGAGACGCTGGGACGAATGCACCAGGCCCAGCGCCTGTACCGCCGCGCCGGCTTCGAACAGCTCCCCGGCCCCATGGGCGACACTGGCCACCACCGCTGCGACGCCTTCTTCGGCCTGCGGCTCGACTGATACCCGCCCGCATCCACACCACACCAGGCGCCTGACACGCGTTGGTCATCCGACCGGCCCGTCCGCGACTCGTCAGGCCGGAAACCCGCCCCCACCCGCCCGCGTCCGGTGGCGAGGCCGGAGGTCCCGGCCGGCGGGTCGCCGAGCCCCAGGTGGCCGGACGGCGTGCCCACAACCTGTTGTCCAACGGCCACTTCCCACGCCACCCAAGGTCTCGCCGTGTCGCTGCTTCACCGTCGTCTCGCCGCCGTCCCCACCGTCGTCCTGCTGCTCGCCGCCCCCACCATCCTCCTCGCCCAGGGCGGGGATCCGTGGGCGGTGCTCTCGCGACCCCGCACCCTCGCCCCGCGTCCCACCACGCCGGCGATCTCGGTCGCGGACCTGGAGACCCGGGTCTATCGCTTCGCCGACGATTCGATGGAAGGGCGCATCCTCGGCTCGCGTGGCAATGTTCGCGGCACCGACTACATCGCCGCCGAGCTCCGCCGCATCGGACTGGAGCCCGCCGGCGAGAACGGCACCTACTTCCAGACCCTGCCGATGGTCTCCCGGTCGCTCGATCCGGAGGGCCGACTGCGCGTGGCGGGAACCACCTTCGCGCCGTGGACCGACTATGTCCCGCGCGACCAGGGCGCCGGCACCCGGGCCATCCACGGCGCGCCGGTGGTGTGGGGTGGCGACGTGAGCGATCCGGCCACTCGCATCACGCCGGAGCAGGCCGCCGGCAAGGTGATCGTGGTCTTCGCCTCGCGGAACTTTCCCGGCAATCCCCCGGGCCTGCCGAGTCGCCAGGAGATGAACGCCACCTATCGCGACGCCGCCGGCATCCTCATCATCGCGCGCGAACAACTCTCGCCAGGCGACATCGCCGGCTACCAGGTGCCCACCGAACTGGTGCTCTTCGACCAGGCGCCGCCACCGCCGGCCCCGGCGTATGTCTATATCTCGCGCCCGATGGCCGAGGCGCTGATGGGCGGACCCACCGCCGCCCTCGCCCTCGGGGCCGCCGGTCGCCCCATCCAGGGCGAGGTCACCTGGCGACAGGTGCCCGTGGCCCACCCGGCGCGCAACGTGGTCGCGATCCTGCGGGGCTCCGATCCGGCGCTGCGCAACGAGTACGTCGCCATCGGCGCCCACAACGACCACGTCGGCATGGGCCAGCTCGTGGCGCACGACTCGATCTACGTGCTCAACCACCTCTTCCGCCAGCAGGGCGCCGACGATGCGCCCCCCGAGGTGACGGCCGACGTGGCCAGCCGCGTCAACGCGGAGCTGGCGCGGATCCGGCGCGCCACCAACGGCGCCTCCGCGCGCCTCGACTCGATCTACAACGGCGCCGACGACGACGCCAGCGGCTCGATGGCCGTGCTCGAGATCGCCGAGCGCTGGGCCGCGGCGCCCGTCAAGCCCAGGCGCTCGCTCCTCTTCGTGTGGCACGTGGGAGAGGAGGCCGGGCTGTATGGCTCGCAGTGGTTCACCGATCATCCCACGGTGCCGCGCGAGGCGATCGTCGCCCAGCTCAACATTGACATGATCGGCCGTGGCACCGACCGGGACGTCACAGGGCAGACCGTCTCGGGCGAGCTGATCCGCGGCCACGACGATTACGTCCAGCTGATCGGCTCGCGCCGGCTCTCCACCGCACTCGGCGATGCCGCCGAGGCGCTCAACCAGGGTCCGGGCGCCCTGCGCTTCGACTACTCCCTCGATGCCAACGGCCATCCGCAGAACATCTACTGCCGCAGCGATCACTACATGTACGCGCGGCACGGGATCCCGGTCATCTTCTTCACCACCGGCGGGCACGCCGACTACCACCAGGTCACCGACGAGGCGCAGTACCTCGACTATCCGCACCTCGCGCGCGTGACCACGTTCATCGCCAACCTCGCCGGCGTGGTGGCCAACGGCGAACGGCCGCTGGTGGACCAGCCCAAGCCCGATCCCCGCGGAGGATGCCGGCAATGAGCCGCGGGCGCGCGGCCCTGGCGCTCCTGCTGGCCTGGCCGGGGCCCGCGCGGGCCCAGTCCGGCGGCTTCATCGCCCGGCTCGGCACCGACACGATGCAGGTGGAGCACTTCACCCGCTCCGGCAACCGGCTCCAGGGCACCATCGTGACGCGCTCCCCGGTCACCCGGATCACCCGGTGGAGCGCCGTCCTGACGGCAGGCGGAACCCTGGCGAGCTATCGGGTCGCCACGGCAAACGCCGACGGCAGCCCGCTCGCAGGCGGGGTGGACTCCGCCGCGTTCGCCTGGCACGGCGACTCGGCGGTCCGCACCGTTACTGCCGGAGGCGTCGCCTCCCAGCAACGCATGGCGCTCCCGGCCGGCACCGTCATCGGCCCCACGTTGCCGTACCTGGGTGTCTCGTACCTGATGTACGAGCTGGGATTCCGCGCGGCGCGGGCGGCGGCGCCGGACTCGACCGGCACCTGGCGCCTCCCCTCGATCACCACCATGGCCCGGCAGGTCTCCGCCTCCGGCACCCGGATCTGGTTCGTCGGGGCCGATTCCGCCGAGATGGACTATTTCGGCGTGGCCCGGAGCGGATGGCGCTTCGCCCCCAACGGCGACCTCCTCCGCGCGGACTGGTCGGGCACCACCTACCGCTACCGGGTCGAGCGCATCGCCCCGGCCGACGTCGAGCGACTCGCCGCCACGTGGGCGGCCGCCGACGCGCGCGGCCAGCGGATGGGCGCCCTCTCCCCCCGCGACAGCGTGCGCGGAACGATCCAGGGCGTCGAGTTCACGATTGACTACTCGCGTCCCTCGCGTCGAGGCCGGGTGATCTGGGGTGACGTGGTGCCGTGGGACCGCGTCTGGCGCCTCGGTGCCGACATGGCGACGCACGTCACGCTCTCGGCACCGGCACGGATCGGCGGGGTCGAGGTGGCCGCCGGACGGTACACGCTCTGGCTGCTGCCCAGCGCAGGCGGCACGGCGCAACTGATCGTCAATCGCCAGGTGAACGTCTTCGGCACCAACTACGACCCGCGGCAGGACCTGGCGCGGATCCCCCTCGAGCGCGGCGCGCTCGATCCCCAGGTGGAGCGGCTCACCATCGCGGTGGAGAACGACCGCCTGTGGATCCGCTGGGGCGATGCGTCGTGGTCGGTGGTCGTCAGTCGGCCGTGAACGCGCCGCGGGCCCGCCCTCAGGGCTGGCCTGCCACCCGCGGCAGCATCGCGTACGCCAGCGTCTCGAAGCGGTCGCGCACCGTGACCCCGGTAGCGGGGAGCAGTTGCACCATGAACACGAACACCGCCTCGTGCGCCGGATCCACCCAGTAGTTGCTGTAGTAGGCCCCGCCCCACCCCCACCGCCCGGGCGCGCCGTAGCGACCCGCCTTCGCCGGGTCGCTGTACACCTCGAACCCGAGGCCGAATCCCACCTCGGGGCCGCGGTAGATCGGGTCAATGTGGTCGTGCACCATCAGGGAGACGCTGGCGGGCGACAGGATGCGGGCGCCGTCGAGCGTTCCTCCCTGCCGGAGCATCTCCAGGAAGCGTGCGTAGTCGGCCGCCGTGGACACAAGTCCCGCCCCGCCGGAAAAGGCGCGGCAGGGGCCGTCCACGTAGTCGCCCTGGCCGAGCGGACCCTCCGCGGCGCGGCTGAGCGCCCCCTCGCGCCGCGCGTACACCACGGCCAGTCGCTCGCGATCGGCCGGTGGCACGCAGAACCTGGTGTCGCGCATCCCGAGCGGCCCGGTGATCCGCTCGCGGAAGAACGCGTCGAGCGACTGTCCGCTGGCGCGCTCGACGAGGCAGCCCAGGACGTCGGTGGCGTAGCCGTACACGAACCGCTCGCCCGGCTGCGCCGCGAGCGGCAGCTCGGCGAGCGGCTCCACGTTGTCGCACATCGGCGTCGCCTTGTGCGCGAAGTACCACCCGGCGCCGGCGGCCGCGCCGAGTCCGCGCGCAGTGTAGAGCGAGTCGAGCCACGCCTCGCGCCCGTACGACAGGCCTGCGGTGTGGGTCATCAGGTCGCGCACCGTGATCGGCCGCCGGACCGGAACGAGCCGCCGACCCGGACGGCCGGAATCGCCGGGCTCCGACACCTGTGCCCCGGCGAACCCCGGGATCCAGCGCGACACCGGATCGGACAGCGCCAGTCGCCCTTCCTCCACCAGGATCATCGCGGCGGTGGTGGTGACCGCCTTGGTCTGCGACGCGATCCGGAAGAGCGCGGTCGGCGTCATCGGGCGTCCCGCCTCCCGGTCCGCCATCCCGTTGGCGTGCGTGAACACCACGCGGCCGCGCTGCAGCACCAGCGTCACCGTGCCGGCCACTTCGCCGTTCGCGACGGCGGCATCAAGCACCCCGCGCAACCGGGCCGCCGCCGCGGGGTCCACCTGGGCGGCGAGGACGGTGGGCAGGGCCAGCAGGCAGGTCAGGTGTCGCAGCATCGCAATCCTCCGGAGTGAGGCGGCCAGGGCAGGGACCCCTTCCACCGCCGGGTAGAATACAGCACCGTGCTCGTTCCCAAGCTGGTCACCGCCCTCAAGGGCTACCACCGGCAGGCCTTCCTCGGCGACTTGGCCGCCGGGGTCATTGTCGGCATCGTGGCGCTGCCGCTGGCGATCGCCTTCGCGATCGCCTCGGGCGTCACCCCGGACCGCGGCCTCTGGACCGCCATCATCGCGGGCTTCCTGATCTCCGCGCTGGGCGGCTCCCGGGTCCAGATCGGCGGCCCGACCGGCGCCTTCGTGGTGGTCGTCTACGCCATCGTCCAGCAGCACGGCGTGGACGGCCTGCTGATCGCCACCCTGATGGCCGGCGTGATCCTGGTGGCGATGGGCCTCGCCCGGCTCGGCACCGTGATCAAGTTCATTCCCTACCCGGTCACCGTCGGATTCACCAGCGGGATCGCGGTGATCATCTTCTCCGGCCAGGTGAAGGACCTCCTCGGCCTGGAGATGGGGGAGGTGCCGGCGCACTTCGTGGAGAAGTGGGTGGCCTACTTCACCCACGCCACCGCGATCAACCCGTGGGCGATCGGCGTCAGCGCCGGCTGCCTGCTGATCATCGCGCTCTGGCCCCGGGTGTCGCACCGGATCCCGGGGCCGTTCGTGGCGCTGATGGTGGCCACCGTGGTGGTCGCGGCGTTCGAGATCCCGGTCGAGACCATCGGGTCCCGCTTCGGCGCGATCCGCGCGTCGTTCCCCGCACCCCACCTCCCCACCGTCTCGCTCGCCACGCTGCAGGAGCTGGTGGGGCCGGCGTTCACCATCGCCGCCCTCGCCGCCATCGAGTCGCTCCTCTCCGCGGTGGTGGCCGACGGGATGATCGGGGGGCGACACCGCTCCAACATGGAGCTGGTGGCGCAGGGTGTGGCCAACATCGCCTCCCCGCTGTTCGGCGGGATCCCGGCCACCGGCGCCATCGCGCGCACCGCCACCAACGTGCGCAACGGCGGCCGCACCCCGGTGGCCGGGATGGTCCACGCCTTCACCCTCCTGCTGATCACGCTCTTCTTCGGCCAGTACGCCGCGCGCATCCCCATGGCGGTGCTGGCCGCGATCCTGGTGGTGGTGGCGTGGCACATGAGCGAATGGCGCACCTTCCGCGACACGCTGCAGGCCCCCCGGTCCGACGTGCTGGTCCTGGTCGTCACCTTCCTCCTCACCGTGCTCGTGGACCTCACCGTGGCGATACAGGTGGGGATGGTGCTCGCCGCCTTCCTCTTCATGAAGCGCATGGCGGAGGTCACCAACGTGGCCGAGGTGACCGGCGAACTGGCCGACCCAACGCAACCGAGCAGCGACACCTCGGCCGCCCTCTTCCGCCACGTGGTGCCGGCCGGCGTCCAGGTGTACGAGATCAACGGGCCGTTCTTCTTCGGCGCGGCCGGCGCGTTCTCCCACACCGTGGAGCACGTCGCCGTGCTGCCCAAGGTGCTGGTGGTGCGGCTCCGGCACGTGCCGGCGATCGACGCCACCGGGCTCCATGCCCTCAAGCGGCTCGTGGCCCGCAGCCGCCAGCACGGCACCCGCGTGGTGCTCTCCGAGCTGCAGCCCCAGCCGCGCCTCGCGCTGGCCAGGGCCGGCCTGCTCCGCGAGGTGGAGACGGCCCACACGCTCGAGGCCGCCCTCCGCACCGGGGAGCAGATCGCCACCGGCGAGCATGCGGTGACCGCGACACGCTAGCTTCCCCGTCAGGCACCCGGCGTGCCGTCTCCCGGTTCCCGTTTCACCCTTCACGCGTGACTCCGCCATGCAGCCCTTCCATCTCGCCTTCCCCGTGGACGACCTCGACGCCGCGCGCCGCTTCTACGGCGGCCTCCTCGGCTGCCCGGAAGGGCGCTCCTCCGATCAGTGGATCGACTTCGACTTCCACGGCCACCAGGTGGTGGCCCACCTGGCCCCCGACGAGGTGCGCCCCGCCGCCACCAACGCCGTGGACGGACACGCCGTCCCGGTGCGGCACTTCGGCGTGGTGCTGGAATGGGATGCGTGGCATGCACTCGCGGAACGACTTCGCCGGGCGGGCGTGTCGTTCGTGATCGAGCCGGGGATCCGCTTCGCCGGACAGGTGGGCGAGCAGGCCACCATGTTCTTCCTCGATCCCGCGGGGAACGCGCTGGAGTTCAAGGCGTTCCGGGACCCCGCGCAACTCTTCGCCAAGTAGGAGTCGAGATGACCAACTTCGTCGCTGGTCGATGCTCGATGGTCGATCGACTGCGGTTCGCCGTTCGCGGTTCGCTGTTCGCCCTGGTGCTCCTGCCATGGACCCTGCGGGCGCAGGAACCGGTTACGTCCTGGAGCCAGCGGCTCGCCATCGCCGAGCGGTACAAGGTGGATGCGATGCACGAGCGACGCTTCACGCAGCGCGTGTTCTGGAACGCCGTGACGCCGTTCTTCGGCCCCCGCGTCCTCGTCGCCGACTCCGTGGGCGCGTCGATCCAGGGCCGGCCGATCTGGACGGTCACCTTCGGGCGCGGCCCCATCAAGGTGCTCCTCTGGTCGCAGATGCACGGCGACGAGGCCACCGCCACGATGGCGCTCGCCGACATCTTCGCCTTCCTGGCCGGCGCCGACGCCTCGCCGCTCCGCGACCGGCTGGCGCGCGAGCTCACGGTCGTCTTCATCCCGATGCTCAATCCCGATGGCGCCGAGCTGTTCCAGCGCCAGAATGCGGTGGGGGTGGACGTCAACCGCGACGCGCGGCGGCTCGCCACGCCCGAGGCGCGCACCCTCAAGGCGGTGCGCGACCGCCTCGAACCCGCCTTCGGCTTCAACCTCCACGACCAGGGCGCCCGTACCCGCGTCGGGCGCACCGGCGGCCAGGCGGCGATCGCCCTGCTGGCCCCGGCAGCGGAAGTCACGCGGGCGTGGGGCCCGGTGCGGACTCGCGCCCGCCACGTCGCCGCCTTCCTCGCCCGCGATTTCGCGCAGGCGATTCCGGGCAAGGTGGCCAAGTACGACGACACCTTCGAGCCGCGCGCCTTCGGCGACCTGATGCAGGCGTGGGGCACGTCCACCGTGCTGATCGAGAGCGGCGCCCTCGCCGGCGACCCCCAGAAGCAGCGCCTCCGCACCCTGCACGTGGCCGCCATCCTCGGCGCCCTCGACGCCATCGCCACCGGCGCCTACCGGGGCACCGCCACCGCCCATTACGACGACCTCCCCTTCAACGCCGGCGGCGCCTCCGACCTGCTGGTGCGCGGGGGCACCATCGTGATGCCCGGGGGCACCACCGTGCGCGCCGACGTCTCCATCAACTTCGACGACTCCGTGGCGCGCACCGACGGTCGCGTGGCCGACGTGGGTGACCTCGAGGCGTCCATTGCCCTCGACACGGTGGACGCCACCGGGCGGTTCCTGCATCCGCTTCCCGAGGCGCTCATGTCCCGCACCGGCACCGTGGCCGGCTGGCTCCGCATCGGGGCACCGGCCCGATTCGTCATCCGGGAGGGCGCCGACCCGGCATCCCGCGAGGTCGGCCGACTTCCCTGATCATCGGGCGCGTGTCGCCCGCGGGCGCCGGACACCGCATCTCCTGGTGACCCTTGCCTGGAGATGCCTCCCATGTCGAATCCCCGTCGTGAATTCCTCGGCCTGATCGGGGCGGGGGCCCTGGTCACCGCCGCCCCGCGCATCGTCGTGGGCGCGGAGCCGGCGTTCCGTGCCCCGGCGCGACCCAGCCACCGCACCGCGTGGGACCTCTCGTGGACCGACCGGCTGCGCGGTCGCCACCGCGCCGTCTTCGATGCGCCCGATCTCAGCGAGGGCGACCCGATCCTGCGCGCCATGGTGTGGGGCAGCCAGTACCGGGACGTGTTCGGCACCGACCTGCGCGACACTTCCAGGGTCCTGGTGCTCCGGCACCTGGGCATCCACTTCGCGATGAACGATGCCTACTGGGCGCGCTTCGCCATCGGGGCGGAGACCGGCTTCGCCGATGCCGCCGGCCGCCCGCTCACCGTCAATCCGGTGCGCGCCGCGCGCGCCGACGTGCCGGCCCCGTTCCGCGACCTCACCCTCGAGGAGTTCCAGCGCAGCGGCGGCATCGTCCTCTCCTGCCACCTCGCGCTGATGCACTACGTGGTGCCGCGCTACGCCGCCACCGGGCTCGACGAGGCGGCGGCGCTCAAGGCGGCCACCGGCGACCTGCTGCCCGGCATCGTGGAGCAGCCGTCGGGGATCTTCGCGGTGTCGGTGGCCCAGGAGCACGGCTGCCAGTACGTCCCGGTGAGCTGAAGACGGGCGACGGGCAACGGGCGACGAGCGACAAGCGACCTGCCAGCGCGTCGCCTGTCGCCCGTCGCCCGTCACTTTCCCCTCCCCGACCCGGACGGTAGATTCCCGCGACCCTCCCCCGTGACCGATTCCGAGGGCTTTCGCATGACTTCCCGTCGCGACTTCTTCGGCTTGATGGGTGCTGGCGCCGCGCTCCCGGTCCTGCACTCCACGCTCGATGCTTCCCCGTCCCTCACGCCGGTGAGCGCCGACTGGGACCTCTCCTGGACCCGGCGGCTCACCGGCAAGCACAAGCTGGTGCTCGATGCGCCGGATCTCGAGCACGGCGTCCCGCTGGTGCGCGCCAACGTGATCGGCCTGCAGTACGTCGAGGTCTTCGGCGTGACGATGCGGGACGTGAGCCGGGTGCTGGTGCTCCGGCACCACGCGATCCACTTCGCCATGAACGACGCCTACTGGGCGCGGTTCAAGGTCGGCGCCGAGACGGAGTTCACCTCCCCCGACGGCGCCGCCCTGCCGTTCAATCCGGTGCGCATCCCGCGCGACATCTTCCCCGAGGCGTTCCGCCCCTTGATGCTGGAGCCGTTCCAGCAGAGTGGCGGGATCGTGCTGGCGTGCAACCTCGCCCTGCAGCACCTCGTGGTGCCGAAGTACGTCGCCGCAGGGCTCGCAGCCCCGGCGGCCTACGAGGCCGCCAAGGCCGACCTCCTCCCCGGGATCACCCTGCAACCCTCCGGCATCTTTGCCGTGGGCGTGGCCCAGGAAGCGGGGTGTTCCCTGGTGCCGGCCTCGGCGGCCTAGACGCCAGGCGACGGGCGACGGAACCGAGGCGTCAACGCCGGCCAAGGAGCGACCGCGGAGCGCGATGGCGCGACGATCGGGCGCGACGAGGCC
>CAZNOJ010000080.1:0-11327 GCA_964574665.1 uncultured Gemmatimonadaceae bacterium
TTCACGTGCGGCTTGGTCCGCTCAAACTTGGCCTTCGACATCGCGATCTCTCCGTCCAACAGGGTTGGTAACTGCCTGAGTCCTGAGTCCTGAGTCCTGAGTCCCGAGTCCCGAGAACGAGCCCCCGCAGGACTCAGGACTCACACCTCACTGCCATCAAGAGCTCGCGACCGGGATCGAACCGGTGACCTCATCCTTACCAAGGATGTGCTCTGCCAACTGAGCTACGCGAGCAAGCGGGCGACGGGACTCGAACCCGCGACCCTCAGCTTGGAAGGCTGATGCTCTACCAACTGAGCTACACCCGCACCGGTCGCGCCCCGCGCCTTCCGATCTGCCCAATGGTGGGGGTAGGATTCGAACCTACGTAGGGCGTTAACCCGGCAGATTTACAGTCTGCTGCCATTAGCCACTCGGCCACCCCACCGTGGCCTGCCCTTCCTCCGGATCCACCCTCGCTGGAGCTGACGGTGGGACTCGAACCCACGACCGCCCGATTACAAATCGGGTGCTCTACCAGCTGAGCTACGTCAGCCAAGCCCAAAAGCCCGGAAACCCGGCAGATCTGAAGGATAGCCGGAAGTCAATGGGGCGTCAACGGTTTGGGCTGGTCGCGAGTCGTGGGTCGCGGGTCGGGAGACGGGTGCCCACTCCCGTGACCCGCGACTCGCCTCCCGCGACTACTTCCTGACCACCGTGGTCCCGTCCCGGCCGTCGCGGACCTCCCACCCGGCGGCATCAAGCATCGCCCGGATCCGGTCCGCCTCGGCGAAGTCGCGGCTGGCCTTGGCCTTATCCCTGATGTCCTTCCAGTACCCGGCCCAGGCCGGGGTCTCCCCGGGATCCGACGGAGGGGTCTCTGCGAAGGTCCGGGTGAGCGTGACCTCTCCCCCAGTGATGCGGTATTCACCGGGCTCGGTCTGGAGAACGTACCGCACAGGCAGGACTTGGAGCACATCAGTCGCCACCCCCCAGGCCGCCCGGAACGCCTCCCCCGGAGCCGCACCCGCATCAAGCAGCCGGTTCCCCTCCCGGGCCGCCTCGAACAGCACCGCCAGCGCCCGCGGCGTGTTGAGGTCGTCGTCCATCGCCTCGGCGAACCCGGTGCGGAGCCGGGTCGCGGCCAGCTCGAACTCGGCCGACCCCTCGCTGCTGGCCGGTGCCCCCGCCAGGCGGGCGTCGAACTCGCCCAGCCGCCGGCTCCCCTCGCGGGCGCCGTCGAGCGACGCGTCGGAAAAGTCGGCCGGGGCCCGGTAGTGCGTGGTGGCGAACAGGGTCCGCACCGACGCGGCCCCCACGCCGTCCTGCTGCAGGTCGCGGGCGGTGAGGAAGTTGCCGAACCGCTTGCTCATCTTGGTGCCGCCCATGGTGAGGAACTCGCCGTGCATCCACACCCGGGCAAAGTCGGCCTCGCCGGTGTGGGCGCAGCTCTGGGCGATCTCGTCCTCGTGGTGCGGGAAGATCAGGTCCACCCCGCCGGCATGGATGTCGAGCACGGTGGCGCCGAGTTCGCGCTGGATGAGGTCGAGCGCCATCGCGGAGCACTCCAGGTGCCAGCCGGGGCGGCCGCGGCCGAACGGCGCGTCCCACGCCGCCTGCACCGCCTCGTCCTCGGGGCGCGCCGCCTTCCACAGCACGAAGTCGCGGGCATCCTCCTTGGCGTACTCGTCGTCGGACGTCCGCCCGCCCGCGCCCCCCAGCAGCTCGCGGGTGTCGAGCCGGGAGAGGCGGCCGTAGGCGGGGAACTTCGCGATCGCGAAGTAGACCGAGCCGTCGTCGCCGCGGTACGCCACGCCCTTGGCCAGCAGCGACTCGACCAGCGCGATCATCGGCGCGATGTACTCGGTGGCGCGCGGGTAGGCGTGCGCCGGCAGGATGCGCAGGTACTGGCGGTCGGCGTGGAACGCCTCGATGTACTGCGCCGTGTGCGCGGCGAGGGTGGTCCCCGCCGCGGCGGCGCCCCTGATCGTCTTGTCGTCCACGTCGGTGAGGTTCATCACGTGGAACACGCGGTACCCGGAGGCCTCCAGCCACCGCCGCAGCACGTCCTCGAAGAGGAAGGTGCGGAAGTTGCCGATGTGGGCGTAGTTGTACACCGTGGGCCCGCAGGTGTACAGCGACACCGTCGGCGGCCGGAGCGGCGCGAAGGGCTCCACGCGCCGGGTCATGGTGTTGTAGAGGGAAAGGGTCATGCGCCCCCCGCCGCCGCAGCGATGTCGTCGTCGCCCCCCGCGCCGTAGTGGCGCACGTGGACGGTGCGCTGGGGGAACGGGATCTCGATCCCCTCGCGGTCGAGCCGGTTCTTGGCGCGGCGCCGGAACTCGCGCCCCACCTCCCACTGCATCCCGGGGCGGGTGCGGAGCATCACCCGGATCGTCACGGCGTTGTCGCCGAGCCCCTGGACGCCCACCACCTCCGGGGGGCCGTCGAGCTTGTAGCTCCAGGCGCTGTCGGCGGCGTAGCCGCGCGCCTCGTCGCGCAGCACCTCGAGCGCCTTGTCCACGTCGCTCGCGTAGCCCACGCCGATGTCCAGCACCGCGCGCGACCAGCCGCGGGTGCGGTTGCTCACCGTGGTGATCTGGCCGTTGGGCACGATGTGGAGGGTCCCCTCGAGGTCGCGCAGCATCACCACGCGGAGCGACATCTTCTCCACCGCCCCGGAGAGGCCCGCCACCTCGATCACGTCGCCGACGTCGAACTGGTGCTCCATCAGGATGAAGAACCCGGCAATCACGTCCTTGACCAGCGATTGCGACCCGAACGACACCGCCAGCCCCAGGATGCCGGCACCGGCGAGCAGCGGCCCGATGTCCATGAAGGTGTCGAGGGTGAGGATCACCGCGAACACCACGATCACGATCCGGCCGACCCCCTTGAGGAGGCCCGAGACCGTCTGGGCGCGCTTCTCCCGGTAGGAGAGCTGGGTGTCGTCGTCATCGGCCGCGACCTTGACGATCCGGTCGGCGACGACCTTGACGAGGTACCAGGAGATGGCGGCCATCGCCACGATGAGCAGCAGCCGCAGCCCGTGGCGCCGGGCGGTCTCGAGGTCGACGCCGAAGGCGCCGAAGAACCGCTCGAGCGTCTCCGTCAGGGTGAAGAGGATGCCTGGGGCCGGGGAAACCATGGCTGGCAAGGTAGAAGCAGATCCGGGCGGGTCAACTTGGCCCCGGTCACGCCTCCACCACCCGCGATCCGCGGACGGCAACGCCCCGGGAAAGGAGTTCGGCGAGCACCTCTTCGGGGGACAGGTCGTCGAGCGCCACGGCGGCGCGGTCGTCGCCCAGCGGCAGCAGCAGCAGTGGGGTCGGCCGCGGCAGGGGATGGGGCGAGGGGGAGAGGTCGAGGACCAGCATGCGGCGGCGCATGCGACAGGCTACCAGAAGGGTCGCCAGGAACCCGGTACCGGGTGCCGCGCGGTGGGCCCAGGTGATGCAGGGCTGATGGCTGATGGCCGCGGGACGTGCGGCGAGTCTCGGTCGCGACGAGGACGCCTACCGGCCCGCCACGACGCCGCCTCACCCTTCACGCTTCACGCTTCACGTTTCACCGAAGCAGCAACCGACCCGACCGCCGCGCCGTGGCGCCACCGGCTTCGACAATCACTTCGACCCGGTAGGCTCCGCCGTCGAGCCGCTCCACGCCCAGGTCGCGCTGCCATTCCGTCAGTCCCGCACCGATCCGGCCCTCGAAGGTGACCTCGAGGGCGGGTCGAGTGTCGCCGCGCGCACCCACCTCGTGGAGCGCGATGGTGACCTGCGCCTGTTCCTGCGTGGACTCGCTCTGCACCTGCCAGTAGAGCGACACCGGTTCGTCCCTGTCGAAGGCCCCGAGCGGGCCCAGCGGCACCACGGTGCCACGGGTGGTGGTCCAGCTCTGGCCCTGGCTGGTCGCGCCCAGCACCAGGTCGCTCAACCGCAGTGCACCGCCCCCCAGCGAGGGCAGGCGATCGGCCCAGGCCCGACCCCGATGCGCATCGCCCTGCGCCACCACCAGCGACCACGCCCCGGTGCCCGGCGTGCTCGGTGTCACCAGGTATCCCGTGAGGTGCGACGAGTTGCGGAGCCGGTCGGGGAGCCGGAGCCGTCGCACGAAGCCGGTGGACTGCCACTCCGCACTCCCCGGATCCCATTGGCGGAGCGTGACGGCCATCGTGGCGGTGATCCCGGTCGAGTCCTCGTCGCGGAGCACGTCGCCCACGCGCACGGCGTAGGGCACCACCGCAAGCATTGCCCCGCTCGATGGGTCCCAGACCCGCGCCAGCTGCGCCACCACGGCGATCGGGTGCTCCACGCGCACGGCGTTGTCGTCCTGCTGCGTCGCCTCGCGGACCTGTGCGTGGTCCTCCTGCCGGATCCGGGCCACCGTCTCGGGTGGCAGCGCGCCGAGGATCGGGTCGCGCGAGTCCCGGACCATCTCCCAGTTGCGCGAAAAGGCCAACTGGGATCGGTTGGTCGCGTCGCACCGCGCCGCATCCACGCCGCAGAAGTAGGAGCCGAGCACGCCCGCCACGAGCCGGGTGGCCTCGACCACACCGGAAAACTGCTCGGACTCGAAGGACAGCAGCAGGGCACGGCCATCGATCACGTACTGCCAGGCCTCGCGAGTGTTGGTGGTGCCCTCGGCGTCCACCTGGACCTTGTCGCACTGGACGCAGCCGAGGACCCTCGCGGTGTCGCGCCCGCTCCAGTGCACGCGGTGCAGCGGAGCGCCGAAGCGCATCCAGATCACGGCGCGGTCGTCGAACCGGGGCTCCCAACGGTGGAACTCGCGGTAGGGCTGGGCGGCGATCAACCCCGGCTCGTACCACGCCTCGACGTTCCGCACGCTGCCTGCACCTCGGAAGGGCCTGGCCTCCGGCGTCGCGGCGTGATCGAACCGGCCCATCTGCCGGCGCGTGAGCAACACGGTGAAGCGGGCCTCGACCGTGTCGAGCCGGGTGAAGTGCTCCGCCAGCCGACTGCCCGGGGCGCGCCCGTCGCGCACGTCGCGCGCCGCGAACCGGTCGCGGATCCACGGCGGCCGCTGCGAGTCGGGCAACACCCGCCATTCGACCTCCTCAGCCGGTTCGAGGAACCAGCGCAGGTGCCAGCCGAGCGTTGCCCAGTCGGAGGAATCGCGCGCCGCCGCCGCCGCCATCCCGAAGCGGCGCTGGGCGGTGCCGGTGTCGCCGGCGGCCACGGCCAGGCGCGACGCATTGATGAGCTGCCACACCGAGTCGAGGCCCGCCTCGAGCGCCAGTGCGGTGCAGGACGCCGACTCCGCCAGCGCGCCGGTGCGGCGGGCGAACTCACTGCAGCCGCGCAGCGCCAGACTGCCACGCACCCCGGCCTTCACCGCGCCGACCAGGCCGGCGGCCACCTCGCGCGGATCGGGACCGATCGCCTCGGCGAGCGCGAGCTCCGCGAGCAGTGCCGCGCTCGCCTCGTGGTCCGCACGCAGCTCCAAGCCACGCAGGAGCACGGCGACGGCGCCCTCGTGCCAGGAGGTGCCCACCGCCATGAGCAGTCCCGGCCTGCTGATGGCTTCGGCCACATAGAGCAGGGCCCGGGTGCAACCGAGTGCGTGCCAGTCGGCCACCTCGCGGCTCGTGGCGGCCCGATCGGCACGCCGCAGCTCCTCGCGCAGCAGCGCCCCGCGATCCGAGGAGTCAGCGCTCGGACAGAGCGCGCGGATCGCCCCTGCCGTCCGGGCGATCGCCGCCTGGAGTTCCGGCATGCCGGACGTGCCGGTCTGCGCCGCCAGCGGCCCGGCCGCGGGCACCGCGCAGCACAGGCCCAGACCAACCGCCCATCGCACCCTCATCGGCGCTCCATCCACGGCACCTGCCTCTCCGAGAGAAGTACCTCCCCGCGTCCCGCTGCACGCTTCACGTTCCGCCCTTCCGCGTCACCTCAGGAGCAGCCGTCCCGTCCGCCGCGCCGCTTCCTCACCCGCCTCGACCACCACCTCGATCCGGTACTCGCCGCGGTCGAGCTGCCGCACGCCGAGCTCGCGCTGCCATTCGCTCAATCCCGCGGCGATCGGGCCGGCGAAGCTCACTGCGAGGGCGGGCCGCGCCTCGCCCCCGGCACCCACCGCATGCAGCGCGATCGTGACGCGGGCGGTGTCGTGGCGCGAGACACTCCGCAGCTGCCAATAGACCGCCACCGGTTCGTCCCTGTCGAACGCCCCCAAGGGCCCGAGCGGCACGGCGGTGCCGCCGGAGGTCGTCCACGTTTCGCCCTGCGAGGCGGCGCCCAGGACCAGGTCCGAGAGGCGAAGGGCGCCGGTCTCGAGCGGAGGGATGCGATCCGCCCAGGCGCGGCCGGCGCGGTCGGCGCCCTGGCTCGCGTGCAGGGCCCACGCACTCGCGTCGGGTGCCGAGCGCACCACGCTGTAGCCGGTGACGCGGGCATCGTCGTCGTGTCGTCCGCGGATGCGGAGGTTCCGGTCGAAGGCGGCCTCCTGCCATTCGCCGCGCGCGGCACTCCACTGCCGCAGGGCCAGGTGGAGCGTCACCGCGGTGTCGCCGATCCGTTCCAGGTCGCCGAGCCGGAAGGCGTAGGGCACCACGGCAAGCGGTTGCAGCGAGCGCGGGTCCCAGACGCGGGCAAACTGCGCCACGGTGGCCACGGGATGGTCGGGGCGGAGGGAGTTGTCGTCCTGCGTGGTGGCACGCGCGATCAGGTCTTCGTCGCGCTGCCGGAGCCTCGCGACTTCCTCTGGCTTGACCGGCGAGTACTCCGGGTCCCCACTGCAGCGCATCCCCACGGGCGGTGGAAAGCACTGGAGTTTCCTGACCAGGGCACACCGGGTGGCATCGAGGTCGCAGAGGTAGTTGCCCAGCACGCCGGCGACGAGGCGGGTGGCCTCACCGGAGCGGTCGAAGTACTCACCCTCGAACTGCAGCACCAGCGACTGCTCGCCCAGGGCGTAGAGCCAGCCCTCGCGGACGTTGTAATTGTCCGTCTCGGTGGCGCGCGCGTACATCCGCCTGGTCGGCTCGCCGAAGCGGAGGTAGACCGTGCCACGGTCGTCGAGCCGGTCCGTCCACGGCACGAAGTACCGGTAGGGGTACGCCGCGATGACCTCGGGAACGCTCGTGAAGCGCATCGCGTCCGGGTCGCGGGGCTTCTTGCCGGGGCCGACATCCTCCGCGACCGCGGTCACCGCGGCGCGACCCCGTTGCGCGCGCGAGACGTCGCGCAGGAAGTGTGCTTCCGCGTGTTCCAGCCGCTGGAAGTGCTCCACGATCCGCGCCCCCGGCCGCCGCCCGTCGCGCAGGTCGCGCGCGGCAAGCCGATCGCGGATCCACGACGGGCGGGCGTGCGGCGGAAGGGTGTCCCACTCCGCCCACTCTTCGGGCTCCGTGAACCACCGCAAGTGCCACCCCACCTCGTCCCATGCGGAATCATCCCGAGCGGCCTGCAGGGCAGCCTCGTGGAATCGGATCGTGGACAGGCTGTCCGCGGCCCCGGCCGCGAGACGGGCCAGGTGGAGCAGCATCCAGGTGGAATCGACCCCTGCGGCCAGCGCGGCCACCGCACACCGGGCCGAGCGATCGGGCGTCCCGGCCAGGGCGTCGAACCGCGCGCACGCCCTCGCCGCGGCAGGGCTCACGGCACCCCCGAGCACGGCGCGGGCGACGGCATCACGCGCCGCCTCGCCTCGCTTCGGCCTGGTCTGGTCGAGCACGAGGAGGCCGAGCAGCTCCGCGGAATGGACGTGCAGGGAATCACGGTCCAGGGCACGGAGCAGCGCGTTGGTGGCCCCTTCCTGCCATCCGGCACCGAGCGGCATCACGAGCCCCTCGTGGCCGGTGGCGCCCTCGGCGTCGAGCAGGGCGCGCAGGCAGGCCAGGTCGTGCCAGGACGCGGTCGAGTCATGGCGACGTGCGCGCTCTTCGGCGATCGCTTCCTCCGACAACAGCACGCGTCGGTCGCGGGATGATGGATGAGGGCACGCCGCTTCGAGGGCCGCGCGGTAGGTGGAGACATCGGTGAGTGAATCCGGCGGCCGGAGGAGCGCCGGCGACACCGCCGGCGTGGCCGCACGCGCAACCTGCGGCGCACCGTCCTGCGCCAGCAGGGGCGGGCCCAGCAACAGGGCCATCACCAGCACGCGAGCCACTCAGGGCGCCCCGTCGAGCACGTAGCCCGCCAGCTCGCTGGTGCCGATCGGCCCGCGGAACCGGCTGCCCACGATCGGCGCGAAGATCCGCCACTCCACCGGCAGCCAGACTCCATCGGGTCGCTCGGCGAACTGGATCGCGCCCCCGGCCGATCCCTGCCGGAGGCCGTTCGGGAGGTGACGGTGCTCGAAGGTGAGCCGGTGCAGCGCGAGCGAGGTGGCGTCGAGCACCAGCGTGCCGGCGATGTCCACCCGGCGGGTGAAGCGCTCCGGCGTGAATTCGACGGTGATGGTGGAGTCGGCGGCGTCCCGCGGCGCCACCCGGAAGCAGTGGTTGGCGAGGAACCAGTCGGCGAAGAGCACTCGCACGTCGGGACCGAACCAGTGGTAGCCCCTGCCGCCCTCCACCGGCCCGACCACCATGAATCCCACCTCGCGGATCGAATCGGGATCCACCGACTCGATCGGCCAGCGCACCATCTCGGCGGCCGAGGTGTCGGCGGTCACCAGCGAGTCCCGCCGGGTGGCCAGGGCGGTGCGGCGCACCAGCCGCACCGCGAAACCGGAGTCGGCAGCGAGTGTGGCCTGCATCACGTCGAGGGAGGTGCGCGCGCCGTCGAGCAGCCGGGCGAGCACCGCGCCGCCGCCCCCGCTGCCACAGCGCGAGCGCTCCAGGACCTGCAACTCGGCGAGGGTGACCGCGACGCGGGCGAGGCGCACGTCGGGATGCGATGCGCCCTGCGCCGCGACGACGAACGGCGCCGAGGTGTGCGGTGCATAGCCGATGGCCGCGATCCGGAGCCGGTAACTGCCCTCGTCAGGAGCGAGGAGCACGTAGCTCCCGGATGCGGCGCTGCTGCCCCGCGCCGCCACGGTGCCGTCGAGGCGACGCAGCTCCACGAGGGCGCGCGCCACGGGTGCCCCAGACTCCTCGACGACCCGGCCACGCACCACCTGGGCCGGCGCCAGCGCCGGCGCGAGCAGCGCCAGGGTCAGGAACACTCCGCGCATGGGGCCTCCGCCGGGGGCGGGCGTGCCGCGAGGTTCTGGGGTATGATTGCAGGACCATCGCCGGGAGGCGACGTGGGGGTGACGCGGCTGGGGCGGATGGCCACACACGGCGGCGCGGCCATGGCGCTCGCGGCGGCCCTCGCCTGCTCGCGGCAGTCCCCGGTCGAGCAGTGGACCACGCTCGACATGGACCGACTCGACAACTACGCCGCGCCGGTCCTCCCCGCCCACTTCGACGAACCCGCCGTGGTGGCCCTCGACAACGCCCGTGGCGCCCCGATCACCGATGCCGGCGCCACGCTCGGGCGGGTGCTCTTCTTCGACCCGCAGCTCTCCGTCAATGCATCCATCCGCTGCGCCTCGTGCCACCTCCCGGCATTCGGCTTCAGCGACACGGCGGCATTCTCGCGGGGTCACGACGGCACGAGGCTCGCCGTCCGGACCATGCGGCTGGTCAACGCGCGCTGGTATGCCGGCCCCGGCTTCTTCTGGGACCGCAGGGCACCGACCCTCGAGGCACAGGTCACGCAGCCGATCACCGATCCGCACGAAATGGGATGGGATGCCGCCCGGGGAGGGCTCGACGCCCTGCTCCGCCGACTCGCCCGACGGCCGTACTACCCGGAGCTGTTCCGGGCGGCGTTCGGCGACGCGGACGTCACGGCGGAGCGGCTGGCGCGCGCACTGGCCATGTACGTGCGCAGCATCGTCGCAGCGGACTCCCGCTGGGACCGCGGTTATGCCCAGGTGTACGACCCCACCCGCGCCGATCGGGGCCTCGACCTCGACCTGCCCGGGCTCACCCCGCAGGAGAACCTCGGTCGCGCGCTCTTCATGCGGTCACGGGAGGACGGTGGCTTCGCCTGTGCCTCCTGCCACGTGCCCCCGACGTTCGCGCTGGATCCCGCCGCCCGCGGCAACGGCATCAGTCCCGACGAGCGCACGATCTTCAAGGCGCCGTCGCTCCGGAACGTGGGGCAGGCCGGGCCCTACATGCACAACGGCAAGCTGGCGCGCCTCGACCTGGTGGCGGCCTTCTACGCCGACTTCACCAATCCCGGTCCTGCGCTGGACGCCCGGCTCCGCAACGCCGACGGCTCGCAGGTGCGCCTGCACGCCACCGAAGCGCAGGCCCACGCGATCGCGGCCTTCCTGCAGACACTGACCGACACGACCCTCGCCCACGACGCGCGATTCCAGGATCCGTTCCGGAGGGCGGAGGACGGAGCGCGGAGGGTGGAGGACTGAGGGCAACAGGTTCTCCGCTCCGTCCTCCACCCTCCACCCTCCGTCCTCAGTCGCTGCTATCGCCAGAACCGGATCGTGTTGATGTCGAGCGACAGCGCCCCGCTCGCGGTGACATCCACGAAGGCCGTGCCATTCGGCACCACCCCCCAGAAGCACCCCGGACCCGTGGTCACCTGGTCGCTCCCCAGCGAGGTGAGCCCGGCATTGCGGTACGTCACGTTGAGGAGATTCGTCCCGCCACTGAACGTGGATGTGGCACACAGCCCGAATCCGAGCACGTTCCACGCCTCGCCCGCGATGGTGAATGTGGTGGCGAACCGGTAGCCCTCGTCGGGGCCGAAACCCAGGCGACCCGGGGAGGTGCCGCAGAACACCGGCGAGCCGATCGTGGTGACCGACGTGGTGGTGCCGACGGGCGCCATCGTGTTGGGATTGAGGAGCTGGTTCGGGTAGGTGCCGCCGGGGACCGCGCCCGGACAGGGAATGGTGCCCGGCAGGTCGAGCAGCACGCTGGTGAGCCCACCACCCACGGTGCAGGTGAACGACGCTGACGCGGTCGCCCCGGCCGCCAGGTTGATCATCACCGGGCCGGTGCAGGTGGCGCCGGTCGGTGGCACCGGGATGGAGAAGGTGTAGTTCCCCGGTGCGAGGCCCGTGACCGGCGTCGCGGTGGCTCCGGCGCTCACGCTCCCTGGCGTGGGTCCCGTGTACTGGACCGTCGCCGGCCCGCCCACCACGGTGACGTTGACCGTGCCCGGCGTCGGCGTGCAGGTGAACTGCACGCTGGTCGTGGCGGCCGGGTTGATGGTGACCTGCTGGTTGTTCGCCCCGCAGGTGAAGCCCGTCGGATTGGCGATGCTGACCACGTAAGCGCCCGGCGTGAGCCCCGGGAAGACCACCGGGGTGCCGCCGACCGCGCCGCCACCGGTCTCGGGCCCGGTGTACGAGACGTTCGC
>CAZNOJ010000081.1:0-11254 GCA_964574665.1 uncultured Gemmatimonadaceae bacterium
CCTGAGAAACGGCACCGAGGCCGACATCGCGATGTGATGCCGGCCTCGGTGGTCTTCTCCCCTTCTCAGGACTCAGGACTCAAGACTCACTCCCCTCTCAGCCATTCCGTCGCCGGGCCCGATTGTCGGCGGGGGCGGCGCGGCGCTCGGGGGCCGAGGCGCGGGGGGCCACCGCCGGCCCGCTGCGTGCATCGCGGCGGTCCTCCGCCCGATCCCGGCGGTCCTCCGCTCGGTCGCGTACGTCCTCGCGGCGATCGCGGCGATCCTCGATCCGGTCGCGGGGACCGGTGTAGCCGTCCGCGCGGTCCCGGCGGTCCTCGGCGCGGTCCCGACGGTCCTCCGCCCGATCGCGCACGTCCTCTCGCCGGTCGAACCGATCCTCGATGCGGTCGCGGCGGTCGTCGCGACCGTTCGGCCGCTCGCGGCGCGGATCGCGCCAGTCGTTCCGCCACTCGTTGCGCTCGTTGTCGCGCCAGCGCTGCCAGTCATTGCGCTCGTAGCGGACCCGGTAGCTGTCCCAGCCGCGGTCGCGCGGCGCGTGGAAGTAGCCACCCCGGTAGCTGTAGATCACCACCGGCCTGGCCTGGCGGAACGGGCGCTGGTAGTAGCGGCCGCGGAACTCGTACACGGTGATGGGCCGCCAGTACCGGGCCGTCTGTTGCCAGCGGCCGAAGCGGTTGGGCTGGTAGACCACCACCACGATCGGCTGCAGGTAGCCCCGGTCGTAGCGATCGAAGTATTCGTAGTCGTAGTAGTCGTCGTAGTCGCGGTAGTCGCCGCCGCCGATGCGAATCGGGCCGATATGGATCGTGGCCGAGACCTGGGCAGCGGCAGGCTCGGCGATCGTGAGGGCGGCGAAGGCGGCAAGGACAAGGGATGCGGAGCGCATGGAACACCTCCAGGGGGTAAGGACTGCATCCCCCACGAGCGCCAGCCTCGTGCCACAACCCAACCCCTTGAGCCACAAGCAGTTGCGATTTCTGCCCGAGGCCAACCGTCCAGCCATCTGGACACCTGTGCCCTCCCCGGATGACGGCGTGGTAACTTGGGGGCGCGCCAGCGCCACCCTGGTCCATCCGCCGAAAGGGCACCCGCCGTGGGGAGTTTTCGCGTCACCGTCAGCAAGGACTACCTGGTCTTCTCCTCGGCCCATTTCATCACGCTCAAGGGGCACACCTGCGAGTCGCTCCACGGCCACAACTACCGCCTTGGCGTCACCGTGGAGGGGCCGATCGACGACGAGTGCCTGTTCGTGATCGACTTCGCGATCCTCAAGCGGATTGTCCGGAAGTACGTGGAGGTGATGGATCACCGCGTCCTGTTGCCGACCGACAACCCCAAGCTGCGGTTCGAGGAGCGCGACGGCGCGGTGCTGGTCGAGTACCTGGGCGCCCCGGCCTACCGCTTCCCGGTGCGGGACTGCGCGATGCTGCCGGTGAAGAACACCACCGCCGAGATGCTGGCGGAGTGGGTGGCGACAAACGTGCGACGCGACCTGGCGGCCGAGGGCGCGAGGATCACCTTCCTCGAACTCGAGGTGGAGGAGTCGTTCGGCCAGTCGGCCTCCTACCGCCTCGAGCTCGGCGGCTGAACCCCGGAGTCGCGATGCGCCACGATGACGCCCTGCTCGACGCTGCCGCCCTGGCGGCCAACCTCGATCGGTTGCCGGGATGGGAACACCACGGCGGCTGGCTGGTGCGCACCTGGAAGACGGACGGCTGGCGCGGCTCGATGCTGATCGTCGGCGCCATCTCGTTCCTGGCCGAATCGGCCGACCACCACCCCGACCTCGAGGTGCACTGGGGTTCGGTGGTGGTGCGCCTCCAGACCCACACCGCCGGCGGCGTCACCGCCCGCGACATCGCCCTCGCCACCGAGATCGAGCAACTGGTCTCGCGCAAGTTCTGAACGTGTCGCTCCGCGAGCTCCGTCCGGCGCCCGATCCCCTCGAGGCCCTGGCGGCCGTGGCCCACCTGCCGCACGTCTCCTTCCTCGACGGCGCCGCCCGCCCGTCGGGGATGGGACGATGGTCGTACCTGGCCCACTCGCCGAGCGAGGTGATCGAGGCGAGTGCCGAGGAGTGGCCGGTTGTCCGCGATCGGCTGCGGGCCGAGAGAACCGAGGGTCGAGGACGGAGGGTGGGGGATTTCCCTCCGTTCCAGGGCGGCTGGATCGGCTGGTTCGCCTACGAGCTCGGCCGCGCCTTCGATCGCCAGCCGGTGGCGGCGCGGGCCACCCAGCAGATCCCCGACATCTCGCTGGCGCGGTACGACTCCCTGCTGGCGTGGGACCACGGGACGGGAAGGTGCTGGACGATCGGAGAACGGAGCGTGGAGAGCGGAGGATGGAGAGAGAGGGTGAAACCTCCGTTCTCCACCCTCCGCCCTCCACCCTCGGGCCTCCACCCTCGCCTCGCTTCGAGTCTCAGCCAGGCGGAGTACCGCCGGGCCGTCGAGCGCATCATCGCCTACATCCGAGCCGGCGACCTCTTCCAGGCCAACCTGACGCAGCAGTTCCGGATGCCGTTCAGCGGGGATCGCCTCGCCCTGTATCACGCACTCCGTCGCCGCGCACCCGGGTCGCACGCCGCATGGCTCGACCGCGGCCCGGTGGCCGTGCTGTCCATGTCGCCGGAGCGGTACCTCCGCTACGATGCAGCGACCCGCGCCGTCGAGACCCGCCCCATCAAGGGGACCCGTCCCCGCGATGCGGATCCATTGCGCGATGCGGCGCTCGCCGCCGAGCTCGTGGCCAGCGAGAAGGACCGCGCCGAGAACGTGATGATCGTGGACCTGCTGCGGAACGACCTGCACCGGGTCGCGCCGCCGGAGAGCGTGGCCGTTCCCGCGCTGTGTGCGCTCGAAACGCACGCCGCCGTGCACCACCTCGTCTCGGTGGTGACCGCGGAGCTGGCGCCGGACCGCGACGCGTGCGACCTGCTGGAGGCCACCTTCCCCGGCGGTTCGATCAGCGGGGCCCCCAAGCTGCGCGCCACCGAGGTGATCGCCGAGCTGGAGCCAGTGCGGCGGGGTATCTACTGCGGCGCGATCGGCTGGCTGGGGGAGGACGGGTCGCTCGAGCTCAACATCGCCATCCGGACCGTGGTGCTGGCCGATGGCATGGCCACGGTCGGGGCCGGTGGGGGCATCACCGCCCTGTCCGACCCCGATGCCGAGTACCAGGAATCGCTCGACAAGGCGAACGCGCTGCTGGCGGCGATCGCGGAGGCATCGTGATCCTGCTGCTCGATCACCAGGACTCCTTCGTGCACACGCTGGCCGGCTACGTCCGCCGTCACGGCCAGGAGGCCCGCGTGGTGCGCGACGACATCCTGACGCTCGACGAAATCCTCGCCCTCCGACCCGACGGCATCGTGCTCTCGCCGGGGCCCTGCACCCCGCAGGATTGCCCGCTCGCGCTCGACGTGGTCCGCACCCTCGGCGCCGCCACGCCGATCCTCGGCGTCTGTCTCGGCCACCAGGTGATTGCCGCCGCCTTCGGCGCCACGGTGGGGCCCGTCTCGCCGCGGCACGGGCGCACCTCGGCCATCCACCACGATGCCCGCGGGGTCTACACCGGGCTGCCCTCGCCCTTTCGGGCCACGCGCTACCACTCGCTCGCGATGCGCGACGACCACGTGCCGGCCGAGCTGGTGATCACCGCCCGGGCCGACGACGGCGTGGTGATGGGCGTCCGGCACCGCGAATGGCCGGTGGAGGGGGTGCAGTTCCACCCGGAATCGGTGCTCACCGAGCACGGGATGGCGTTGATGAGGAACTGGCTGGAGAGAGAGTGGAGGGTGGAGGGCGGAGCGTAGAGGAAAGCGGTGGCCTTGTTCTCCATTCCCTACCCTCCCCCTTCCACTCCCTCTTCAGTCCCCGAACGCGATGCCGAGGTGCCGTGCGGTGAGGATCACCCCGGAGTCGAGCGGCACCGCGCGCATCTTGCCGACCACTTCGGCGAGCGGCACCCGCACCACGCTCGGCGGGCGGAACGCGACCATGGTGTTGAAGTCTCCCTCGGCGATGGCGCGCACCGCGGCCGAACCGAACCGGAGCGCGAGGAGCCGGTCGGCGGTGGTCGGCGTGCCGCCACGCTGCAGGTGCCCGAGCACCAGCGACCGGGTCTCCTTGCCGGTGAGCTCGGCGATCGCCTCGGCCACCTGATGCCCGATGCCGCCCAGGCGGGGGTTGGCGCCAGGCGCACCGGCGGCGCGCAGCACCACGCCGCCGCCGATCGGCGTGGCCCCTTCGGCCACCACCACGATGGCGAAGTGCCGGCCGGCCCGCTCCCGCTCGCGGATCTTGTCGGCCACCTTGGCGATGTCGAACGGGATCTCGGGAATCAGGATCACGTCGGCGCTGGCGGAGATCCCGCTGTGCAGCGCGATCCATCCGGCATGCCGGCCCATCAGCTCCACCACCATCACCCGATCGTGCGACTCGGTGGTGGAGTGGAGGCGGTCGAGTGCCTCCGTGGCCGTGGTGACGGCCGTGTCGAAGCCGAACGACACCTCGGTGCCGGCCACGTCGTTGTCAATCGTCTTGGGCACGCCCACCACGTTGAGCCCCTTGGCACCGAGGCGGGCCGCGATGCCGAGCGAGCCATCGCCGCCGATCGAGACGAGGGCATCGATGCGCTCCCGGTGAAAGGCCGCCACCAGCTCGTCGGAGCGGTCGCGCTCGATCTCACGGCCGTCGGGGAGGGTCTCCACCCAGCGGAACGGGTCGCCCCGGTTGGTGGTGCCGAGGATCGTGCCGCCCACGTGGGTGATGCCGCGCACTTCGTCACGGCCGAGAGGGATCAGCCCGGACCCGTCGTACATGCCGTGGAACCCGCGGCGGATCCCGACACAGCTCCAGCCCCGGTCGTGCGCCGTGAGGACCACGGCGCGGATCACGGCATTGAGGCCCGGGGCGTCGCCGCCGCCGGTGGATATGGCAATGCGCATAGGCGGGAATCGTACTCGTTATGCTTCGGGAATGCATTGGACGCACCGCGCCATCCTCCTCCCCGTGATGCTCGCGCCGCTCGGCGGCGCCGCGGGCGGGCAGGTGCCGGGCTTCGAGCCCCGCCTCCTGGCCCCGCCGCCTGCCGTGGACACCGCCTTCCCGCCGGCAGCCACCCGGGCGACGCCCTACCGGCGCGATGCCCTGCTGCCGCATTCGCGCATCGTGGCGTTCTACGGCAACCCGCTCTCCACTCGGATGGGGATCCTCGGCGAGCTGCCGCGCGACCAGATGCTGGCGCGGCTCGACAGCGTGGCGGCGGAATGGGCCCGGGCCGACAGCACCCGGACCGTGCGACCCGCCCTCCACCTGATCGTCACCGTGGCACAGCCCGCCCCGGGTGCCGACGGGATGTACCGCCTGCGGCACTCGGACTCGCTCGTGGCGCGCGTGGTCCGCTGGGCCGATTCGAGGGATTGGCTGGTGTTCCTCGACATCCAGGCGGGCCAGGCGGACATGGCCGGGGAGATCGAGCGACTGGTGCCGTGGCTGCGGCGGCCCAACGTGCACCTGGCCCTCGATCCGGAGTTCGCGATGCCGCCGGGGGCTGTGCCCGGGCGCCGGATCGGCACCATTGACGCCGAGGTGGTCAACGCCGCGATCTCCCGGCTCGCGACCATCGTCGAGGCCGGCCGGTTGCCGCCCAAGGTGCTGGTGGTGCATCGCTTCACCGAGCGGATGCTCACCAACCACGACCGGATCCAGTCCGATCCCCGGGTGCAGGTGGTGATCCACATGGATGGCTTCGGGACACCGGAGAACAAGCGCAAGATCTACCAGCTGCTGGTGGAGCAGCGGCCGGTCCAGTTTGCGGGGATCAAGCTGTTCTACAAGAACGACCGGCCGATGCTCACCCCGGCGCAGGTGGTGGCGATGCTGCCGACGCCGGTGTACGTGCAGTACCAATAGGAACAGGTCGTCCTGTTCATGGCGACGGGCAACGGGCGACGGGCGACGGGCAACAACCAACTGAGGATGACGAGCGCCGAATGAAGAGAGTCCACCACCTCCTCCCCCTCCTCGCGTTGGCTGCGGCCCCGCTGGCCGCGCAGGCGGCGCAGGAGCAGGCACCGGATTCCGTCACGATCGCCCGCGGCAAGGCGATCTTCGAGGGGCGCGGCCTCTGCTACTCCTGCCATGGCCAGTCCGGTGAGGGACTCCTCGGTCCCACCACACGACTCGATGCCGGCAAGGAGAAGTGGCTGCACCACGACGGCACGCTGGCCGGCATCGTGGCGGTCATCAAGGGCGGGATTGACGGCGACAAGTCGAAGAGCGGCCAGGTGATGCCGCCCCTGGGCGGGGCGCGCCTCAACGACCAGCAGGTGGCGCAGGTGGCGGCCTATGTCTGGTCGCTGCACAAGCGACCACTCGCCCCCAGCTAGCCCTTCCCCCCGCGACCAAGTCCACCATATTGCCACCGGCCGCGGACCTCCCGCGGCACGGGGTTTGTTGCATCCCTCCCGCCGTGATCCCCTTGCCAATCGCTCCTTGTAGTAGTAGCATACCCTACAACTAGCACGCGAGGAGTTGCCCCCTGGAGCTTCCGACTTCTCATCGGGTGCCGCTCACCTGGCTCGTCGAGCAGGGTGGACCGGCGATTCGCGCCCGCACCCTGCTGGAGCTCGCGCCGGCTGGGTCGGTGTCGCAGGCGACCTTGGCCGACGCCCTCCGCGCGGCGGTGCTCTCGCCGGCCGTCTCTGCGGTCACCACACGGCAGCAGGAGGACGGGATGTGGGGCGCCAACTTTCTGGCATTCCACGCCTCCACCCGCGACGGCACCAGCGAGCCGGGGACCGTCGCCCAGTATCGTCGGCTCCTCCAGCTCGGCGTGCCCACCACGACCCGGCCGTTCCGGCTGGCCAACCGGGTCCTCTTCCGGACGCTGTCGCGCGACGACGACCCGGCGCTCTACGGTGAGTTCTTCGACGACACGGTGGACGACCCTGCCGCGGCGGAGTGGTATCGTGGCCTGATCCGCGAGGCGGCCGCTGCGGCGCTCGCCGAGGCCGGCCACGAGGAGGATCCCCGGTTGCGGGGCGCGGCTCACAAGGTGGTCTCGCAGGTGTCGGCGTTCCTCCGCAGCGAGCTGGCCGACCAGCCGCTCATCAAGCGGGGCACCGGGTGGCAGCTCCATCCCGACGCCGCCCCGCCGAGCTGGTGGTCGGTGGCGATGCTGGCGGCCATGCCGTCGTTGCAGCGTGAGCGGGCCGGCTTCGTGGAGCGCCTGGGGCAGTATCTGGCCCAGCCCGCGCCCGACAAGGCCTACATGATCGTGGTGCGCAACACCACGCTGCGGCCGACGCATCTGCTGCTCGGCGACCCGATCGAGGCCGATGCCAAGGGCAATGCCAAGGATGTCCCGCTCGCGCTGCACTACATCGAGCTGCTGAGCGGCCTCGGCCTGCTGGCGTCGGCCCCGCGGACGGCGTTGGTGCTGACCCGCCTGCTGGCGGACCTCGACGCCAACGGCATCTGGCACCCGAAGAACCTGCGTTCGCAGCCCAAGGCGAGTTCTCCGGTGACGCATCACTCGTGGCCCCTCTCCGCCGACGAGGGCGACCTGGCATCGCGCCAAGCCGACATCACCTTCCGCCTGGCATTGATCGCCAAGCGGCTGGGCTGGTCGCTCGAGTATGCCTGACGTGACGGCGCGCATCGACCTCGTGCCCTTCGGCTTCACGCCGACGGAATCGCTGATCTACGAGGTGATGCTCACCGAGGGACCGGGCACCGGCTACACGATTGCCCGGGCCGCGGGGCTGGCGCGCGCCAACGTGTACGCGGCCCTGGGCGGGCTGGTGAGCAAGGGCGCGGCGCGCATGGAGGAGGGGCGGCCGCGTCGCTTCCGCCCGGAACCACCGCACACCCTGCTCGGTCGCCTCGCCGACCGGCAGGGCGAGGCGCTCGAACAACTCGGTCGATCGCTGGAGTCGCTGACTGCGCCCGAGACGCCGACGTTGGTCGAGCTCTCCTCGCCGCGAGGTGCGGTCCAGCTGATGGGGCACGAAATCGCCCGGGCCACGCGGCGGGTGGCGCTGCTGGCTCCTCCCGACGGCTGCCTGGCGCTCGCCCCGCACCTGCGGCGGGCGCAATCGGCCGGGGTCGCGTTGCAGCTGGCCTCCACCGGGCCGGTGCCGATCGCCGGGATCACGGTGGAGCTGGTGACCGCGCCGGACTGGCCCGGTGACCCGGTGGTGATGGTGGTGGACGACCAGGTCGCAGTCATCGCCGCCCGGAACGGCGACCGGATGTCGGGACACTTCGGCGCCAATCCCACCTTCGTGGCGGCGGCGCTCAAGTCGCTGGATGCGCTGCGGGAGGGGCGATGACGCTGGGCGAGCAGTCGGAAGCCGAGGCGATGCTGGAGTTGCAGCGCGAGTATCTCCGCGATGCCCCGGCGCGTCTCGCCGAGTTGCGGAAGGACCTCGCGGCATTCCGCGTGGGCGAACCCGACGCGCTCGAATCGTTGCGGGTGCGCTTTCATCGCCTGGCGGGTTCGGGCGGGTCGTACGGCTTCCCGCGGATCACCGAGATCGCCCGCGAGATGGAACAGCGGATCCTCACGCCGCCGCCGCCCACGCCGCAGGATGCCGACCGGTTCGAGCAGGCGATCCAGGACCTCAAGGACGAACTCGACCGCGCCACGCCGCAGTTCGAGCCGCCGCAGCCCGCCGCGCGGCTCCCCGGCTTCGGGTGGCGGGCCCTGCTGCTGATGGCCGACACGCCACTGCGGACCGAGCTGGAGCGCGCGCTCGCCGAGGTGGGCTTCATCACGCGGCTGCAGGGCGACGAGGTGGATCCCTGGAGCGTGCCCGCGACGGAGCGTCCCGACCTGGTGGTGGTCGGCACCGACCTGAGTGGCGACCCGCTGGCGCTGGCCCGGTTCTGGGCGGCCGCCACGCCGGACCGGCCGCGCGCGGTGGTGATCGCCGACCCCACCGAGCGCTACGACCGGCTGCAGACCGCGGCGGCCAGCGTGGATGCGGTCTTCGGGCCCTCGACCCTGCCCCGCGGCCTCACCAACTACGCCCGGGCGCTCGCCACCATCGGGGCGCCGCCCGCCAACGTGGTGGTGGTGGAGGACGATCCGGCGCAGTCGCAGTTGCTGGCCACCTGGCTGGGCCAGATCAACTGCCGGGTGCACATCTGCGGTTCGGCGCAGTCGGCGCGCGACACGCTGCTCAACGAGACGCCCGACCTGGTCCTGCTCGACGTGGACCTTCCCGACGTGCACGGCTACGCGCTCGCCCGGATGATGCGCCAGGAGCCCCGGCTCGCGCTGGTGCCGGTGGTGTTCCTCACCGCGCGACAGACCGTGGCCGACGAGATGGAGGGGCTGCGCGCCGGTGGGGACGACTTCCTGATCAAGCCGGTGGAGCGCGGCCACCTGCTGCAGGTGGTGCTGACGCGCACCGAGCGGGGTCGGCGGATCCGCGAGATGGTCCACCGCGACGGGCTCACCGGGGTGCTCAACCACGCCACGCTGATGGCCGAGCTGGAGCACGCGATCGCCTATGCGGGCCGCCACGGCGAGCCGCTCTGCTTCCTGATGCTCGACCTCGACCACTTCAAGCGCATCAACGACACGTGGGGGCACCTGGTCGGCGACCAGGTCCTGATGCACGTGGCGCGGATCTTCAAGGCGGGGGTGCGGGGCTCGGACCTGCTGGGGCGCTACGGCGGCGAGGAGTTCGGCATCATCCTGCGCAAGTGCCCGCCTGCCAATGGCCGGGCCATCGCGGAGAAGCTGCGCGAGATGCTGGCCAGCGCCCCGATGAAGATGGGGAATTCACCCGACGTGCCACTCCGAGTGAGCATCGGGGTGGCCTCGTTTCCCGGCTCGGGCAACACCGCCACCGACGTGGCGACCGCCGCCGACCTGGCGCTGTATCGCGCCAAGAGCGGCGGGCGAGATCGGGTGGAGATGGCGTAGGTAGGAGGGATGAGTCCTGAGTCCTGAGTCCTGAGTCCTGAGAGAGCGAAGGCCGGCATCCCCGCAAGGAAGCCGGCCTTTGTACTCAGGACTCAGGACTCAGGACTCAGTGCCGATAGCCACTGCTCAACGGCACCACATCCCGCGGGTTCTCGTCGCCGAACAGCAGCTTGCCCTCGGTGTAGCGCACGTCCTTGAGCGCCAGCGCGAGCACCTCGCCCAGCTCCTCCACGGGGAAGACTTCGAGGCGCTTGCGGGCCTCGGCCGGGAGGTCGTCGAGGTCGGGTTCGTTGAGCTTCGGGATGATCACCCGCTTGATCCCGGCCCGCAGTGCGCCCAGCAGCTTCTCCTTGACGCCACCGATCGGCAGCACCCGTCCGCGCAGGGTCACCTCGCCGGTCATGGCGATGTCGTGCCGCACCTCGCGGCCCGAGAGTGCCGAGACCAGCGCGGTCGCCATGGTGATCCCGGCACTCGGCCCGTCCTTGGGGATTGCGCCCGCCGGGACGTGGATGTGCACGTCGAGGTCGAAGCGCTCCTCGGGGATGTGCAGCGCCGCCGCATGGGCGCGGGCGTAGGTCCACGCCGCCCGGGCCGACTCCTTCATCACCTCGCCCAGCTGCCCGGTGAGCACCAGCTCGCCCTTGCCGCGCATCGGCGAGGCCTCGACGAACATGATGTCGCCGCCCTGCGGCGTGTAGTACATCCCGGTCGCGGTGCCCACCTGGTCGATCTTGCTCTTCTCCTCGGGATGGAGCTTCGGGCGCCCCAGCAGCTCCCGCACCAGGGCGGGGGTCACCTCGGCGCGCTCCAGCTCCTTGCCGGCGATCTTGCGCGCCACCTTGCGCGCCACGCGGCCGATCTCGCGCTCAAGCTGCCGCACCCCGGCCTCGCGCGTGTAGCGCTGCACCAGCTCCAGCAGCGCCGGCCCCGTGAAGGTGATCTGCCCGGCGGTGAGGCCGTTCTGCTCCACCTGCCGCGGCACCAGGTACTGCTCGGCGATGGCCACCTTCTCGGCCTCGATGTAGCCCGCGAACTCCACCACCTCCATCCGGTCGAGCAGCGGCCCGGGGATGTTCTGGATGAAGTTGGCGGTCGCGATGAACATCACCTCGGAGAGGTCGAACGGAATCCCGAGGTAGTGGTCGGTGAACGAGTCGTTCTGCGCCGGGTCGAGCACCTCGAGCAGCGCCGAGGCGGGATCGCCCTGGAACGACACGCCGAGCTTGTCCACCTCGTCGAGCAGGAAGACGGGATTGCGGGTGCCGGCCTGCTTGAGGCCCTGGATGATGCGGCCCGGCATCGCCCC
>CAZNOJ010000082.1:0-11243 GCA_964574665.1 uncultured Gemmatimonadaceae bacterium
CGCAACACCGCGGGCAGGCGCGCGGTCCAGAGCGCCAGCCACGGCGCCAGCGGCAGCAGGAAGCGGGGACCCAGGTAGAAGCCATCGTGCCAGTAGGCCCAGTAGGAGAGCAGCAGCAGCGCCGACCCGGTGAGCACCCAGCGGTCGAAGGCGGTGAGCCGCGGCCCCAGCGCCAGCGCCGCTGTGGCAAAGAGCAGCGCCGGCGCGGGCGTCTCGAGGAAGTACGTCTGGAGCCGCAGGAGGTAGAGGTTGACGAGCTCGATTCCGCGGACGGGGGTGTGCGGGAAGCCCCACGGCGCCTCGTGAAAGCCGAGCTCGTGGGTCACGCCCCAGAGCTCGATGTAGCCGAACCGGAGCGGATGACCGGTCCAGGTGGCGTTGACCCACAGCAGGGCGGCCAGGGGCACGGCGACCCCCAGGCCGCTCCACAGCAGCGGCGCCAGGTGGGCGCGACCCTGCCGCAGCCGCCAGGCCAGCCACGCCGCCGCCGGGAGGGCAAACGCCGCGGCGTCGAGCGGCCGGATCGTGGCGGCGACGCCCAGGGCGAGCCCGGCACCCAGCGCGGCGAGCGGGCGCGGAGCGCTCCCCTCGGTGGCGATCGCCATCGCCAGCGCGGCGGCGAGGAGCCACGCGGTGACGGTGACGTGGTTCATCATCGAGCCGGACAGGAAGAGCACGAAGGGCGCGAACGCCGCGAGGAGGAGCGCGGCGAGGGCGGTGCCCGGGCCGGCCTCCACGCGCCGGAGCAGGCGGGAAAAGCAGAAGAGGCCGGCGGCCGCGAAGACCGGACCCACCAGCCACTCGGCGCGGACCAGCGCGCCCAGCGCGAGCATCGCCGGGCCGCCCACGGGAAACTGCCCGTACACCTTGTCGCCCAGGTCGACCAGGTGCATCGCCGAGGTGAACTCGGGGTATGCCGGTGCGGGCAGGAAGAGGCGACCGCTGGCGAGCAGGCGCGCCTGCCAGACCTGGATCACCTCGTCAATGAGCAGCGGCCGCGCCGACAGCACGCGCACGGCCACCACGAGGTAGGCCGCGAGGGCGGTGAGCGCCACCGTGGCGTCGGCGCGCACGCCGCCGTCGCGCCACCGTGCCGCGAGGCGATGCCACCCGCCGGTGCGCCAGAGGGTGGGGTGCCGCCGCAGGGTGATCGCCGCGATGACCGCGATGCCGGCGAGGATCGCCGCGCCGGGGAGCCAGAGCGCGAGGCGTTCGCCATACCACGGGGCCTCGTGCCCGCCGGGGATCCAGTTGGCGACCGGGAGCAGGCCCAACAGCAGGAGCACCACCGCGGCGGTGCGGGCCATCCTACTTGACCTCGGTCCCCTCGTAGCGCGACAGCTTGCGATACAGCGTGCTGGGGTCGATGCCGAGCACCTCGGCGGCGCGGGTCTTGTTGCCGCCCTCGGCCTGCAGCACGAACATGATGTAGGCGCGCTCGATCAGGTCGAGCGACGGGTTGGGCTGGGCGCGCTCGGCCACCAGCGGTTCCTTCTTGCGGCGGGTGATCCGGTCGGGAAGGTGCTGCGGCTCGATCAGCGGCCCGTTGGAGAGCACCACCGCGTGCTCCAGCGCGTTCTGCAGCTCGCGGACGTTGCCGGGCCATTCGTACACCATCACCGCATCCATCGCCTCGGCCGAGAGCGCCTTGGGCGGCTCGTCGTCGTTGGCCATCCCCTGCAGGAAGGCGTCGATGAGGAGGATCAGGTCGTCGCGCCGGTCGCGGAGCGCCGGCAGGTCCATGGCGATCACGTTGAGGCGGTAGAAGAGGTCGGAGCGGAAGTTGCCGCGCCGCACCTCCTCCTCGAGGTCGCGGTTGGTGGCGGCGATGATCCGCACGTCCACCGGGATCGACTCGGTGGCCCCGACCGGGATCACCTCGCGCTGCTGCAGCACGCGGAGCAGCTTGACCTGGAGCGAGGCGGGCATCTCGCCGACCTCGTCCATGAAGAAGGTGCCGCCCCGGGCCGCCGCGAAGAGCCCCTGCTTGTCGCGGACCGCGCCGGTGAACGACCCCTTCACGTGCCCGAACAGCTCGCTCTCCAGCAGGGTCTCGGGGAGCGCGCCGCAGTTGATGGAGAGGAACGGCCCGTCGGCGCGCGCGGAGGCGTCGTGCAGGTAGCGGGCGAGCACCTCCTTGCCGGTGCCGCTCTCGCCGCCGATGAGCACCGTGGAGTCGGTGGGGGCCACCTGCTCGGCGAGGCGGAGGACGTCGAGGAAGCGGCGCGACTTGCCGATCGGGCGGGTGAGGGAGGGACGGTTCCCGCCGCCGGCACGCCGGATCTCCGACTTGAGCTGCTTGTTCTCGACGCGGATCTGCCGGAACTCGCAGGCCCGGCGCAGGATCGCCACCAGCTCGTCGTTGGCGAAGGGCTTCTGCAGGTAGTAGAACGCCCCGGCGTTCACCGCCTGGATCGCGCTCTGCAGCGACGCCTGCGCCGTCATGAGGATCACCGGCGTCATCGGGTCGAAGTCCTTGACCGCCTGCAGGATGTCGAGCCCGGTCACCTGCGGCATGCGCACGTCGGTGAGCACGATGTCGGCGGTTGCGGTGCGGATGGCGTCGAGGCCGGCCTTGCCGCCCTGCGCCACCACCACCTCGAACCCCTCCTTCTTGAGGAGGATCCGGAGGGTGTCGAGGATCCCGCTCTCGTCATCGATCACCAGGACCGATGGCTGCTGCTGACTCATGCCGTGTCCTCCCTGTCGCCGACCGCCGGCAAGAAGATGGAGAAGGTGGTGCCCGCCCCCGGGGCGGTGTCCACCAGGATGATGCCGCGATGCGCCGCCACCGCGCGCTGCACGATCGCCAGCCCGAGCCCGGTGCCCCCGGGGCGCCCGGCGACGAACGGCTCGAACAGCCGCTCGCGCACCGTCTCGGGGATCCCGGGGCCGTTGTCGCGGATCACCAGCTTGATCCGCCGGTCCTGCGGCCCGCCGGGCCCGTCGCCGGGGCGGGCCACGCTCACCACGGCGCGGACCTCCCCGCGCCCGTCGAGGGCCTGGGCCGCATTGAGCATCAGGTTGGTGGCGATGCGGTGGAGCAGGTCGCGGTCGGCCTCGAGCGCCACCGACTCCCCTTCCACCGAGACCACCACGCCCCGCGCCGCCGGGTGCTCGCGCACGAACCGCACCGCCTCGTGCATCACGTCGAGCAGGTCGAGCGGCTCGAACCGGGCCGCGCGCACCCGCGAGAAGTCGAGGAACTCCGACAGCAGCCGGTTGAGCCGCTCGCTCTCCCGGATCACGAGGTCGGCCAGCACCTGGTCGTCGGTGCCCTCCTCCACATCGGCGGCCAGCTGCTCCACGGCGCTCCGGATCGCGGCGAGCGGGTTGCGGATCTCGTGCGCGAGCGAAGCCGACAGCGCCGCCACCGCCTCGAGCCGCTCGGCCCGGAGCCGGAACTCCTGCAGCCGCTTGAGGTCGGAGATGTCGGTGAAGATGGCGGTGACCGACGGCGGCCCGCCACCGGGACGGTAGAAGGTGGTGGTGCTGACGCCCACGGGGAAGAGCGTGCCGTCGGCACGGCGCACCGAGGCCTCGCCCCGCTGCATGCGCGCCCCATGGCGGATGCCGCGCTCGATGGCGTCGTGCAGGTCGCGCGAGCGTGCCCGCAGTGCGTCGAGCACCGGCTCGCCCGCCACGAACCCGTCCCCGCCGAGGATGCGCCGGGCGCGCGGATTGACGTAGGCCAGGCGACCCTCGCCGTCCACGGTGATCACCCCGGACTGGATGGTGGCGAGGATCTCGTCGGCCTCGAGGCGCGCCTGCTCCAGCGCCGCGGCGAGGGCGCGCTGTTCGCTCGACACCCCCGCGAGGCGATTGCCGAGCACCGCGATGAGGCCACCCACGAAGGCGATCACCATCACCTGGGTCCAGAAGTCGACCCCGGGGTCGGCCGTGAAGCGCAGCGTGACCACCACGTAGCAGGCGGTGGCGAAGAGCACCGCGATGAGGGCACGACCCACGGGCAGCAGCAGCGCGTAGGCGGCCACCAGCGGGACGTAGAGCGCAGCCAGCGGGGTGCTGGCGCCGGCCACGAAGGCCACCAGGCCGGTGGCCAGCAGCAGGTCCACGGTGGCCTGCAGCAACAGCGCGGTGGGCTCGGGGATCCTGGCGTGCCGCGTCTGGTAGAGGAGCCAGAGGGTGGCACCGGCAGCCACCAGCAGGATGGCCACCACCAGGGCCGGCTCGATCAGCAGCACGCGCTGCGCCACGAACGCCAGCCAGCCGAGGGCCGCGCCGAGGACGACGCGCACCACCATGATGGCCCGCAACAGCGTCAGGGGACCGGGCAGCACGAACCGGTCGATCACCCCGGACGGGGTGGAGAGCTGCACCGGGAACTCGCCGGTGCGCGGGACCGTGGGCTCGGAGTCGGGTGGCTTGGCGGGCAAGGCAGTAATATACGAAGCATGCCCGTCCGACTCGACAAATGGCTCTGGGCCGCGCGCTTCTTCAAGACCCGCAGCGCCGCCACCGAGGCGGTGGCCGGGGGCAAGGTCGAGGTGAACGGCGATGCCGCCAAGCCGGCCCGTCCGGTGCAGGCGGGCGACACGATCCGGATCCGGATCGCGCCCCATGAATGGACCGTGCTGGTGACTGGCGAGGGCGAACGCCGGGGCACCGCGGCCCAGGCCGCACTGCTCTACGAGGAGACCGCCTCCTCACGCGAGGCGCGCGAGCGCCACGCGGCGCTGTTGCGCGACGCCCCCCTGCTGCGTTTCGACGAAGGCAAGCCCAGCAAGCGCGACCGACGCCGCTACGACCGGCTGCGCGGACGCGACTGACCAGACTCCTCGACCGCGCCCGGCGGCTCGCCGGTGTCGTCGTGCAGCATGCGCACCGCGGGCGTATCGAGATCGTCGAACTGGCCGCTCCGCGCCGACCAGACCCAGGCCGCCACCGCGGCGCCCACCACCACCAGCGCGAGCGGCACGACCAGGAAGAGCACGCTCATGCGGCGCGCGCCCTGGCGATCCCGGCCGGCGGCGTGGCCGCTTCGCGTCCAGCAGTCGCCGGCCCGAAGGAGCGGCCGAGCCACGAGGCACTCACCACCGTGAGCGAAGAGGCCGGCATCAGGATCGCGGCGATCAGGGGCGAGAGCACGCCACTCATCGCGAGGGCGATGCCCACGGCGTTGTAGGCCAGGGCCCATCCCATGTTGCGGCGGATCAGTCGCATGGTGCGGGCGGCGCCGTCCACCAGGTCGAGCAACGGCAGCAGCCCCGGCGTGGTGAGGTGCACGTCGGCAGTGACCAGCGAGGCCTCGGCGCCGCCGTGCACGCCCACGCCCACGTGCGCCGCGGCGAGGGCGGCGGCATCGTTGACACCATCCCCCACCATCACCACCGGCACGCCAGGGTGGGCCCGACGAAGCGCCGTCACGTGCACCTCCTTCTCCTCGGGCGAGGCACCGCCGATGGCATCGGCGGAGGCAAAGTCGAGTGCCTCGCCGACCGCCGCCACCACGGGCGGCGCGTCGCCCGAGAGCAGCACGGTGCGCCAGCCCCGCTGCCGCAGGGCCGCGATGGCGTCGCGCGCCCCGGGACGGATCGGATCGCCGAACCCCGCGGCGGCCACCACGACGCCATCCACGGCGAGGAGCACGCGCGTGAGCGGTGCCGCGCCCGGGGGCGGCTCCCACGCGGCCGCGCCGGAGGCGCGCGACGCCACATAGCGCGGCGACCCGAGCACCACCTGGTGGCGCTGCCACGTGGCGGTGATGCCGCCCCCGGGATCGTGCCGCGCGTCGGCGACCTGCGCCGGGGCCACCTCGGCCCACGCCCTCCGGAATCCGCCGGCCACCGGGTGCAGCGACCCGGCCTCGAGTCCGAGGATCACCGCGCGCCAGGAGTCGTCGCCCTGCCACGCCAGCAGCTCGTGGCGGCCGGCCGTGATGGTGCCGGTCTTGTCGAGCACCATCACCCCGGGACGGGCGAGTTGCTCCAGCGCATCGCCGCCCTTGATGAAGATCCCGGCCCGGGCGGCACGTCCCACGGCCATCGAGACGGCGAGCGGCGTGGCGAGTGCCAGCGCGCAGGGACAGGTCACGATCAGGAGCGCGATGGCGTGGTCCCAGGCCACGGCGGCATCGCGCCCCCACCAGAGGAACAGCGTGAGTGAGGCCAGCGCCACCACCACGGCCACGAACACGCCGGAGATGCGATTGGCCAGGGCGATCACCGGTGCGCGGCGGCGGACGCTCTCCTCCACGTGGCGCAGCAGGCGCGCCAGGCGCGAGGCGCTCCCGGCGGATTCCACGTGCACCACGAGTTCGCCCGACAGGTTCTCGGTGCCAGCCGCGACGATGTCACCCGGACCGACGCCCACCGGCTCGGATTCCCCGGTGAGAAGGGCGCGATTGATCGTGCTCCGTCCCTGGCGCACCGCGCCGTCGGCCGGGAAGAGCTCGCCCGGGCGCACCACCACTTCCATGCCGGGCAGCAGCGCGCCGCTCGGCAGCTCGTGCTCCGTGCCGTCGTCGCGCCGCACGCGGGCCGAGCGTGGCGTGAGCGCCAGGAGCAGCTCGGCGGCGTCGGTGGCGGCCCGCTGGCCCCGCTGCTGCAGGTACCGGCCGGAGAGCAACAGGAAGATCAGCGTGGTGACCCCATCGAAATAGATCGGGCCACTGTCACTCACGGTGTTCATGGCGCCGCGGACCGCCCCTGCCGCCAGGGCGAGCGCGATGGGAAGGTCCATGTGCAGCGTGCCGGTGCGCAGCGCGGCCCAGGCGCCGGTGAAGAAGACGCGGCCCGGCCCCAGCAGTGCCGGCACGGTGAGCCCCAGCGAGACCCAGCGGAAGAACCGCACGTGTTCGCCGGCCATGCCGGTGAAGTCCCCGGCGTAGAGCGCCAGCGCCACCAGCATCACGTTGCCGGCCAGCGCGCCCGCGACGCCGATGCGCACCAGGGCGGCACGGTCCTCGCGCCGACGCATCACGTCGCGCGCCACGCCGTGGAACGGGTGCGGGGCGTACCCCAGCCGATCGAGGAGCTGCGCGATCCGCGAGAGTGCGATGGTGCCCGGTTGCCACTCCACCCGCACCAGCGCACGCCGCATGTCGAGCTCGGCGCGCACGATGCCGGTGTCGAGCACCGGGATCCGCTCCACCAGCCAGACGCAGCTGGCGCAGTGCACCCCTTCGAGGTAGAGCTCCACCACCGCGAGGCCGTCGGGGCGGCGCTCCACGTAGAGCTCCTCGAACGCCGCATGGTCGAACTCCTCGTAGCCGCGACCCGAAGGTCGCACCGCGAGGGCGCGGCGCTCGCCGAACCGGTAGTACTGCTCCAGACCCCCGGCACGCAGGATGGCGGCCGCGGTGGCGCAGCCGGTGCAGCAGTACCACGGCGCCTCGCCCTGGGCGAGCGCCTCGGGCACGGCGAGTCCGCAATGGGCGCAGGGCGTCCCGATCACCGCATCAACCACGCTGGCCACCGTGGTGCGGCGGCACCGGCAGCAGCCGATGCAGCCAGTGCGCGGCGGGGATGAGGTCGAGCTGGATCGCCAGCGAGGTGAGCCCGAGCAGCACGATCACGCCGGCGCTGACCAGCGGCAGGCGCGGCTGCCAGCGCCCCGCGAGCCGCGCTGCGCCGGCGACCACCAGCGCCAGCGCGGGCACCGAGCCCGCCCAGAAGGCGGCCATCACCAGCGCGCCGCTCACCGCGCTGCCGGATCCCAGGGCCGCGGCCACGAACACCCAGAGCCAGCCGCACGGCAGCAACGCCGTGAGCAGCCCGGTGGCGGATCCTCGCACCGCCATTGGTTGGTGCATGAGCGCCCCGAGCACGGCACCGGCCCGCCGCGTGATGCGGTCGGGGAGCCGCAGCTCGCCGAGCCGGCCGCCTCGGTGGGTCACCAGGGCATGGAGCCCCCAGCCCACGAGGAGCACCGCCATCACGAGCGCCGCCACCCGACCGACGCCCACCGCGAGGCCGGCGCGGTCGAGCCAGTGTCCCGCGCCGCCGGCGAGCGTTCCCAGCAGGAGATAGCCGCCGAGGCGCCCCGCCTGGTAGGACCAGTGGTGCGACAGCCGGGGTGCTCCCCCACGCGTCGCGGCGAGGCAGGCGAACGGTCCGCACATCGCCGCGCAGTGGACGCTCCCGAGCACCGAGGCGACCCAGATGGCGGTGAGCCACGCGATCACGGCCGGCATCCGGTCACCGCGGCGACGGATCGCCGGGACGGGCGGTCACCAGCTGCGCGGGGCCATCACGCGAGGCATCGAGTCGGAGGTGCGCGGTGAATCGCTCGGGCCCGACCGTCGCCGCGATCCGCAGTTCGTGCAGGCCGGTGCGCACCAGCGGTTGCGTGGCCCGGTACGTCCCGGTTCGCTCCGTGGGCTCGAGCACGAGCGTGTGCACCTCGCCCGCATGTGCCACCTGGCGCGCCTCCACCGTGACGTCCGCGTTGGCGAGGGCCACGCCGGAGCGGTCGGCCAGGTCGAGTTCCAGCAGCGCCCCGCGCACCGGCTCCACCGGCCCGAGCCGGGGAGCGAGTTGCCAGCCGAGCTGGGCGTTGCGCCGGAGCTGGGCCTGGGTCGAGTCCCACGCCAGGGCGCGGCGATAGTAGTCGGGCTCCACGGCGAAGTGGCGGTCGGCGCTGGCCACGCGCATCAGCACCACGCCGGCGCCGAGGTTGAGGAGGAGCACGCCGGCGATCCCCGCCGGCCACCGATGGGCACGACCCAGCAGCTTCACGGTGGCGTCCCTGCCGGTGGATCCACCGGTCCCAGGAGGTTGAACGGAAAGTCACGCTGGAACGAGTCGCCGGCGCGGATCCGCACGGTGATGTCGCGACGGCCCGCGGTGAACCCCGCGCGCGGCATCCGCACGAAGAGCGACGTGGTGCGCAGCTCGCCACCGTCCACCGGGAGCGGGTTCTCCGGGGCGATCACCTCGGCACCGGGCGCGAGGTCGAGGAGCTCGATGCGGTAGTCATGCGCCGACCGCGAGCGATTGCCGATGCGGAGCCGCACCTGGTTGACCACGCGGCCGTCGGCCTCGAGGGTGAACGGCTCGCCGGTGCCGCGGAGCAGCGTCACGTCGGCCGCGGGCCGCGCCCCGAGCGTCCAGCCGAAGCCGCCCAGCGCCGCGGCGAGGGCCATCGGGTAGAGCACCACGCGCGGCCGCAGCAGGCGCGGTGGCCGGCCGGCCAGGGCATCCTGCGTGGCGTAGCGGATCAGGCCGCGCGGCTTGCCCACCCGGTCCATGATCGCGTCGCAGGCGTCCATGCACTGGGTGCAGTGGACGCACTCCATCTGCAGCCCGTTGCGGATGTCGATGCCGGTGGGACAAGTCGTGACACAGGCGCCGCAGTCGATGCAGTCGCCCGCGGCGACGGCGGTGGTGCGGTCCTTCGGCATCACGCGCGGCTCGCCGCGCCCGTAGTCGTACGACACCACCATGGACTGCCGGTCGAGCAGCACCGACTGCCAGCGACCGTACGGGCAGGCGATGAGGCAGGTCTGCTCGCGGAACCAGGTGAAGTCGGTGAAGACCAGCCCGGTGGTCACCGCCATCACGATGAACGGCACCGGGTGTTCCGTCGGGGAGAGCCGCACCCAGCGGGCGAGGGCCTCTGTGCCCACGAAGTAGGCCAGGAAGGTGTGCGCCAGCACCAGCGAGATGGCGAGGTAGATCGCGTACTTGAGGAGTCGGCGCGGCGCGAAGTGCCGACCGGCGCGGTCGAGCTGCAGCGAGCCGCTGCGGCCGCCCTCGAGCCAGCGCTCGATGGGGCGATAGAGGAACTCGAGGTACACGGTCTGGGGACACGCCCAGCCGCACCAGACCCGGCCGAACAGCGCCGAGAAGAGGAAGATCGCGATCACCACGCTGGCGAGGAGGAACATCAGCAGCAGCGTGTCGGTGGGCAGGAAGGTGGTGCCCAGGATGGTGAATTCCCGGCTGGGCACGTCGAGGAGGATGGCCGGCTGGCCGCGGACCCGCAGGTGGGGCAGCGCCACGAAGAGCACCATCAGCACCCACGCCACCACGCGACGCCGGCGCCACCACGCGCCGGCCGACGGCTTGGGCCGGATCCAGTTGCGGGATCCGTCCTCGTTGAGGGTGGGGAGGACGCGGCCGGACGCGGCCGGGGCATTGCTCACGGCGCCGCCACGACCCCTTCCGGCGCCTTCGGCGAGGCCGGGGTGGTGCCACGCAGTGTCCACACGTACGCCACCACCTCGTCCACCTGCTCGCTGCCGAGCTGCCGGCCCCAGGCCGGCATCCCCTTGGCGAGCACGCCGTCGCGGACCACCGCGTGGATCGCCGCGATGCCGGCGCCGTGGATCCATGCCTCGTCGGTGAGGTTGGGCCCGATGATGCCGCCGCCGTCGGCGGCATGGCACGCCGCGCAGTAGGTGGCGAAGGTCTTCCGCCCCTCGGCCACTTCCTCGGGATCGGCCGCGAGGGCGAGCAGCGCGAGCGTGTCGGCAGGGCCGTCTTCCGCGGGATGCTGCGCCCGCCACGCCGTCACGTCGGCCTCGTAGTCGGCCAGCCGTCCCTGGCCGATCCCGAACGGTCCGATGTTGAGCAGGTAGAGTGCGGAGTAGATGATCGTGGCCCAGAACGACAGCACCCACCAGCGCGGCATCGGATTGTCGTACTCCTGGATGCCATCGTACTCGTGCTCGATCAGGCGGTCGTGGTCACTCACGGGCGAGCCTCCGGGTCCCGGGGTTGCTGGGGCGTGTCGTCGTCGAGCGGCAGCACGGCGTCGGCCTTCCACCGCGCCCGCGCTCCTGGGCGGAACACCCACCAGATGATGGCGAGGAAGGCGAGCACGAAGAGCACCAGCCCCACCTCGGCGAAGCGCGAGAGCCCCGCATGCGACACCACGTCGGAGAGCTTCACGGCGCGCCGCCGGATGCGGTGACCGACCGGATGTCGCGGCCGAGGCGCTGCATGTAGGCGACGATCGCGACGATCTCGCGGTCCTCCAGCCCCGACGGGCCGCCGGTGGCGGCGATGTCCGCGGCGATGCGACCCGCCTGCTCCTGCGCCATCGGGATGGCGCGGTTCACCGCCTCGCCGTAGGGCACGCCGAGCATCGCCATCGCATCCACGCGGCGGGCCAGGACGTCCCAGTCGATCGGGGCGGTGGCGAAGTGCGGGTACGCCGGCATGATCGAGCGCGGGGCGATCTCGCGCGGGTTGGCGAAGTGCCGCACGTGCCAGAGGTTGGGATACTTGCCGCCGAGCCGCGCCAGGTCGGGCCCGATGCGGCGCGATCCCCAGAGG
>CAZNOJ010000083.1:0-11018 GCA_964574665.1 uncultured Gemmatimonadaceae bacterium
AGCTGGGCCGACTGCGTGAGCTCCGGCCCCGTCGGGAGGTAGCGGTCCTTGGTGATCTTGTTGAGCGCCACCAGGTACTTGTTGCTCGGGTTGCGCGAGTCACCGCCCGGGATCATCAGGTGGCCGATGGAGTAGTAGACCGGGATCCGGTCGAGCACCTCCCAGGTGCCCAGCTTCCACTTGACCACCTCCGACGAGATGAACATCGAGGTGTAGGCATTGCCGCGGCCGTCGAACTCGGTGTGCAGCGGGCCGAGGCCCGGCTTCTCCACCTCGCCGGCCAGGATCGCCTCGTAGCGCAGCACCGGGATCCCGTCCACCTCGCCGTCGAAGGCCCGGTCCTCGATGGCCTGGAGCAGCTTGGTGGCAGAGTGCACCGGGATCACGGTGGCGAGCTTGCCGCCGGCCACGATGTACTCGCCGGTGGGGTCCACGTCCACGCCGTGCGGCGACTTGGGCGTCGGCAGCAGGTACACCACGCCCTCGCAGGCCGTGGGGTCGAGCACCGTCACGCTGGTGAGCCGCTCGCTCCGGGCGCTGCGGGTGTCGTGGTCCATCACGTTGTGCCGGTAGTCGGCCGCCATCTCGCGGCCGCGACCCTCCGCCACGCACGCCTCGGCCCGCTTCCAGTTCACCGCCGCGATGAAGTCCTTGTCGTTGCGCGAGGCATTCTGCTCGAGGATGGTGTAGGCCTGCTCGCTGTTGTACGAGGTGAAGAACATCCACCCCTCCGACGGCCCCTTGCCCGAGTGCCCGATGTCGTAGTTGAAGCCGGGCATCAGCAGCTGGAAGGCGATCCGCATGTTGCCCGGATCGTCGGCCCGCACGAAGGTGAGCATCCCCTTGAAGCGCTCGGCGTACGAGGCGATCGCCACGTCGGCGTTGGGCACCGGGATCGAGAACCGCGTCGCCGACACCGAGTACTCGGTGCTGGGCGTGATCCACGGCGAGGCGTGCCCGCCCGAGGTGTTGGGAATCTCGATGATCTCGTCGGTCTCGAACCGGGTCAGGTCGATCCGCGCGATCCGCGGCGTGTTGTTGGCGTTGATGAACACCCAGCGCCCGTCCACCTCGCCGTTCGTCTGGGACACCTGCGGATGGTGGGCATCATCCCAGGGCACGCTGCCGTAGGACGTCTCCAGCATCGGCCGGGTCTCGTCGGTGAAGCCCCAGCCGTTCTCGGCGTGCACCGAGAAGACCGGCACCGTCTTGAGCAGCCGGCCCGAGGGCAGGCCGTACACGGTGAGCTGCCCGCTGAAGCCGCCGGACAGGAAGGCATAGAACTCGTCGTGGTCGCCGGGTGCCACGTACACCCGCGACGCGGCGTCCCCCGCCGCCAGTGATCCGGTGCGTGGCGTGCCACATCCCGCCACCACCAGGAGTCCCGTGAGGGACAGTGCCCAGGCTCCGCGCATCGATTCCTCGTCCTTGGCGCCCCGTCAACCGCGGAGCGGCGTTCCGGCCCGTCCAGCCGGGTGCGACCCGCACCGGACGTGCGGGTCACCTCCAACCTGCCGATCGAGGAAATCCGGCGCCGTGACGGTTGTCACAGCAACACCGGGGATGGAGAAAGGAGGGTGGAGGGTGGAGGATGGAGGGTGGAGGATGGAGGGTATCTCCACCCTCGGTCATCCGATGCGGCTCGGCACCACCCGACGGCGCAGCGCCACCACCACCAGCACCATGCCGAGAAGCTGGCCGGTGCCGCCGAGCAACGACGCAAGGGACAGCCCCCAGAGCTCGCCACCGGCCCGCATCAGGGTACCCGGGGTGAGGAACCACCACGCCGCGCGCACCGCGCCCTCGGACGCCTGCGGCGCCGCGCGTGGCGGACGCGGAAAGAGCCACCAGGCGGTGCCCACAATGAGCTGGATCACCGCCCCCACCAGGATCAGGTGGGTGTGCGCCGAGATCATGCCGCGATCCGGCCAGGCGCCGAAGAGGTCGCGCCGCACCAGCATCAGGTATCCCAGCCCCACGCCGACGAGCAGCATCATCGCGGCGGTGGCCAGGAAGCGGCGCGTGATCGCCGGCACGTCAGCCCGCGTGGGGAGCGGTCGGCATCGGCGGCCGCCGCGGCCCCGTCCGGACCGGCACCACCGGCACCGCACGATCCAGCGTGCGCCAGATGTTCCACGCAAACGCCCACGCGCCGAGCAACGACAGCACCCCGCCGGTGGCGAGCGCCGCCGGGCCGATTGTAAGGCCACGGCCCCGCAACAGGAATCCGGACACCATCAGCACCAGGCCCACATTGGCGATCACCAAGTGCGCCAGCGCCAGCCGCGGCGCGTGCAGCGCCACCATCGCGAACCGCGGAATGACATGGTAGGCCACCCCGGCGATCATCATCATCACGAAGCCCAGCAGCAGGGCGTGCAGGTGGGCGGGGCGCATCCACGCCAGCGACGGGCGACTGGCCATCGAGGCACCGAGCAGCGTGCCGACCACCAGCCACATCAGCGCCGCGCGGAGGAACCCCATCACGTGGCGGTCCACCTCAGCACGCCGCGCAGCAGTCGGGGACCAGGTGCACGCGCAGCTGCAGCCCCTCGGCACCGGCCGACACCTCGTGCGGCGCATGCGGTGCCACCTGCACCTGGTCGCCGGCCACGATGCCGGAGAGGGGGCCCCCGTCCACGCGCATCGCCCCGCTACCGGCGAGCACCTCGATCAGCACCCGGGACGCATTGCGGTGGACCGGCAACTCGTCGCCGGCCACGAAGGTGATCAGGAAGGAACGGTTCCCCACCTCGTCCCGCTCGACCTCCGAGATGATGGGGCGGCGGGCGGGGACGGCAGTGGGCGGCGCGGCGTATGGATGCATGCGAAAGCTCCGACTAGGGTGTTCCCCATTCTCGCACCGCACCACCCCCGCGGCCGTGACGCTTGTCACATCGCGCGCCGCCGCGCTTGATTGCGGCGATGTCCGACGCCATCACCCTGCTCGGCGCCGTCCCGTTCTTCGCCGACCTCGACCGGAAGACGCTCGCCGCCCTGGCGGCGCGATGCGTCCCCCGCACCGTGGGCGCGGACTTCGTCCTCTTTCGCAGCGGCGACCGCTCCAGCGGCCTCTACCTGGTGCTGGAGGGGCGGGTCCGCATCTACCGCACCTCCCCCGACGGCCGCGAGCAGACCCTGGCGGTGGAGGGGGCCGGCCGACCGGTGGCCGAACTCCCCCTGGTGGACGGCGGCGAATACCCCGCCAGCGCGGTCACCGTGACGCCCTGCCGGTTGATGTTCCTGCCGCGACCCGAGTTCGAGCACGCCTTCCGGAGCGATCCCGAGGTGGCCGCCGCGGTGGTGCGCGCCCTGGGCCGTCGGCTGCGCCACCTCGTCCAGTTGGTGGAGACGGTGGCCTTCCGCGACGTCGCGGCCCGGCTGGCGATGTGGCTCGCCGACCACGCCGACCGGCACGGCACCGTCACCGGAGAGCAGGCGACGGTCACCCTCGACCGCACCCAGGACGAACTCGCCACCGAGCTCGGCACCGCCCGCGAGTCGGTGTCCCGGGCCCTCAAGCAACTGACGGCGTCGGGGCTGATCCGCTCACGGCGCGGCCAGCACCTGGTGGTGGTCCACCCCGACCGGCTGCGCGCCTGGGCCCGGGGCGCGGGCCGATGAGACTTCCGTCACGGTGCCGCCCCGTCCGGGGCGACAGGTTGTCAGGGTGAGCGACGCCTTCGACCCCGCGGCGGTGACCGACCTCGACGTGCGCGAGCTGCTGGCACGCCGGCTCGAACCGTTGCCGCTGATCCTGGAGCTCGCCGAGCACCTCGAGCCGGGACGCGTGCTGCACGTCCGGTCTCCGTTCCAGCCGGTGCCGCTCTACACGGTGCTGGGGGAGCGCGGCTTCGTGCACAAGAGCGCGCGCTTTGCCGACGATGACTGGTCCACCTGGTTCTGGCGCGCGGACCACCCGCCACCGCGCGCCCTTGCCGTCGCCCGCCAGGACCCGCCGCCCGGCGTCACCGACCTCCGCTGGCTGGCGCCACCGGAGCCGCTGCTCTGGATCCTGTCCTGGACGGCGGACCACCGGGACGGCACGCTGCGGGTGATGCTGCCGTTCTTTCCCACCCCGCTCCCCGACCTGCTGGGTGACGACGGCTGGCAGGTGGCGCTCGAAGCGGAGCGGGAGGACGGCATGGTGGTGAGGATCGAAAGAGCGAAGGGAGCGGAGAGGTAAGCCATTCCTTCATCTCCCTTCCCCCTTCTCCCTTCTCTCTTCTACGGCACCGGCCGCAGCACCACCGGCACCTTCATCCGCCCGATCATGTTGGCATCGGAGCCATACCAGATGCTGCGCGTGCCGGGGTGATACACCATATGGCGAATCGTGTTGGCCTGCTCGGTGCCGACGGCCTCGTTGACGACGAACGCCTCGACGCCCGGATCGAACGCCACCATCCGGTTGGGCCGCGGCCCGGTCTCCACGTACCAGAGCCGACCCCGGTCGTCCGCAGTCATCGCGTACGGCTGCGACCGCGCGCCGCTGGGCGAGGGCCACTCCTTCACCTCGCCGGTGGCGGGATTGAGCCGGCCGAGGAAGCCGCGCGCGAAGTCCACGTACCAGATGGTGCGCCCGTCGCCGCCCACCGCGATGCGGCGCGGCCGCGACCCTTCGGGGAGCGTGAACTCCCGTAGCGTCAGCGTGGCAGGGTCAATCATCGCCAGCTTGTTGGTGCCGAACTCGGTGAACCACGGCCGCCCAGCCCCGTCCATCACGATGCCGTACGGCCGCGTGCTCCGCCCCACGTCGATCAGGTCGATCTGCCCGGTCGCCATGTTGAGCCGGCCGACCTTTCCGGCCGACTGGGCCGTGAAGAAGATGTTGCCGCGACCGTCGAAGGTCAGCGTGTGCGGATCGCGCACGGCGGGATCGGGCATGGGGTAGCGGCGGAACGTGGCGCTGGCGGGGTCGTACATCCCGATCATGCCGTTGCGGTTGCCGGCGTACCAGACCCGACCCTGCGGATCCACGATGTTGTTGTGCGGGTGGGTGCCGGAATCAATGGCGACGCGCGTGAATCCCCCGTCTGCGGGATCGAGCACGGCGAGGTAGTTGCCCACCTGGCCGACGAACCAGATCCGGCCGTCGGGGGCAACGTACGGATCGCGGGGCCGGGTGCCGGCCCACGGCACCGTCCACTCCTGCAGCTCCGGCGTCGCGGGCTCCTGCGCCGGCAAGGGTGCTGCCAGCACCATGATCGCCACGGCGGTGCACACACGGGGGTATGGACGCACGGGATGCTCCTTTCGCTGGCTTGCTGGTGGCCTGCGCACGCCGGCCATCGCTCAAATCTCGGCGAGCAATGCCGCCAAATCCAGTCGTTCCGACACCATCTGCAGCCGCCCCGCGCCATCGCGCGGCCAGGCCTCCTGCGGACGATCCCAGTACAGCTCGACGCCGTTCTGGTCCGGATCGCGCAGGTAGAGCGCCTCGCTCACGCCATGGTCGCTGGCGCCGTCGAGGGGCACCCCGGCATCCATCACGCGACGGAGTGCCACCGCGAGGTCGCGTCGCGTGGGATAGCGGATCGCGGTGTGGTAGAGCCCGGTCGCCCCCGGCGGCGGCGGTGACCCGCCGCGAGACTCCCAGGTGTTGAGCCCGAGGTGGTGGTGGTACCCGCCGGCAGAGACGAAGGCGGCCTGGGTGCCGTAACGCTGGGTGAGTTCGAACCCCAACACCCCGACATAGAAGCCGAGGGCGCGGTCGAGGTCGGCCACCTTGAGGTGGACATGCCCGATGTCGGTGCCAGCGGGGATCACGTAATCGCTCATCTTCGAACCCTAGCCCCGAGCTGGCTCAGGCGCGAGTGAGGAGAGCCCAAGTGGATCTCGGGACGGGCATCGCCGGACGAGCGACCGCGAAGCCGGCGCCCCTTCCGAATGGGCCAGTGGCGATTCCGGAGCCGCCCGCGCAAGCGGGCGCCGGAGGAATCGCCAAGGCGCCGGCGTCGGTCGCGAGGGAGTCGATGGCCGCCCCGAGATCCGGAGCCATCTCTTGATCTATATATCTATATCAGTGTATAATATGCCATGGAACGTAGTGTCCACGGGCTATCCAGCCGTATCGCATCGCGCATTGACCCCTCGGCGGCCACCCCGCTCTACCACCAGGTGGCCGCGATCATCCGCTGGGAGATTGCGGCGGGACGCCTCGCCATCGGGGCCCGCCTTCCTTCGGTACGGGAGGTGTCCAATGCGGTCGGGGTCCATTACCACACGGTGCGCCGGGCCTGGGCCGACCTCGACCGCCAGGGCCTCATCTCCGTCCGCCGCGGTGCCGGCGCCCGGGTGATCCGCGCCCCGGCGCCCCGCCAGGAGTGGTCGGCGGCACCCCCGGCCGCCGATTCCGCCGCTCGCCCGAGGGTGTGGGTGGTCGACCAGTCGCTCACCACGGCCGCCCACCTCGGGACTCCGATCCGTGAGCGATGGGAGGTGGAGGTGGGGGCCTGGCAACTCGAGGCGGACGCGCCACCACCGGGGCTCATCCTGTCGCTCCCGGCCCAACCGGGCGCGCCCTCCCCGGCCGAGCGCTGGGAGGCCCGGGAGGCCGACTGCCGCGTGCTCCCTGCCGCACCCTCACCGCAGCTCCTCGCCGAGCTGCAGCGACACTGTGCCCTGCTGGGCGCCCGCTCGGTGGTGCTCGTGGGACCCCCCGACGACCCCGACCTCGGTCAGCTCGCCAGGCAACTGCCGCGGGTGGGTCTGGTGGCGCGGCGCGCGGCGGAACCGCCCACGGCGCCGGGCACGCTCGACCAGGTGTACCTCGTGGAATCCGCCCGGTGGGACCGCTTGGCACCCGCCGACCGCCATCACCCGGCGGTGCTGCCGCTGGTGCGGGAGTTCGGGGCGGGTCCGCTGTCGGGGGTGGCGCGCGAACAGGGGTGGCAGCTTCGCCGCGCGTGAGGTGGCAGGAAAGGCGCCGGCCGGAATCGAACCGGCGAATGGAGGTTTTGCAGACCTCTGCCTTACCACTTGGCTACGGCGCCGCGAGGACCGCAAAGCTATTGTGCTCCCTCGGCCGGGGCAAATGCATCCCGGACCAGGTCACCATCGTCCTGGAGTGACGCCATGTCGCCAGCCGCTCGTCGCGTGCCCCTGCAGATGGACCCGGCGGAGTTCCGCGCCGCCGGCCACGCCCTGGTGGACGCCATCGCGGCGTTCCTGCCCACGCTCGGCGACCGGCCGGTCACCCCCAACGAGTCGCCGGACCAGGTGCAGGCCGCCCTCGACGCCACGGCCCGCCTCCCCGAGCAGGGCACCAACGCGGCGGTGCTGCTCGAGCGGGCGGCATCCCTATTGTTCGACCACTCCCTGTTCAATGGCCATCCCCGCTTCCTCGGCTACATCACCTCGTCGCCGGCGCCGATCGGCATGCTGGGCGACCTGCTCGCGGCGGCGGTGAACCCCAACTGTGGCGCCTGGCGGTTGTCGCCGATGGCCAGCGAGATCGAGGCCCAGGTGATCCGCTGGATCGCCGACCTGGTGGGGTATCCCCGGGAGTGCGGCGGGGTGCTGGTGAGCGGCGGCAACATGGCCAACATGGTCCCGTTCTGGGCCGCGCGCGCGGCGGTGGCCGCCGGGGTGCGCGAGCGCGGCATGCCCGCACTCGCGGCGCCGCTCGCGGTGTATGCCTCGGCCGAGACCCACACCTGGCTCCATAAGGCCACCGACCTTGCCGGCCTCGGCACGGCGGCGATCCGCTGGATCCCCACCGATCGCGACCTTCGCATGGATCTCGCCGCCCTGCGCGAGGCACTCGATGCCGATCGCATGCGGGGCGTCACGCCGATGATGGTGGTGGGCACCGCCGGCTCGGTGAGCACCGGGGCCATGGATCCCCTCCCGGAGCTGGCCGAGCTGTGCCGCGCGGAGCAGGTCTGGTTCCACGTGGATGGCGCGTACGGTGCGCTCGCGGCGGCGGTGCCGGGGGCCGCCCCCGAGCTGGCCGCGCTCGCGGAGGCCGACTCGGTGGCGGTGGATCCGCACAAGTGGCTCTATGCGCCGCTGGAGGCGGGATGCGCCCTGGTGCGCGATCCGGCACGGTTGCGCGAGGCCTTCGCCTATCACCCGCCGTACTACCATTTCGGGCAGGCGGCCATCAACTACGTGGACATGGGCCCCCAGAATTCGCGCGGCTTCCGGGCCCTCAAGGTGTGGCTCGCGCTGCAGCAGGCGGGGCGTGCCGGCTACCGGCAGATGATCAGCGATGACATCGCGCTGGCGCGGCGACTCCACCGCCACGTGGAGGCGCACCCCGAGCTCGAGCCCTTTACCCAGTCGCTGTCGATCACCACCTTCCGCTTCGTGCCGACGGAGTGGCGCGACGCGGTGGGCACGCCCGACGGCGAGGCGCGGCTCAACGCGCTCAACAGCGCGCTGCTCGAGCGCATCCAGGGATCGGGCGAGGCCTTCGTGTCCAACGCCGTGGTGCGCGGCAGCTACCTGCTCCGCGCGTGCATCGTCAACTTCAACACCACCGAGGCCGACGTGGACGCCCTGCCGGACATCGTGGTCCGCCTGGGACGCGAGGTGATGGCCGCCGCGTGAGGATGCTCAGCGCCGGTCCGGCAGCCGCCCCCCGGCACGATTGATCTGGTCCTCGAGCCGGCCGGTGAGCCGCAACCATCCTCGCTGCATCCCGCTCAGGATGCGGAAGAGCGGGATCACCGCGGAGAACCTCCCCGCGTAGGCGTCGAGCACGCTCCCCCATCCGATGTCGTAGCCCCTCCGCAGCTTGCGTGCGTCGGCACCGAGCCGCTCCCAGCCCGTGGACACGAGCACCACTTCGGTGCCGCTCCCGGATGGCGTGAAGCGCACCTCCACGTCCTGCGCCTTGTCCGGTGCCATGGACGGATGCCAGGTGAATGCGACGCGGTGGGGTGGATCCCACGCGGTCAGGGTGCCCCAGAGGAAGCGCCGCCCATCGCTGAGCTCCTCGACGATCTGTCCACCGACCCGACAGTCGAACGCGATCCGGATGACCCGCTTCCCGCCGATCGAATGACTCGACCTCGGCCACCACTCGGCGAAGCGCTCGGTGAAGTGCGCAAAGGCCGTGGCCTGGTCCCAGGAGACGAGCACGGTGCGGCGCACCGGGGCGACCGGCGTGCTGGAGGAGGCCGTCATGGTCGCTTCCTTGGCGTGGGCGGGGCCGGGTCGGCCGCCGCGAAGGCGGTGAGCACGTCGTCCCAATACGACTCGACCCAGCGCCGGAGCGGCTCGAGTCCGCGGAGGTCGGCCCGGTAGAGGCGGCGGGTGCCCTGTCGCTCGTGGGTCACGAGTCGCGCCTCCCGCAGCACCCGGAGGTGCTGGGACACCCCCGGCTGGGAGATCCGCGCCAGGCGGGCCAGCTCGCCCACCGTGCGCGGGGTCCGGCGCACCCGTTCGAAGATGGCGCGGCGGGTCGGGTCGGCCAGGGCGGTGAGTGCGTCGGCATAGGCCATTGCTTATATTAGTGCTTACTTAAGCTGTGTGCAAGAGGGTGAAGGGTGAAGGGTGAAGGGTGACTGGGGACGGGGGACGTCGGGCCGGGCGACCTCAGGCCGACGGGGTGGCCCGCCGCGGCAACAGGCTCACCACCACGGTCCAGATCGCGAAGGCGATCACCATGGGGAACCCGATCCGCGCTGCCTGCATGTCGAACCCGACCACCAGCAGCACGGCCACGGCCTGGGCCACCAGGCCAAGGATCGCCAGCGGCGCCAACCAGGGGGTGCCGAGTTCGCGGGTGCGGCCCGCCACGATGACGAAGCCGCCCATCAGCACCGCCAGCAACGGATAGATCGTCACGGCCAGCACGATGTGCGTGCTCAGCACCGGCGTCGCGGCACCGGCTGCCAGCCGGTCGGCGTCCACCATCGAGGCGAGGTGAAATCCCATCTCCACCGTCTGCAGCGCGAGGCCGATCGCCGCGAGGCCGCTCCAGCGCCGCACGGCCGGGGAGAGCGGCACCACGCGGCGGAAACGCATCAAGCCGAGGGTCATCAGGGCGAACCCGACCAGTTGGGCCAGGTGCGACGGAAACCAATCGGGATTGACCAGCATCGCCTGCATGGTGGCGTCCCGGGGATGGAGCGGTCCGCCCACGGCCATCACCACGCCACCCACCGCGAACAGTGCGCGCCAGAGTCGGTCATCCTGCATGCACGCTGCGCTTTCCGACGACCGCAAAGTCGTCCTGGGAGTGTCCCTCGGCGAGCAGGGCGTCCATCCGGGCTGCCAGCCCGGGCACCATCGCGAGGGTGTCGGGCCGGGCGGTGTCCATCATCAGCTGCAGGTCCTTGCGCGCCATCGCCAGGTCGAAGCTCGGGGTGAAGTCACCCTGCACCATCGCCCGGCCCCGGCCGTTCACCACGTTTGCCGACTGGGAGAGCGCCAGCGTCTCCAGCAGTTCGGCCCCGGCGACGCCGGCGCCCTTCCCCACGGCGAGGGCATCGGCGATCAGGCCCGTCATCCCCATGTTGAAGACGTTGCCGGCCAGCTTGTGCACCGCCGCGAGATCCGGGCGCTCGCCGAGGAAGCGCACCGTCTCCGCCTGGCGCGCGAGCGCCGGTTGCACGGCGTCGAAGAGGTCACGGCGCCCCGAGACGAGGATCGTCCCCTTGCCCTTGCGTGCCGCGGCCGGGCCGATGAACACGGGGCAGTGGAGGTAGCGGACTCCCTCCGCCTCGAGCCGCGCCGCACGTGCGGCCGTGCGTGCCGGCAAGGTGGTGGTGTGATCGAGGACGATCGCCTCGGGAGCGAGCGCGTCCCGGCAGGCCGCGAGCACCTCCTCCACCGAGTCGTCGTCGCGCAGCACCAGGTGCACGCGCTCCGCGCCGCGGACCGCCTCGGCGGGCGTGGCGGCCACGGTCGCGCCGAAGGCGGCCAGGGCGCGCGCCTTGTCGGCGGTGCGATTCCAGGCTGACACGGTGTCGCCGCGGGCGCAGGCGGCTTCGGCGAAGCCGGCCCCGAGGAGGCCGGTACCGAGGAAGGCGATGCGTGGCATGCCGGGAAGATACCGCGGGAGG
>CAZNOJ010000084.1:0-5437 GCA_964574665.1 uncultured Gemmatimonadaceae bacterium
GGCGAGAAGAAGCGCAACGAGATCCTGCAGATGGCGGTGCTGGAGCCGAAGCTGGCGATCCTCGACGAGACCGACTCCGGGCTCGACATTGACGCGCTCCGGATCGTGGCGGACGGCGTCAACAAGCTCCGCTCCACGGACAACGCCATCATCCTGGTGACCCATTACCAGCGGCTGCTCAACTACATCGTGCCCGACTTCGTGCACGTGATCGCCGGAGGCAGGATCGTGCGGAGCGGCGGCAAGGAGCTGGCGCTCGAGCTGGAGGAGAAGGGCTACGAGTGGTTGGCTGGCGCTCCCGCCGACGGGGCGATTCCGTGAGCAACACCGCGCCGGCCATCCCGACCCCGAGCGACGCGAGGGGGAGGGATCTCCAGACCTCGGGCGGGACCGCCTTCTCCGAGCTGTTTGAACTGGCTGCGACGGCTGGCTCGCCCCCCTGGCTGGCCGACCTGCGCCTCGCCGGGGCGATGCGGTTCGCCGCGGTCGGTCTGCCGGGCTCCAAGGATGAGGAGTGGCGCTTCACCCCGGTCGGTGGCCTCGCGGGCACGGCCTGGCGCACCCCTGCGGCCTCACCGGCACTCGACGCGGCGGCGCTGGCGCCGTTCCGCTTCGACCCGGCGTGGCCCACGCTGGTGCTGGTGGATGGCCGCTTCGACGCGGCGTTGTCGCAGCTTGGCGGCCTCCCCGACGGCGTGGTGCTCCGTCCGCTCACCGAGGCGATCGCCGCCGGCGACGACGCGGTCGCCACCCGTCTCGGCCACGCTGCCGACGCGATGCAGACGCCGTTCACCGCACTCAGCGCGGCGACCTTCGGGGACGGCCTCTACCTGCACGTCCCGGCCGGGGTCGTCGTGACCACGCCGGTGCACGTCCTCCATGTGGCCACCGAGGCCGCGGCCGACGCGCTGCTGGCGCCCCGGCTCCTCGTGGCGATCGGCGCCGAGGCCCGGGCGACGCTGGTGGAGAGCTACGTGGCGTGCACCGAGCGGGCCTACTTCACCAACACCGTGGCGGAGGTGCACCTCGCGGCGGCCGCGTGGCTGGAGCACGTCCGGGTGCAGCGCGAGGGCGAGGCGGCGTGGCACATCGCCTTCACCCAGGTGGATCAGGCCCGCGACTCCCACTATCGCTCGTTCGCGCTGGCCATGGGTGGCCGGCTGGCGCGCCACAACCTGCACGCGCGGCACCTCGAGTCCAACGTGGAGACCTTGCTGTACGGGCTCTACCTCACCCGGGGAAGCCAGCTGGCCGACACCCATTCGGCCATCTTCCACGACCAGCCCCATTGCAACTCGTGGGAGGTCTACAAGGGGATTCTCGCGGACCAGTCGCGGGCGGTGTTCAACGGCAAGGTGCTGGTGGCGCCGATCGCGCAGAAGACCGACGCCAAGCAGACCAACCGCAACCTGCTGCTCTCGGACCGCGCCAAGGTGGACACCAAGCCGCAGCTCGAGATCTTTGCCGACGACGTCAAGTGCACCCACGGTGCCACGGTGGGCAAGCTCAATGAGCAGCAGCGCTACTACCTCCGCAGCCGCGGCATCGGCGGGCGCAAGGCGGAGCAGCTCCTCACCTGGGCGTTCGCGGCCGAGGTGATCGCGGAGATCCAGCAACCCCTCGTGCGCGCGGAGCTGGAGCGGGTGGTCCACGAGAGGCTTGATGCGATCACGGGCTGAACTGCCGAGGACGGAGGACAGCGGACGGAGGGCGGAGCTCGGTCCTCCGTCCTCCGGCCTCCGTCCTCAGTTTCCGATGCTGGCCACCACCAACCGTGGCCGCCCCATCGCCTACCTCGATTCCGCCGCCTCGGCACAGAAGCCCCGCGCGGTGCTCGACGCGATGATGGGGTACTACACCGGCAGCTACGCCAACATCCATCGCGGCGTCTACCAGGCATCGGAGCAGGCGTCGGTGCGCTACGACGGCACCCGCGACACCGTGGCCCGGTTCATGGGGGGCGTGGACCCGCATGAAGTGATCTTCGTGCGGGGCACCACCGAGGCGATCAACCTCGTGGCGCAGGCCTGGCTCCGCCCCACGCTCCGGGACGGCGACTGGGTGCTCGTCACCGAGATGGAGCACCACGCCAACATCGTCCCCTGGCAGCTCGTTGGGGCGAAGACCGTCCCGATTCCGATGCGGGACGACACCACCCTCGACCTCGACGCCGCGCGCGTGCTACTGGCCAGGCAACCCCGGCTCCTCGCGCTGGCCCACGCCTCCAACGCGCTGGGCACGATCCATCCCGTGGCCGAGCTCGCCGCGATGGCGCGCGAACATGGCGTCCCGGTGCTGGTGGACGGGGCCCAGGGCGCGGTGCACCTCGAGGTGGACCCCCGGGCGCTGGGCGTGGACTTCTATTGCTGGAGTGGGCACAAGGTGTACGGACCCACCGGTGTCGGCGTGCTCTGGGGCAAGCGGGAGCTCCTCGAGGCGATGCCGCCCTGGCAGGGCGGCGGCGACATGATTGACACCGTCACCTTCGAGCAGACCACCTTCGCGCCGCTGCCCGCCAAGTTCGAGGCCGGCACGCCGGACATCGGGGGCGTCATCGGCCTGGATGCCGCCCTCCAGTGGACGATGGCGCTCGACCGTCCAGCCGTGGTGCGCCACGAGCAGGAGCTGTTCCGCCTGGGCGCGGCGCTGCTTGGCGACGTGGATGGCGTGCGGCTGCTCTCGCCGCTGGAGCACAACGTCGGCATCCTCACTTTCGTGGTGGAGGGCGCCCATCCGCACGACGTGGCGTCGCTCCTCGACCAGGACGGGGTCTGCGTCCGCGCCGGCCATCACTGCGCGCAGCCGCTGCACCGCCGCCTGGGTCTCCCCGCCACCGTGCGGGCCTCGCTCGGCGCCTACAGCGAGGCGTGGGAGCTGGAGGCGCTGGCCGCCTCGCTGCGCCGGATCCGCGAGGTCTTCCGCTGATGGCCTCCATGGACCAGCTCTACCAGAGCGTGATCATCGAGCACGACCGCAGCCCCCGGAACTTCCGGAAGCTGGAGGCCCCCACCCACCACGCGGAGGGCAAGAATCCCCTCTGCGGCGACCAGGTGGAGCTCGAACTGGTGGTCGGGGCCGACGGCAGGATCACCGAGGCGGCGTTCCAGGGCCGCGGCTGCGCGGTGAGCAAGGCGAGCGCCTCGATGCTCACCACCCAGGTGATCGGCAAGACGCCGGAGGAGGCCCGGGAACTCGGCCGCCGCTTCCAGGCGTTGATGAAGCGCGAGCCGGTGGACGAGGCGTCGCTCGGCAAGCTCAAGGTGTTCGGCCCGCTGGCGGAGTACCCGATGCGGGTCAAGTGCGCCACGATGGCGTGGCATGCGATGGGCGCCGCCCTGGACGGCGCGAGGACCGAGAGCGGAGGGTAAAGGACAGCGTTCCTCCACCCTCCGTCCTCCACCCTCTGTTCTCACATTGAGGAGTCAAACCGAATGCCGTACCCCGAACTGATGGTCCGCCCGATGCGCGAAGATCTCACCCGCATCGGCGTGGAGGAGCTCAAGACCGTGGCCGACGTGGATGCCGCGATGGCTGACCAGCAGGGCACCGCGCTGGTGTTCGTCAACTCCGTGTGCGGCTGTGCCGCCGGCGCCGCCCGCCCGGGGCTCGGCATGGCCCTCGGCCAGCCGGGGCCCAAGCCCGACAAGGTGTACACCGTCTTCGCGGGCCAGGACCTGGAAGCCACCGCGCGGGCGCGCAGCTACTTCGGCGAGTACCAGCCGTCGAGCCCGTCGGTGGCGCTGCTCAAGGACGGCGAGGTGGTGGCGTTCATCCATCGGCACCAGATCGAGGGGCGCGGGCCCGACCAGATCGCCACGATGCTGTCGCAGGCGTTCGAGGCGCACTGCCGGTGAGCGACGGCATCACCAAGCACCACGACCGTGACGACCTGCACGGGATCACGGTCGTGGTGACCGGGACCAGCGGCGCCACCTACGTGGGGCGCTGGCACGAGCGCCAGCCGCGCGGGGTGGTGCTGCGCGACGTGGCCACGCTCCCTGCCGGCCAGGACGTCGCGACCTGGCTGGCACGGCTGGAGAAGTTCGGCGTGCCGCCGGCAGAGCGGACGCTGGTGCTGCCGCACGAAGAGGTCGGTGAAGTGCGGAGGTTTGACGAGAACTGAGGGTAGAGGACGGAGGGCGGAGAAGGCAGCTCTGTTCTCTGCCCTCCGCCCTCTGTTCTCTCATAGCTCCACTTCCCTCGTTTCCCGCACCAGCGCAATCCCCACCAACGCCGCCACGCCGGACGCGGCGAGGTACCATCCCACGGCGGCCAGGCCGTGGTGCTGCGCCAGCCACGTTGCGGCGTAGGGCGCCAGTGACGCGCCCACGATCCCGCCCAGGTTGTAGGTGATGGCGGTCCCGCTGTAGCGCACCGTGGTGGGGAACTGCTCGGAGAGCTGGGTGCCGAGCGGGCCGTAGACCAGGCCGATCAGCCCCATGCCGAGCAGCGACATCACCAGCGCCCCGCCGGTGCCCGCCGTGAAGAGCGGCGCGAATGCCAGCCCGAACGCCACGATCAGCAGGTTCGACCACACCGCCACCGCGCGCCGCCCGCGCTCGGCGAGCCACGCCGCGAGCGGAATGGTGACCGCGAATGCGACGGCCCCGGCGAGCTGGAAGAGGAGGAAGCGGTTGCGCGTGAAGCCGAGCTGGCCGGTGCCCCACGAGAGGGTGAAGACGGTCATCACGTAGAAGAGCACCATGGTGGAGAGCGTGATCAGGATCCCCACCAGGAGCGCCGGGAGGTGATGCCGCATCACCGAGAGCATCGGGAGCTTGACGCGTTCCTCTGCCGCCTTGGCGAAGACGGGCGTCTCGGTGATCCGCAGCCGGACCCAGAGCCCCACCAGCACCAGGATGGCGCTGGCCAGGAACGGCAGGCGCCACCCCCACGTCAGGAACTGCTCGTTGCTGAGCGACTGCGACAGCAGCAGGAAGATCCCGCCGGAGAAGAAGAAGCCGACCGGGGCACCGAGTTGCGGGAACATGCCGTACCAGGCGCGCTTGCCGGGCGGGGCGTTCTCGACGGCCAGCAGGACGGCGCCTCCCCATTCGCCGCCGAGGCCCAGGCCCTGTCCGAAGCGGCAGAGCGCCAGGAGTACGGGGGCAGCGATCCCGATGCTCTGGTAGCTGGGGAGGAGCCCGATCACCACGGTGGAGATCCCCATCGTGAGGAGCGCCGCCACCAGGGTGGCCTTGCGGCCGATCCGGTCGCCGAAGTGCCCGAAGAGGGCGGCCCCCACGGGCCTCGCGAAGAAGGCGATGGCGAAGGTGGCCATGGAGGCCAGGGTGGCTGCGGCCGGGTCTTCGCTCGGGAAGAAGAGCTGGGGGAAGACCAGGACCGCGGCGGTCCCGTAGATGTAGAAGTCGAAGAACTCGATCGCGGTCCCGACCAGGGAGGCGAACAGGATCCGGCGGGGGGAGTTGGCGGGCAT
>CAZNOJ010000084.1:5537-8095 GCA_964574665.1 uncultured Gemmatimonadaceae bacterium
GTTTGGTCTCTCCGGTGGGCGCGCATCGGGCAGACGCGAAGGAGGTGGGACCCCGGCCCACCTGCCTCCGAACGGCAGCAGCGGCAGCCGGGACAGTTCCGCTCCGAAACATCCGCTTCCCTGGGGCAGTAGGTTGCACCGTCCTCGAACCGGAGCCATCCGACCGATGAGCCAGCCCGCCGTGGCCCTGGAGCGCGTCACCAAGCGCTTCGCCGGGCACACCGCCGTGCGCAACCTCTCCTTCCACGTCCCGATGGGCGGGATCTTCGGGCTGCTGGGCCCCAATGGGGCCGGCAAGTCCACGTCCATCCGGATGATCATGGACATCATCGAGCCCGACGAAGGGGCGATCCGGATCCTCGGCTCCGATTCGCGGGCGCGGGAGATCTCCTCGCGTCTCGGTTACCTCCCCGAGGAGCGCGGTCTCTACAAGAAGATGCGGGTCCTCGACCACCTGATCTTCCTGGGCGAGGTCAAGGGGATCGCCCATGGCGACGCGAAGAGGCGCGCCACCGCCTGGCTCGAGCGCCTGGGGCTGGGTGAGTGGACCCAGAAGAAGGTCGAGGACCTCTCCAAGGGGATGCAGCAGAAGGTGCAGTTCGCCGGCACGCTGCTGCACGACCCGGAGCTGGTGATCCTCGACGAACCGTTCTCGGGCCTCGACCCGGTCAACTCGCAGGTGATGAAGGACGTGGTCGTGGAGATCGCGGCCCGCGGGCGCACGGTGCTCTTCTCGACGCACATCATGGAGCAGGCCGAGCGGATGTGCGATCACATCGTGATCATTGCGCGGGGGGAGAAGGTGGTTGACGGGTCGGTGTCGCAGGTGAAGGCGGAATTCGGCGGCCGTCACGTGGCGCTCACCTTCTCGCGCGACAAGGAGCGGGCGGCCCGGGTGCTGGCCGACCGGCGCCTGGTGACCAAGCTCGACGACTACGGCGCCTCCGCCGAGGTGGAGCTGGCGGAGGGGGCGGCGTCGGAGGAGCTGCTCGCCGCGCTGGTGCGCGAGGGCGTGGGACTCAAGCGCTTCGAGGTGGTGGAGCCCTCGCTGCAGTCGATCTTCATCGCCAAGGTGGGTGGCAGTGCCGCCGTCGCGGCGCGGTCCGGGGAGGCGGCGTGAACAAGATTCTTGCGGTCATCCGGCGCGAGTTCGTGGAGCGGGTGCGCACCAAGGCGTTCATCATCTCCACGCTGCTCTTCCCGTTCCTGATGGTGTTCTTCTCGGTGATGCCGGCGCTGATGATGACCGGCGGCACCCGTGCGCAGCGCATCGCCATCGTGGACGCCACCACCGACGGCACCGGGGCGCGGATCGAACAGGGCCTCGCCCGCGAGCAGTTCAGTCGCGACGGCCAGCGGCTGTCCCGCTACGAGCTGAGCCGGGTCGAGGTGGGGGAGGGCGGGGCGGAGGCGGCCCGCGACTCTTTGGTGGGCCTCACCGGGTTCTCGCGCGACGCGCGGCCCGACGGACTCGACGGCGTCTTCGTGATCACCGACGCGGCGATGACCGAGGGCAAGATCTCCTACTTCGGCAGCAACGTGGGCTCGATCGAGACGATGGCCCGCCTGGAGGGGGCCGTCTCGTCGGTGATTCGCAACACCCGCCTCGAGCGCGCGGGGGTGGATCCGGCGGTACTGCAGCGGGCCATGATCCCGACCCAGCTCACCACGGCCAAGGTGAGCGACGGCCAGACCACCGGCGAGAGCGGCGAGGCGGCGTTCTTCCTCGCCTACATCATGGGCTTCGTGCTCTACATGTCGCTGATGATCTACGGGCAGCAGACCGCGATGTCGGTGATCGAGGAGAAGGGGTCGCGCATCATGGAGGTGCTGGCCTCGTCGCTCAAGCCGTTCCAGATGCTGATGGGCAAGGTGATCGGGGTCGGGGCGGTGGGCCTGCTCCAGCTCGGCATCTACGCCACCGTGGCCTACCTGGTCTCCACCCAGCGGGGCCGGATCGCGTCGCTGTTCGGCATTGACGGCGCGGCGGTCCAGGCGATCTCGATGCCGGCCTTCCCGCCCGACCTGCTGGTCGTCTTCCTGCTCTACTTCGTGCTCGGCTTCCTGCTCTTCGGGGCGGTGTTCGCCGCGATCGGCTCGATGGTCAATGCCGTGCAGGAGCTGCAGACCTTCATGATGCCGTTCACGATGCTGATGGTGTTCGGCTTCTTCGGCGTCTTCGCCGCGATCCGCGACCCCAACGCCGGCCTCGCGGTGGGGCTGTCGTTCGTGCCGTTCTTCTCGCCGATGGTGATGCCGGTGCGCTGGTCCATGGCGTCGGTGCCGATCTCGCAGCTGGTGATCTCGCTCGGCCTGCTCGTGGTGGGCCTGCTGATCACCACCTGGGTGGCGGGCCGGATCTACCGGACCGGGATCCTGATGTACGGCAAGAAGCCCACGGTGCGCGAGATCTTCCGCTGGATCCGCGCGTAGCGAGGACCCCGCTCCCTGCTCCGGCTCCCGCCGTAATAGCGTAGCCCCAGGGTCAGCGCCGTCGCGCCCGATCGTCGCGCCGATGGCGCTCCGCGGTCGCTCCTCTGCCGACCCTGGGGCTGCGC
>CAZNOJ010000084.1:8195-10986 GCA_964574665.1 uncultured Gemmatimonadaceae bacterium
GCCGCGACGCTCCTCGGCGCCGCCACGTCCGGGTGTTCGTCCGGAAGCAGCAACCCCATCTCCCCCCCACCGGCGCCGCCACCCCCACCCCCACCCCCACCCCCGCCGCCGCCCCCACCGCCTCCGATCACGGTGGCCTCGGTCACGCTGAGCAGCACCAGCCAGACGCTTCTGGTGGGCACTACCGCGGTGATCACGGCCACCGCGCGGGACGCCACGGGGACCGCGATCATCGGCCGCACCGCCACCTGGAGCTCGTCGGCTCCGGCGGTGGCCACGGTGAACAACGGCGCCGTGACGGGGGTGAGTCCCGGGCAGGCCACGGTGACCGCGACGATCGAGGGAAAGAGCGCCACCGCGCAGATCACGGTGAATGCCCCCCCGCCAGCGACATGCGAATCCACGGTGCCCATCGGCCGACTGACGTTCGACGGCGCGCCGGGATACTCCTTCTTCACCAGCGGGAACTGGCGCGTCATGGTGCGCCCCGACTACACCGTGCGCATCCTCGTGCCGGGCTGGCCGTGGCACCTCGAGTTCTGGGGCGCGCCGACGACCCCGCAGTCTCCCGTGCTCACGCACGAGAACCTGACCGGCAAGCACATCAAGGACCGCCTGATGCCCGCCCGCACGGTCCACCTCACCGATGGCACCACGGTCACGCTCTTCGGGCTCGACTCCCCCGAGACCGCCGGCGTCTCGATCTACGACCAGGACCAGACGCACCGCATCATGTTCAAGGACCTGCGGCTTACGCACAGCTGCGCCATCGGCCGCTTCGGCGAAACCGACGAGGCCGACGGGGAGGCCTCTGAAGTCGTCATGAACGCCGAAGGGATGCTCTGGCGGAACACCTACACCCAGGAAGAGCTCCCGGGCAGAATCCCAGGACCCAAGATCCCCGGAATCACCCCCCTCGGCCAGACCAGCTTCATCAACATCAACCAGGTCATCGACTTCTACGACGACCCCCGACTGGGCCACACCTGACAACTGTTGCTATAAATTGTTTGGCGACAATTGTTTAGGAACGCAACACAAGAAATGACTGTTTCACGTGAAACCCCTCCGCGGCTGTCCCTGGAGGGGTTTTCACGTGAAACGCATAGTTGCGCCGGCTCGTCGAATCGGTAGATTCGCCCGCGTTCCCCGTTCGCCCCCTCCCTGTGCCCAGGCTCATTGTCCATGGCTCGAATCCTCGCGATCGCCAATCAGAAGGGTGGGGTCGGCAAGACCACCACCGCGGTGAACCTTGCCGCGTCCTTGGCCATCGCGGAGCGGCGGACGCTCCTGATTGATGCCGACCCCCAAGGGAACGCCACCTCCGGCGTCGGGATCGAGAAGGGCGAGGTGGGAAAGTCGCTGTACGACGTCCTGGTGGATGGGGTGCCGCTCTCGGAGGTGGCTCGACCCGACGTCCAGCTGCCATACCTCCATGTGGTTCCGGCCACGCAGGACCTGGTTGGGGCGGAGCTGGAGCTGGTGGGGGGTGCGAACAGGGAAGGGCGGCTCCGGGCGGCGCTCCAGGCGGTGCGGGGAGACTATGACTACATCCTCGTGGACTGTCCTCCGTCGCTGGGGTTGGTGACCCTGAACGTCCTCACGGGGGCGGACGGCGTCCTGATCCCGATCCAGTGCGAGTACTACGCCCTCGAGGGCATCTCCCAGCTGCTCAACACGGTCCGGCTGGTGCAGCAGAACTTCAATCCGGCCCTCCAGATTGACGGGGTGCTCCTCACCATGTATGACAACCGCCTCAACCTGTCCAAGCAGGTGGTGGCGGAGGCCAAGGAGTACTTCGGGCCCAAGGTCTTCCGGACCGTCATTCCCCGCAATGTCCGCCTCGCCGAGGCGCCCTCGTTCGGGAAGCCGATCCTCCTGTACGACGTCCAGTCGGTCGGGGCGAAGAGCTATCTGGCCGTCGCCGAGGAGCTGATCAAGCGGGTGGAATCGGCCAGTCGTGGTCGCTCGCTCGGAGGCGTATCATGAGTGATTCCAAGCGTTTGGGGCGCGGCCTCGAAGCGTTGCTGGGTCCGATGTCGCGGGAGCAGGCCGAGGCGTCCGGGGCGCTCCGCGACCTGGCGGTGGGGAGTATCGTGCCCAACCCGTGGCAGCCCCGGCGCCAATTCGATGAAGCGGCGCTGGGGGAGCTGGCCGCCTCGATTCAGGCCTCCGGGTTGTTGCAGCCGGTGGTGGTGCGTCCGGTGGGGACCGGCTTCGAGCTGATCGCCGGCGAGCGGCGCTGGCGGGCGGTCCAGCGGCTGGGGTGGCAGACGGTACCGGCGGTGGTGCGGGAGGTGGACGATCAGTCGGCGCTCACGCTCGCGCTGATCGAGAATCTCCAGCGGGATGACCTCACTCCGATTGACACGGCGCTGGGCTACCAGCAACTGATCGGTGAGTTCGGGATCGCCCAGGCTGAGGTGGCTCGCCTCGTTGGCCGAGATCGTTCAACGGTGGCTAACACATTGCGGTTGTTGAAGTTGCCGCAGAAGGTGCAGCAGCGGATCCAGGCCGGCGAGCTGTCCGAAGGTCACGCCCGGGCGCTGCTCGCCCTCGAGGATCCGGCCGCGATCGCCCGGCTCGCGGAGCAGGCGGTGGTGGAGGGGTGGTCGGTGCGGCACACCGAGTCGGTGGTGCGCGGCGATGCCACCGACAAGGTGCGCGGCAAGATGATGAAGAAGTCGGCGGCGGGGCGTCCCGCGAGTGCCGATGCGCGCCGTGTCGAGGAGGTGCTTCGCCAGCGGCTTGGCACCGATGTGCGCGTGACCGCCAAGCGTCGCGGCCGAGG
>CAZNOJ010000085.1:0-10973 GCA_964574665.1 uncultured Gemmatimonadaceae bacterium
AGGGATGCGCCGCCTCCTCCCGCTCCTCGTCGTCGTGGCCGCTTGCGCGGATCGTGCACCCGCGCCACCTGACGTCTTCCGCGTGGCCCTGGTCACCCCCGGCTCCATCAACGATGCTGCCTGGAATGCCGGTGCGTACGCCGGCCTGCTCCAGCTGCGCGATTCCGCCTTTGCCGAGATCTCGCATGTCGAGGCGCGCACGCCGGCAGAACAGGAAGAGGCGCTGCGCAGCTACGCCGCACAGGGCTACCAGCTCGTCTTCGGCCACGGTTTCGAGTTCCAGCTTCCCGCCGAACGGGTCGCCACGGAATACCCGGGAACCGTCTTCGCGATCACGAGCGGGCAGCGCGTGCAGGGCAACGTGGTGCCGCTGGTGTTCCGCTTCCACGAGGCCACCTACCTGCTCGGCATGGTGGCGGGGGGACTCACGCGCTCCAACCGCATCGGCTTCGTGGGTGGCATGGAGTTGCCGCCGATCGTGCTCGGCTACGACGGCTGGGTGGCGGGCGCCCGCGCGGTGAACCCGGCGGTGGACACCCGGCTCACGTACCTCAACTCCTTCGATGATGCGGCGGCCGGCAAGGAAGCCGCCCTGGCGATGATCCGGCTCGGAGTGGACGAGATCCATCACAACGCCGATGCCGCGGCGCTGGGCCTCTTCTCGGCCGTGCTCGAGAACGCCGGCGTGCACGTGTATGGCGCCAACGCCGACCAGACATCGCTCGCCCCGGAACGCGTGGTCGCCTCGGCGGTGATCGACCTCCCGCGGGCGATGCTGCTGGTCGGACGCGAAGTGCAGCAGGGAAGCTTCGTCCCGCGCGTGGAATCGTTCGGCCTGGGCAGCGGGGTGATCCGCTTCGCGCTCAACCCGCTGTTCACCGACTCGGTGCCCGACGCGGTGATGGCGCGGATCCGGCTGGCGTCGGACTCGATCGTCGAGGCCGGTCGCGCCGGCGAGGACCCTCCGCCATGAGGAGCGTGGGGCTGGCCGAGGTGACGGAGTACCTCGATCGCTACCTCCGCATCGCCGAGGTGCCAGACTACCCCGAGGCGCTCAACGGACTGCAGGTGGAGAACGGCGGCGACGTGACCGCCATCGTGGCCGCGGTGGACGCCTCGCAGCGCACGATTGACCGCGTCGTGGCGGAGTCACCGCCGGGGACGCTGCTGGTGGTGCACCACGGCCTCTTCTGGGACGGCTCGCAGCCGATGACGGCGCGCCGGTATCGGCGGCTGAAGGCGCTGCTCGATCACGACGTGGCCGTCTATGCCGCCCACATTCCCCTCGACCTCCATCCCGAGGTGGGCAACAACGCCGTCCTGGCGCGGCTCCTCGGCATCCTCGACCCGGTGCCGTTCGACGAGTTCCGGGGCGTCCCGTTCGGCGCGTCGGGCCACCTGGTGATCGGGCGCGACATGCTGGCCGTGCGCCTCGAGGAGCTGCTCGGCCAGCGGGTCCACGTGATCGCCGGGGGACCCGCCACCAGCGTGCGGGTGGGGATCATCACCGGCGGCGGCGGCTCGCGAATCGCGGCGGCCGCCACGGCGGGTCTCGACACGTTCATCACCGGCGAGGGCGCCCACCACACCACCTTCGATGCGCTCGAGGCGGGGATCAACGTGCTGTACGCGGGGCACTACGCCACCGAGACGGTGGGCGTCAAGGCGCTGGCCGAGCACCTGGGGGGACGGTTCGGCCTGGCGTGGGAGTTTCACGATCATCCGACGGGGTTGTGATTGGGCAGTGCGGGGTGAGTCCTGAGCACTGAGCGTGCTCTCTCCCCCACGTCTCAGGACTCAGGACTCACTTCGTGCTGACGCTCTCAAACATCACCCACCACTTCGGCCCCACGCGGGCCCTCGACGACGTCTCCTTCAACGTCGCCGCCGGGGAGGTCCACGCGCTGCTGGGCGAGAACGGCGCCGGCAAGAGCACGCTGATGCGCGTGGCGCACGGGCTGCTCGTCCCGCAGGCGGGCGAAGTGCAGGTGGACGGTCATCCGGTGCGCACACCACGCGACGCACGAAGGCGCGGCCTCGGGATGGTGCACCAGCACTTCACCTCGGTCCCGGCCTTCACCGTGGCGGAGAACATCGCCCTCGCGGCCGGTTGGTCGGGGTCGCGACGCGACCTGGAGCGCCGCGCGGCCGCCGAGGTGACGCGACTCGGCTTTGCGCTCGACGTGACCGCCGCCACGGCCACGCTCTCGGTGCAGCTCCGGCAGCGCCTGGAGATCGTGCAGGCACTGGCGTCGCACGCGCGAGTGCTGCTGCTCGACGAGCCCACCGCGGTGCTGGCGCCACGGGAGGTGGCGACCCTGCTCACCTGGATCCGGGGCTTTGCCGACGCCGGCGGCGCCGTGGCGCTGATCACCCACAAGCTGCGCGAGGTGACCGGAGTGGCCGACCGGGTCACGGTCCTGCGCCGCGGGCAGGTGGTCCTGAGCGACCGCGCCGCGGCGCAGGACGAGGCGACGCTCGCCCGCGCGATGCTCGGCGCCGCCACGGCCACCACACCCCGGGCCGGCGCGCCCCCCGTGCCGGGCGAGGTCGTGGTGCAGGTCGGGTCCATCGCGCTGCGTCGAGGGGACGTGGTGGGCGTGGCGGCCGTCGAGGGCAACGGCCAGCGCGAGTTGCTGCGCACCATCGCCGGGGTGGAAGCGACACGGCACGACGTCACGGTGCACGGCAGCGTGGGGTTCATCCCCGAGGACCGCAGCACCGAGGCGCTCATCCCCGAGCTCACGCTGACGGAGAACTACCTCCTCGGCCACTACCCGGGTGCGCCCCGCTGGCTTGCATGGGACGCGGTCGCGGCGCGCACTGCCGCGTTGCTCGACCGCCATCAGGTCAAGGCGGACGGCCCCCGCGCCCTGGCAGGCAGCCTGTCTGGCGGCAACCAGCAGCGCTTCATCCTGGGAAGGACCCTGGAGCAGGCACCCGCCGTGCTCGTGGCAGAAGACCCCACCCGCGGACTCGACCTGGGTGCCACCGCGGAGCTCCACCGCCGGTTGCGCGAGGCGGCGCAGCTGGGTGCGTGCGTGGTGGTGCATGCCTCGGATCTCGATGAGCTGCTCGGCATCGCCGATCGCATCCTGGTGGTGCAGGCTGGCGTGGTGCGCGAACTCCCCGTCACGAGCTCGCGCGATGCCGTGGGCGATGCGATGCTGGGATTGGCATGACGACGGCAGTCCTGGCCCGTTCGCGAGGCGAGGCCGCGCTCTTTGCGGCGGCATTCGCCGTGGGACTCGTCGCGTTGGCGGGATTCCTGTGGCTCTTCGGCTTCGACGTGACCGCCGCGCTCGGTGCCCTGTGGCGCGGCGCCTTCGGATCGGCCGACGCGGTGCTCTCGGCGACCCTGGTGCGCGCGGTCCCGCTCCTGATCCTCGGCCTCGCCTTCGGGCTGGCCGCCCGAGCGGGGGCCTTCAACATCGGGATGGAGGGCCAGCTCGCGACCGGGGCGATCGCGGCCACCTGGATCGGTCTCGCTGTTGGTGGCATGCCGATGGCCTTTGCCGTGCCGGCGGTGCTGCTCGCCGGCACCGTGGCGGGTGCGCTCTGGATGGTGGTCCCGGTGGTGCTGCGGTCGCGATTCGGGGTGACCGAAGTGATCACCACCCTGCTGCTCGGTTTCGTCGCCGAGGGATTGGTGAGCTGGATGGTCACCGGTCCGCTGCAGGAGTCCGCCGGCACGTATCCGCAGTCCGACCCGATCGCCGTGGCCGCCCGCCTGCCTCGCCTCCTGCCTGGCTATCGGTTGCATTGGGGGCTGGTCCTCGGCGTGGTGCTCGTGCTGCTCCTCGCCGTGCTGGCCCGTCGGAGTCGCGCGGCGTTCGCGCTCAAGGCCGTGGGTGCCGGGCCGGTGGCGGCACGGATCACCGGGAGGATTCCCGTGACCGGCGTGGTGAGTGCCGCGCTGCTCGGCTCCGGGGCGCTGGCCGGGCTGGCTGGTGCCGTGGAGGTGAGTGGCGTCTCCCATGCCTTGTACCAGCGGATCACGCCGGGCTACGGCTTCACGGCCATCGCCGTTGCCTTGCTCGGGCGACTCTCCCCGTTCGGCATCGCGCTGGCGGCCCTGCTCTTCGGGGCGCTCGAGGCCGGCGCCGGCGCGATGCAGCGCGACGCGGGCATCCCCGCGGTCGCGACGCTGGTGGTGCAGGCCACCGTGATCCTCGCCCTGGTGGTCGGGAGCAGGCGACGCTCGTGACCGATCCCGAACTGCTGATCGCCTTCGGGGCGGCGACCCTGCGCGTCGCGACGCCGCTGGCCCTGGCGGCGGTGGGGGAGGCGATCGCCGAACGGGGCGGCGTCCTCAACCTCGGCATCGAGGGAGCGATGCTGGCCGGTGCCTTCGCGGCGGCACTGGGCGGCGTGCACGCCGGTGCGTGGACCGGGGCGACGCTGGGGATCGTGGCGGGCGCGGCGACCGCGCTGCTGGTGGCGGTGATGGCGGTCGGACTCCGGGGCGACCAGATCCTGGTGGGGACGGCGGTCACCTTGGCTGCCACGGGCGTGACCGGGCTGCTCACCCCGTCGCTGCTCGGTGCGGCCGGGGCCTCGCTGGGAGTGCCCACGTTGGCGCCGGTGGCCATTCCCCTGCTCTCCGCGATCCCGGGGGTGGGGCCGGTGTTGTTCGTTCAGTCGCCACTCACCTATCTCACCTACCTGATCGTGCCACTGGCGTGCTGGGTGCTGTTTGCCACGCGATTCGGCTTGGCGCTCCGCGCCGCAGGCGAATCCCCCGAATCGGCTGCGGCGGCCGGAGTGCGAGTGCGGTGGGTGCGGGTGGGTGGCACCGTGCTGGGCGGGGCGCTCGCCGGACTGGGCGGCGCTTCGCTGGTGCTGGCCCAGGTGGGCGGTTTCACCGAACGGATGACGGCCGGACGCGGCTTCATCGCGATCGCGATCGTGGTGCTCGGCCGGTGGCACCCCGCCGGGGCGGCACTCGCCGCGCTCCTCTTCGGCGGGGCCGCCGCGCTGCAGTACCTGGTGCAGGCCTCCGGCGTGGAGGTGCCGTACCAGCTGCTGCTCGCCCTGCCCTACCTGCTGGCCCTCGCCGTGCTGGCCACGGCCAGCGGGCGGGCGCGTGCACCCGCCGCGCTGGGCCGCAGCTGATTCACGGGCTGGTTCCTTCACTCCCCAAGGTGGCTGCGGGCTCCGGGAAGACATAGCGGCGCACCACCACGTCATCCAGCCACAGCTCGTCGCCATCGGGGATCACGAACTTGTCGAATCCCACGTTGCCGCTGGCCATCGCGTTGAAGTTGTTGACCTGCAGCGCAAGGTTGTTGTTGTAGTAGACGCGGTACCAGTCGTTGTGCATCGCGGTGCCCACCCGCATCCAGGTGTTCGGCTGCGGCGTGCCGGTCGGCAGGGCGACGTCGGTGTAGGTGTCATTGAGGTACGAGGCGATGTTGAATCCCATCTGCCCGCCGATGCACAGGCAGAAAAGAGTGTAGTACATCCCGATGGCCGGGCGATAGCGCGGCATCTGGCTCGAATTGAACTCCGTGTTGAGCGACGAGACATTCCACCAGGCGTCCACGTACACATCCCCGACGTCGAGGGCCGGGTCCGCCACGATGCGGCGGCCCTGTGGGCCTTCCGGCCCGTGCCGCAGCGAACGGCTGCCTCGATGGGCGCGGGTCCCGACGTTGCTCCAGGTGGTGGATGACTGGCTCCAGCGCGACAGCGTGCCGGACTCGAAGTCGTCGTGGAAGAGGAAGACCTGGTCGGGATTGGCCGGCGCATCGGCCGCGGCGGCTGGATTGCCGTAGTGCAGGTAGTAGCCGGCGTCGGTGGCGTTGGCGGCGATGGGGGCCTGCACCCGGAACCAGATCCGGGTGATGGCAGAGTTCCAGCTCGAGCCCGCATCGAGGACCCGGTCCTGCTCGACCCATTGCGTCCCGGTCCAGAGCGCCACGCGCAGGTCGTTGCCCGAGGCGAGCGACTTCCCCGCGGCGACCAGCGCCGCATGATCCAGCTGCACCATCACCGAGTAGCCGGCCGGTGCGGCCGCACTGCCGGCCGCGACCGAAATCTGGCGCTGCAGCGTCCAGCCCTGGCGCAGCGCGGGCCGCGCCACGGTGACCGCGACGCTGCCACTCTTGCCTTCACTGGTGGCGGTGATCGTGACCGGTCCACCGAGCGTCAGGGCGGTGACGAGCCCGGTGCCGCTGACGGACGCCACGGCGGGATTGCTGCTCGACCAGGTGATGGTTCGTCCCGTGAGCGGTGCCCCACCACCGTCGCGAGGCGTGGCGGTCAGCTGCATGGTGGCGCCCAGACCGATGGTGGACTGCGGTGCCGTCACCCCGACCGTGGCCACGGGTGGCACGGTCACGCTGATCGCCGCGGTGCCGGACTTGCCGCCACTGGTGGCGGTCACCGTCACCGGTCCCCCCTGGGACACGCCGGTGACCACGCCGGTGTTCGAGACCGAGGCGATCCCGGGGTTGGACGTGGACCAGTTGATGGCCTGACCCTGCATCGCCTGTCCGGCAGCGTCGCGGACCGTGGCGGCGAGGGCGAGGGTGGCGCCGACCGAGACGCTCCCGGTGGCGGGGGACACGGTCACCGTGGCCGGAGCTGGGGGCGGCGGTGGCGGGGGCGGGGGCGGCGTGGTCGGTCCCCCACCGCCGCTGCACGCGGCCAGCAGGGTGGCGACAACCAGGGGACGGCGGACCGGGGTCATGGCTGCTCCACGAGGGGTTCTCCCAGACTGCGAGGGAACCGGGCATTCCGGATCACCAACCTCCCTTGCCGAAATTCGCCGCGGGGGTGACTCTCCGGATCCTGCCACCAGCCAGCGGTCGAGCCGACCCAACCCAACCCGGAGGAGCGGCGATGTTCCGAGCACGACACACCCGGGCGCCTCTCGCCCGGTGCCGATGGCCGGGGATCGCCGGGGCGCTCTCGCTTGCGGCCTGTTCCGCCGGCTCGCCGGACGTGGCGCCGATTCGTCTCGAGCCGATGACCACCCTCGGCGCCGAGTCGGGGGACGGGGCCATGGCTACCTGGCCGCGGGTCTCCGCCCGCCACCCCGGTGGCTACCGGATCCTGGTTCCCCAACCCGGGTCGGTCCCGGCGCTGCCGGTGGTGTACGGCGATTCCGGCGAATACTTGGGGGTGCTGGGTGGCCAGGATTCGCTGTCGAATGGGTTCGTCGAGCCGCTCTTTGCCCGGATCGGGCCCGGCGACTCGGTCTGGGTGTTCGATGGCGCGCGCCGCGCGTTGGTCTACTCCCCCGAGCGGGTCTTTGCACGCTCGGTCGCGCTGCCCGTGGCGCCGTGGGACGCGATCGTGCTGGCCGGCGGCCGCCTCGCGGTGGCACCCGCTGTTTTCGGCGAACCGCTGCCCTGGTTCCTCCTCGACAGCGAGGGCGGCGAGATCCGGCGGGTCGGCGCCAGCGACTCGGTGATCCCGTCGCCGCGACGCATCGTCGCGGGGGCCTCCGGCACGGTGTGGACGGTAGCGATGACCCATCGGTGGCGCCTGGAACAGTGGGACCTCGACGGCAACCTGTTGCGTCGCCTCGAGGATGCACCGGAGTGGTTCGTGGCCCATGATGCCCTCAACGGGCCGGCCCCCGGGCGACCGCCGCAGTCGTCGGTGCAGGATGCCTGGGTGGACACGGCGGGGCGCCTCTGGATCGTGGGCAAGGCAGGCGATCCCGACTGGGAGCAGGGGCTGCAGGCCACCGACGGCAGTGCCGCGATCCGTGACGTGGACCGCGTCTATGACACGGTGATCGAGGTGCGCGATGCCACCACCGGTGCCGTGCTCGGCGCGGCACGGTTCGACGTCTCGTATCCGTTCATTGCCGAACCGGGTGTCCTGATGCGGGTGCAGGGCACCGCTGCCGGCTGGCATCGCGCCGAGCTGGTGCGCGTGCTGCTCGATACGACGCGCCTGGGCACGGCGCGGTGACGCGACGCTTCGTCGCAGCGGCCCTGGTGGTGGTCGGGCTCGCCGGTTGCCGACTCGAACGTGCCACCCCGCCCGCGCGCCTGGGGCAGCATCCTGCGGGAGATTTCATGACCAACAGCACGCGCCACCTGCTCGGCCTCCGCACCGCGAAGTACACGGCCCGCGACCTCGCCGCCGCCAAGGCATGGTACCAGGAGGTGACCGGCGTGGCACCCTACTTCGACGAGCCGTTCTACGTGGGGTTCAACATCGGCGGGTTCGAGCTGGGCATCGTTCCCGACGACTCCGCCGCCGCCGCCAGGAGCGAGTCGGGCGTGGCGTACTGGGGCGTCACGAACGCCGATTCCGCCTACGCCCGCCTGATCGCCATGGGAGCCACCGAGCATGAGGCGATCCAGGACGTGGGCGAGGGGATTCGCATCGGGTCGGTGCACGACCCCTTCGGGAACGTGCTGGGCGTGATCGAGAATCCCCATTTCCGGCCGGAGTGAGCCGGCGACTTCTTCCCCCGTGTGAGGTGATGGTGATGCGACGAGCACGACTGGCGTGGGTCACGCTGTTGCTGGCTGGCTGTGGCGGGGCCGGTGGCGCGGATGGCGTGGAGGGGATCGTGGCGCGCGACTCGGCGGGCGTCACGATCGTGGAGCACTCCGCCGCCGCGGTGGAAGCGGTGCCGCTCGCCACCCTGGGCGAGCCGACCTTCGCGATCGGCGGGGAGGATGCGTCCCCGGAGTTCGACGGCACCTTCTATTCGCGGGGCTGGCTGCAGGACGACGCCGTCCTGGCGTTGCACAACCGCGAGTACACCTTCCGCCGCTTCGACCCGAGCGGGACCGTGCTCGGCAGCTACGGTCGCCGCGGGGAAGGTCCCGACGAGTTCCGCGCGATGATGCCGCTCCGCCTGGGCGGGGATTCGCTGCTCCTGGTCGAGATGACCCGGAGCAGCGCGAAGGTGCTGCGGGGCGACCTCACCACCGGTGCGGAGCGGAGCTTCGGCGAGGGACCGCGATTCGAGATCCAGATCTTCGGCTCCGGCCCCGATGGCACCCTGCTCGCCATCCTCTACCAGATGGGACAGCAGACCGAGCGATCCGGTCCCCCTTCGCGCGAGCCGCGCTACCTCATCCGGTCGCGGCCGGGGAGCGGCGCCTGGGACACGGTGGTGGTGGCCGAGGGCGAGCTGGCCTATCCCACCGTCTTCAGCGAAGGGGGGCAGGAGTTCCCGTCGCGTCGCTTCGTCACCTTCGGCCCCTCGCCGCTGCAGACGGTCTGGGGTGACCGGCTCGTGGTGGTCAACAACGGCGACTGGACGATCCGGGAGCACGACCTCGACGGCGCGCTGGTGCGCTCCACGCGCTTCGCGCTCCCGCTGCGGGCCGCCACGCAGGAGATGAAGGACTCCGTCAACGCGCGCGAGAATCGGCAGCTCGACCAGATGCAGGTGCCCGAGGCCATGCGGAACCAGCTGGTGGCGATGGCGCTCTCCACGGTCTTTGCCGACTCGGTGGCGCCCTACGACCGCGTGCTGGTGGCGCGCGACGGCGATCTCTGGATCCGCCAGAACGAGGTCCCGGTGGACACCAGCACCACCTGGATGCAGCTCGGGCGCGACGGCCGGCTCGCCCGGCGCCTCGTGCTGCCTCGCGACTGGGCGCTCCTCGATGTGGATGGCGACCGGGCGCTCGTCCGCCGCACCGACGACCTCGACCTCGGCTACCTCGAAGTCCGCCCGATCGCGGCGGGAGACCAATGATGAAGCGACTGGCGATGGTGCTGCTCCTCGCGGCCTGCGGCGGCGACGCGGCGGCGCGACGGGAAACAGGCGGACGCGTGGAACCGACGCGGAGCGATTCGGGGGGCGTGGAGGTGCTGGTGCACGATCCCGCCGGGTTCGCGGCGGCGCCGGCGATCACGCTTGATGCCACCCCACTCGCGGTGATCGCGGGGTCGGCCGAGGACGAGGCCGCCGACATCTCCACCGTGACTCCAGCCCTCTTTCTGGGCGACGGCCGGCTGCTCGGCATCGACCGACAGCGACAGGTGCTGGTGCTGTTCAGCGCCGATGGCGCCAGCCGGCAGGAGTTTGGCCGACAGGGGTCGGGGCCGGGCGAGTACGGGGCCGTGGGCACCATCCTGCCGATCGGTGGCGATCGATTCCTGGTCATGGACTTCCGCAACGGGCGCATCTCCCATTTCGATCCCGCGGCTGGTCCCGGGCGCGAGTGGTCCATCAGCGACGCGATGGGGATGGGCGCCACCTCGCCGGTGGGCATGCTTGGCGACGAAGTGATGCTCTGGGGTGGCATCTTCGGCACCGGGGACGCCGTCGGCTTGCCGGGGATCAAGACCGCACTGCTTGACACCACGGCGGGCACCACGCGCCGGCTGTTCGCCACGGCGGATGAGGAGGCGGACGCGTCGGCGGCTCGGGTGATCGAGCTGCCGGGCGGCGGTCGCGCGGTGGCCGCCGTGCGCATGGCCTCGGGGCCGATGCTGACGGCGTTCCCGAGCGTCTTCGCCTGGGACGGCCGCTTCGTGGTGACCGATCCCAACACCTACCGCTTCGAGTGGCGCGACACCACCGGCGCGGTGCAACGGGTGCTGCGCGTCCATCGGCCCCGGGTCGCGGTCACCGACCAGGTCTGGCAGGACTACATCTCCGACTTCATCGACCAGGTCAGCGGGGTGAGCACCTCGTCGAGCGGGATGGCGATGATGACCATGGGGGGCGGTGTCCCTGACACGGCGATGATCCGGCAGCAGATGTCCGGCGAGGAGCACGCCGACTCGCTGCCGGCGTTCGATCGCGCGCGCCTGGCGCCCGACGGCACGCTTTGGGTGTTCGACTACAAGGTCCCCCGCCAGGACGGCTGGGCCGCCACCGCCTTCGATCGCGAGGGCCGCATCCTGGGGCGGATCAGCGAGGCGAGCGGCAATCCCCCGCTGGCGATCGGCACCGACCGGATGGCGTTCCGCACCGAAGATGACCTGGGGATCGCCACCATCACGGTGCGACGGCTGGTGATGCCGTGAAGGCGGGTCGC
>CAZNOJ010000086.1:0-10912 GCA_964574665.1 uncultured Gemmatimonadaceae bacterium
CTGGGTGGACTACAACCTGATGAGCACCCTGCCCGGGCTCCACGTGATCGGCGAGGCCAACTTCTCCGACCACGGTGCCAACCGCCTGGGGGCTTCCGCCCTGATGCAGGGGCTGGCCGACGGCTACTTCATCCTGCCGTACACCATCGGCGACTACCTCGCCGCGGGGGGGCTGGCCCCGGTGGGGGTCGAGCATCCCGCCTTCGCCGCGGCGGAGGCGGAGTGCCGCGGGCGGCTGGAGCGCCTGCTCGCGATCGACGGCACCCGCTCGGTGGATTCCTTCCACCGCGAGCTCGGCGCCCTGCTCTGGGAGAAGTGCGGCATGGCGCGCGACCGGGCCGGGCTGGAGGAGGCGCTGCGCCGGATCCCGGAGATCCGGGCCGAGTTCTGGCGCAACCTGCGGGTCACCGGCGCCGCGGCCACGCTCAACCAGTCGCTGGAGAAGGCGGGCCGGGTGCCCGACTTCATGGAGTTCGCCGAGCTGATGTGCCGGGACGCGCTGGTGCGCGAGGAGTCGTGCGGCGGTCACTTCCGCACCGAGCACCAGACGCCCGACGGCGAGGCCCGGCGCGACGACGAACGGTTCGCCCACGTGGCCGTGTGGGAGCACGCGGGGGAAGGGAAGGACCCGGTGCGCCACGAGGAACCGCTGCGCTTCGAGAACGTCAAGCTGGCCACGAGGAGCTACAAGTGAGCGGTGCCTCTTCTCCTGCTCGTGCATCATCGCTGCACGGCACCGCTCATCCCGAGCGGAGCGAGGGATCCCACGCGATCCGCCTCACCCTCAAGGTGTGGCGTCAGGCGAGTCCCGATGCGCCGGGCGAGTTCCGGCTATACGAGGCCGTGGCCAACGAGCACATGTCGTTCCTGGAGATGCTCGACGAGGTCAACGAGGCGCTGGTGGCCCGGGGCGAGGAGCCGATCGCCTTCGATCACGACTGTCGCGAGGGGATCTGCGGCATGTGCTCGCTGATGATCGATGGCCGGGCTCACGGTCCGCGGCAGGCCACCACCACGTGCCAGCTCCACATGCGCGAATACCGGGATGGCGACCAGATCACCATCGAGCCGTGGCGGGCCGGCGCGTTCCCCGTGCTGCGCGACCTGGTGGTGGATCGCACGGCCCTTGACCGCATCATCGCCGCGGGCGGCTTCATCACCGCGCCGACCGGTTCGGCGCCCGACGGCAATGCGATCCCGGTGCCCAAGGACGACGCCGACCTGGCCATGGACGCCGCGGCCTGCATCGGGTGCGGGGCCTGCGTGGCCGCCTGTCCCAATGCCTCGGCGATGCTCTTCACCGGTGCCAAGGTGTCGCACCTCGGGCATCTCCCGCAGGGTCAGGCCGAACGCGATCGCCGGGTTCGCGCCATGGTGCTCCAGATGGACCAGGAGGGCTTCGGCGGGTGCACCAACTTCGGGGAGTGCGAGGCGGCCTGTCCCAAGGAGATCCCCCTCGAGGTGATCCACCGGATGAACCGCGACTACTGGCGCGCCACCCTGCGCGACCGGGGCCCCGGCAGGAGCGCATCCGGCACCGGATGATCCGCGCCGGGGTGGTCCTCGCCCTCGGCGCCTCGCCGCTCGCCGCCCAGGGGCGCGCGGAATGGATGGCCCGCGGCGTCGTCGCCCTTCGTCATGCCGATCCGGCCCCGGGAGGCGGCACCGACACCGAGCTCCGCCTCTCGCAGCCCACCGCCTCGCTGGACGTCGCCCTGCGACACGGGCTGCAGTTCCGCGCCACCGTGAATCTCGAATCGCTCACGATGCCACGCGGCGAGCTCACCCCAGGGGGTTGGGGCGAAGGGTACGTGGATCGGCGCCACCCGCACACGACCGTGCATGAACTGATGCTGGTCGGCAGCGACCTGCTCGGCCGGCACGATGGCGCGTGGGAAGTCGGCCTGGCAATGGGCAAGGGATTCGCACCGTTCGGCACCGACGACCCCATGTCGCGGCCGTTCCTCTCCTACCCGGTCAATCACCACTTCGCCCAGGTGCTCGAGCGGGCCGTGGCCGTGGCGCAGGTGCGCCGTGGGGCGTTCCTGGTGGAGGCGGCGGTGTTCAACGGCGACGAACCCGAGCGCCCCGGGCAGTGGCCCCTGATCCGCCACGACGGGACCTGGCGGTTCGGCGACTCGTGGAGCGCCCGCTTCACGGCCACCCCGCGACGCGGCCTCGAGCTGCAGGCGAGTGCCGCACGGGTGCATTCACCCGAGCACCGCCCCGGCGCAGGTGGCGTGCACCGGAAGCGGTCCGTCGCCGTTCGCTGGGACCACCAGGACCCGACGGGCCGTCGCTACCTGCTGGCGGAATGGGCGCGCAACGACGAGCTCGAGGGCACCTTCGTGTTCCATTCCGCGCTGGTCGAAGGTGCCGTCCGCCGGGGACGGTTCGGGGCCGCGTACCGATTCGAGCGGACCGAACGCCCCGAGGAGCATCGCCTCACCGATCCCTACCGCACCCAGCGGCCCCACCTGGAGAACTCGATCCTGGGTGTGCTCCGGTGGTCGCTCCACACGCTGCAGCTCGACCTGGAGCTCGCCCCGACGGGCACCCCGGTCAGGGTCCGTCCGTTCGTGGAAGTGACCCTGGGCCGCGTGGCCAAGGTCGGTGGGGGGATTGCCGATCCGGCCACGATCTACGGCGGCGACCGCGTGCGACACCTGACCGTCGGCATCGTCCTTGAACGCACCCGGCACGAGCACCGCATGGGCCGCTATGGCCTCGCGGCGCCCGATCGCCACCACTGATTGCCCTCCGGATCCCCCATGCGCTTCCGCCGCCTGATCGCCGTGCTCTTCCTGCTGGCCTGCGGGGAGGATGCCATCACCCCTCCGCCCCCTCCGCCGCCCCCGCCTCCGCCGCCTCCACCCCCGGGACTGGATGCCCCCCAGCTCGTGGCGACCGTGCCCATTCCACCCAACTACGGGATCCACGACACCTTCGTGCGCGATGGACTCGCGTTCGTGTCGGCGTGGAACTCCGGGCTGCGGATCTACGACGTGGGGAACGGGATCAAGGGCGGGTCGCCCGCCAATCCCCAGTTGGTGTCCACCATCGTCACCGCCTCGGCCGGCGTGCCGGGCGGTACGCAGGTCCACAACGCGTGGTGGTTCCACAATCCGAATGGCCAGAAGCGCTACCTCTTCGTGGGGCAGGAGGGGCCCGGCGTCGTCGGCCTGTCGGCGTCCGGTGACCTGCACGTGGTGGACGTGAGCGACCTCAACAATCCTGTCGAGGTGGCCTCGCTCCGCATCACCGGCGCCGGGGTGCACAACCTCTGGATGGACGAGGCCAATGCGGTGCTCTACGCGGCGTGGTACAACGCCGGTGTGGTGGCCATCGACGTGTCGGGAACGCTGACCGGCAACCTGGCCTCCCGGGTGATCGGCCAGGCCTATCCCGGCGGCCAGGGCCAGGCCTTCACGTGGGGCGTGATGCTGAGCGGGGGCACGCTCTACGCCTCCGACATGCTGAACGGCTTCTTCGCGCTCGATCCGACCACGCTCGCGATCCGCAACCCCACCCCCAACGTGACGGCCCGCTATACGTCGGACCTCTGGGTGCACGGCACGGTCGGGTACAGCGGGACGTGGGGGTCGCGCACCGATGTGGGCAATGCCATCCATGTGTGGAACGTGGCCAGTGGCACGCCCGTCGCCGCGCACACCGTGTTCCTGGCCGGCGTGGGCACCGTGAGCGACCTGGCCGTGACGCCCAATGGCGCCGTGCTGGTGGCCACCACGGAGGGCGGCAGCGGCAACGGCCTGCACCTGCTCCGGCTCACCGATCCGCTCCGGCCGGAGGTGTTCAGCCACGTGGCGGTGTCGCAGGGCCTCCACACCGGAGAGGTGGCGGTGATCAACGGTCGCACCTACGTTTTTGCGGCGCGGAACCCCGGGTCACCCGCGCTGCTCATCTACGACATCACGGGCGTCGACTGATCGGCGCCCCCTGCCAGGGAGTCCCCGCGTGCGGCGCCTGCTGATCTCCTGTTGCGTGGTGGTGGCGCCCCTCGGGGCACAGCAGGTCACCGGCTTCACCCCGGGCGGGAGCGACACGTTGCGGGCGGTCGAGGCCATCCTGCGCCGCACGCCGGACACTGCGTCCGCCCAGCGCCATGCGCGCGCCCTCGCCGCGCGGCCTCACGTGGCGGGCACCCCGGCGCAGCGCGCCACCGCCGACTACGTGCTGCGGGAGATGGCCGCGTGGGGACTCGACACCTCGCGGCAGGAGTTCGTGGTGTACCTCCCGCACCACGATTCCACGGTGGTCGAGCTGCTCGACCCGCGCCGCGAGCGACTGGTGCTGGTCGAGCCGCCACTGGCCGACGACCCGACCACGGCGGAGCCGCCCTTTCCGGCGATGAATGGCTACTCCGGGGCGGGCGACGTGACCGCACCCGTGGTGTACGTCAATTACGGACTCGCCGCCGACTATGCCACGCTGGACTCGCTCGGGATCAGCGTGGCAGGGAAGGTCGTGCTGGCGCGGTATGGCCGCTCCTACCGCGGCATCAAGCCGCGCGAGGCCGAACGCCGCGGCGCCGTCGGCGTGCTGCTCTACTCCGATCCCCTCGACGATGGATTCCTGGTGGGCGAGGTCTATCCGTTCGGGCCCATGCGCAATCCCGATGGCGTGCAGCGCGGCTCGATCTTCAACGGCCAGGGCGATCCCACCACGCCGGGCTGGGCCTCGCTGGCCGGGGCCGACCGCAAACCGGAGGATCAGCTCGGGCTCAGCTCCATCCCGGTCGTGCCGCTCGGCTACGGCAATGCCCGGCGGATCCTGGAGCGGCTCGACGGCCCCTCCGTCCCCAACGCCTGGCAGGGTGGCCTCGGCTTCCGCTACCACGTGGGAGGCGAGGCCATGCGCGTGCGCGTCGCCGTGTGGCCCGAGCGCGGCTCCCGTGCCTACAAGCGGATCGCCAACACCTTCGGCGTGCTCCGCGGCGCCATCCATCCCGACGAGATGGTCGTGGTCGGCGGGCATCGCGATGCGTGGAGCCCCGGTGCGGTGGACAATGTCTCGGGCGTGGTCAGCATCCTGGAGGCGGCACGGGCCTGGGGCCAGGCAGTGGCGCAGGGTTACCGCCCGGCGCGCACGCTGGTGTTTGCCACCTGGGATGCCGAGGAGTGGGGACTGGTAGGGGCAGTCGAACAGGCGGAGCTCGACGGCGAGCGGATGCCCAGCCAGGTGGTGGCCTACCTCAACCAGGACGTCATCGCCAGCGGGCCGATGTTCGGTGCCGGCGGGACGGCCTCGCTGCACCAGGTGCTGCGCGACGTGGTGGCCACCGTGCCGCAGCCCCGCGACACGGTCTCGGTCTACCGCGACTGGGCACGGCGCACCACGACGCCCCGCCAGCCACTCCCGCCGCTCGGCGACCTCGGCGGCGGGTCCGACTTCGTGGCGTTCTACAACCACCTGGGAATCCCGTCGCTCAACTTCGGCTTCGGCGGTCCCGGCGGGTCGTATCACTCCGGGTACGACACCTGGACCTTCATGGAGCGCTTCGGCGATCCGGGCTACCACGCGCACCGGGCCGCCGGGACGATCGCGGCGCTGCTGATCGGGCGCCTTGCCAACGCGACCGTGCTGCCGCACGACTTCGGGCGACTGGGGGCCCACCTCCGCGGCCTGCTGGAGCGCGTGCGCACCCAGACGGGGGCCGACGAGCTCGCCGCCGAGCTGGCGGCCGTGGATTCGGCGGCGCGTCATCTCGAGGAGGCGGGGATCCGATTCGCCGAGGTGCGCCAACGTGCGCTGACGGCGGGTGCACCGGCCACTGCGATCCAGCGCGCGAATGCCCTGGTGCTTGGCGTGGAACCCAGCCTGGTATCGCCCGGCGGACTGGTGGGGAGGCCGTTCATGCGGAACCTGGTCTTCGCGACCGACCGCAACGATGGCTACGCGAACGTGGCGTTTCCCGCGGTGGTGGAGGGGTTGCAGGACGGGGAGGTGGAGCGTGCCCGCCAGGCCGCTCGGGAACTCGCGGACGCGATTGCCAGGGCCGCCGCCCTCGTGGATCGCGCCGACCTCGTGCTCCGGCCGTTCAGCGGATCATGAAGCGGGCCTCGCGCTGGATCCGGTCGCCATCGCTGCAGGCCACGCGGTAGGTGCCGCGCGACCAGTAGCCCGGGTTCGCGTCGCCCCAGCCCCCGCTGCTCCAGCGCCGCGTCTCACCCGGTTCGACGGCGTAGGTGAGGGTGATCTCCCCGACGCGCTCGCCGTTTTCCCGCTGGTACTGGCAGGTCACGGTGAAGTGACTCGCCGACGTGCTGCGCGGATACGACAGCGTCAGCTCGACATTGACGTAGCGGGTCTCCTCCGCGCGGAAGGATGATTGGTAGTCCCGGTCGGCCTGGGGCGTCTGGCCGTAGCCCGACTCGTAGAAGCGGAGCGACTGCACCCGGGCGTCCAGGCCGGTGCCACCGCCGGCGGGAACGGCCGCGGCGCTGCCGTCGTCATCGTCCGTGGCGCGAACCGGCGGGTCGGCCGGATCGTCTTCGCTGTCGCTGCCCATTCCGGGGGCGATGACGAACCAGTCCCGCGCCACCAGCCGGTCGCCGTACCGGCACTCGGCGCGATAACGGCCCGGCTCCCAGGTGCCCGGCGTCTGGTTGCCCCAGCCATTGTCGTGGTACGACTCGGTCCACGTCGGCTGGATGGTGGCCGTGAGCGCGAGCGTGGTCACGATCTGGGCCCCTTCGCGTCCGACGGTGCAGGCAAAGGGAAACTGCACCACGCGTCCCGGGGCATCGTAGCCGAGGCCCAGCTCCACCTGCACATACCGCGTCGCGTCGTCGGCGAAGGTGGTCCGGTAGTCACGCTCGGCGAGCGCCAGCGTCTGGTTGGAGGCCTCGAAGAACCGCAGGCCCGTGGCGCGGACCCGCAGCGTGGACTCGTTGCCGCCGCCACTGGAGACCTCGCGCACGGTGAACGTCGTGTGGCGCACCGGCCGGTCCCGGGTGAGCCACCAGCCGCCCAGCAGCACCGCCGCTGCAGCGGCGACGAGCACTCCGGGACGGCGCATCACCGCGGGAAGCCGCAGCCGACGGCGGGACGGGCGCCGGAACTGGCGCAGCCCCTCCGGCATCGGTCGCGGGGGCGGGGTGCCGGGCCCGGTGGCGGGCGCGGCGAGGAGGGTGCGAATCTGCTCCGCCAGCCGCACCACGTGATCTTCCAGGTCCGGTGTCAGGGCGTCGAGCCAATGCCTGGCGCGGAGGTGGTACTCCATCGCCCCATCCGGCATCACGTCCTCGATCCGGAACGGGACGATCACCGCCCCCTTGCGGACCGCGGCATCCACCTCGGTGAGGACGTGGGTCGAACGATTGGCGTTGGCGGTGAACACCACCACCAGCGCCCGCGACGCGGAGATCGCGTCCATGATGGCCTGGGCCCAGATCGCCCCGGGACGGATGTCGCGCGGAGCCATCCAGCAGCGGATCCCCTCGGCCTCGAGTCCATGCAGCACCGCCATGGCGGCCTGCTGGTCGGTGCTCGAGTACGAAATGAAGACATCGTGGGCCATAGGAGCTCGGCGGAGGGTCACCGATAGCTTACCGCCTCCGGTCGCCGACGCAACTGCCCTTGCGCCCTCCCGATCGCGGTCGCATATCGGTACCGTGTCCCCGCCCTCACCGCCACGCCCCCGCCTGACCTTCCGGGTGGCCATCGTCGGCCACCGCCCGGGCAAGATTCCCCCGGACGCGGTCGCGGCGGTGCGCGCCGCCATCGCCGACACCCTCCGGACCGCAGCGGGCGAGGCCGCAGCCGCCCTCCGTCGCGCCCCCGAATGCTACCGCGACGAACCGCCGCTGCTGCTCGGCTACACCGGGCTGGCCGAGGGGGCCGACACGCTCGGCGCGGAGGCGATCCTCGAGGAGGGTTGGCACCTTCACGCGGTGCTCCCCTATGACGCGGCCGCGTATCGGGACGACTTCCCCGAGTCGGCATCCCGCGCTCGCTACGAATCGCTCCTTGCGCGCGCCGCGAAGGTGAGCGTGCTCGATGGCACGCCGGGCCGCTGGGATCGGTACGTCCCCCTCAGCCGGGTGATCGGTGATAGTGCCGACCTGATCGTCGCGGTGTGGGATGGCGAGGAAGCCGCCGGGGCGGGGGGCACCGCCAACATCGTGCGGCAGGCTCGGCGCGAGAGCATCCCGGTGGTGCGCATCGACCCGGTGGCGGATGCCTGGCCCTGGCTGGAAGACCTCTCCGCTTCCGACCAGGGGCGCGCGCGCCGGCTCTCCCGCCTCGACGACCGGATCCGCGCCCTGCTCGCCCCACCCCGTGAGCTCGACGCGGCGACCCGGTGGTTCGGGGAGACCGGTGGCCCGCATCGCACGCCGGGGACCTTCGATGCCGTGGTGCGCGTCCTGATGCGGATCACGCGGCAGCATGGCCCTGCCGGACGCCGTGCCCCGGCACCCCTGGCGGTTGATCCCGGTGCTGACCGTGATCGGGAATGGCGCGCCGCATGGCGCGATCCGCTGGGTGCGGTCGCGGATGACACGGCGACGCGATTCGCCTCCCAGCACGGCTGGGCCGATGAGCTCGCGCGATGGTATGCCGCGCGGTTCCGGAGCACGTTCTCACTCCTCTTCGTGCTCGCGGTGGCGTCGGTGGTGGTGGGCGCCACGGTGCAACTGGAAGTGGCGGGCCGCGGCGTGGGCCTGGCGTTGGTGCTGCCGATCGTCGAACCGGTGGTCCTGGCGTCCATGCTCTACTTCGTGATCCGCACCCGGAAGGCCGGATGGCACGAGCGGTGGCTCGATTACCGCTCGCTCGCCGAGCACACCAGGCACCTCGCCGTGCTCTGGCCACTGGGGCGCACCACCTCGGTGGTACGGCTCCCGGTGCGTCCGATCCCCCAGGACCCCCGCCTGTCCTGGGTGTCCTGGCTGTTGCGGGCGGTGAGTCGCGAGGCCGGCCTGGTGGCCACCCGGTTCGACCGGGGGTACGCCGAGGCGCTCCGACGGTGGCTGGTGCGCGAGGAAGCCGCACCGCAACGCGCCTTCCACCGGGCACGGCGCATTCGGCTCGGGCGGCTCAGCACCCCGCTGGAGGCGCTCGCCCAGCGGCTGGTGGAGCTGGCGCTCTTCCTCTCGCTGCTTCGGCTCATGGAATTGCCCACGGTATTCGGGCAACTGATCGGCGCCGGCGATGGCAAGACCACCGAGGTGGCCGTGAGTCAGCGCTGGTGGGTGATCCTCGGCGCGGTCTCCACGGGGCTCCCGGCGCTCGCGGCCGGGATCCACGGCTTTCTGGGCATGGCCGACTTCGAAGGCACCGCGCTCCGGAGTGCCGGGATCGAGGGGCGGCTCGACGAGCTGGAGCAGATCCTGGAGGAACTCGAACCGCTCGACGTGACCGGTGTCGGTGAGGTCGCCAAGGAGATGACCCGTGCCATGGAGGGGGAACTCGGCTCCTGGCACTCGGCAGCGGCCTCACGGCGGATCCAGGCCTCCTAGGCGCGGCACGGCGGTTGCCCGACCATGAGGAGGTGGGACACCGCACCGCCTCCCTGGGCCGGGAATTGTCGAGTTTCTCGACACCCGGTGTCCGGAGTCGGCGCCAGTCCCCTCGCAAGCTGCCCGTGGAGCTGACCCTGTGCCGGAGTCCGCATGAGCCCGGTCGAGACCTTCAATGCCATCCTCAAGAAGGCCCAGGAGCTGGGCGCTTCCGACGTGCACGTCTGTGCGGGGGGGCCCTTCCGGCTCCGGCTCCGCGGCCAGATGATGCCCGTTGCGGGCCTGCCCCCGCTCACGCCGGAGGACACCCGCAGCATCGCCGAGCTGATCCTGCTGCAGGCGCGCAAGGTCCCCGGCGGCAACGTGGCCGAGGCAGTGGCCCAGCTTCGTGACGTGGACTGCTCGTACTCGGTCCCGGGGGTCGGTCGGTTCCGGGTCAATCTCTGCTCGCAGCGGGGATCGATCTCGGCCGTGCTGCGGAGCATTGCCGACAAGATCCCCGATTTCGACGCCCTGGGCCTGCCGCCGGTGCTGGCCCAGATCGCGATGGAGGAGCGTGGCCTGGTGCTGCTCACCGGGACGACCGGCAGCGGCAAGTCGTCGACGCTGGCTGCCATGGTGGGGCACGTCAACCAGTCGAAGGCGGGCAAGATCGTCACGATCGAGGACCCGATCGAGTTCCTGCATCGCGACGCGCGCTCCAACGTGATCCAGCGCGAGATCGGCGGCGACACCGAGTCCTTCGATGCCGCGCTCCGCGCCGCGCTGCGGCAGGATCCTGACATCATCCTGGTGGGCGAGATGCGCGACAGGGCCACGATCGACATCGCCCTCAAGGCCGCCGAGACCGGGCACCTGGTCTTCTCGACAGTGCACACCACCGATGCCCAGCGCACCATCAACCGGCTGGTGTCGGTGTTCGACGCCTCCGAGCAGGCGGCCACGCGGCTGCGGCTCTCGGAGTCGCTGCGGGCCGTGATCTCCCAGCGGCTGCTGCCGCGGGCCGACGGGCAGGGGCGGGTGGTGGCGGTCGAGGTGATGCGGAACACGGCGACGATCGCCGAGTGCATCGCCGACCCCGAGAAGACCGGCGAGATCCGGGACCACCTGGCCGAGGGCCGGGTCCAGTATGGCATGCAGACCTTCGACCAGCACCTGATGGAGCTCTACCGCAACGAGGCGATCACCCTCGAGGTGGCCAAGGCGGCGGCAACGTCCCCGGCGGACTTCGAGCGGAACCTGCAGTTCCAGTAGACGGAGAACGGAGGGCGGAGAACAGAGGACGGAGGCGCGCGCCACGACTCCGTTCTCCACCATCCACCTTTTGGTCTCCGTCCTCCGTCCTCCGTCCTCCACCCAGGTCACAGCCGCGGCAGCGTCACCCCGCGCTGCGCCTGGTACTTCCCCTTCTTGTCGGCATAGCTGGTCTC
>CAZNOJ010000087.1:0-10901 GCA_964574665.1 uncultured Gemmatimonadaceae bacterium
ATGCCCTACGACAAGATCATCGGCCTGGTGGAGCACACCGGCCGCCTGGTGGAAGGACTCCTGCAGTGAGTGAGTACTACGAGATCCTCGGCGTGCCGCGCGATGCGTCGGAAGGCGACATCAAGAAGGCGTACCGGCGCCTCGCGATGGAGTACCATCCCGATCGCAACGCGTCGCCCGAGGCCGAGGCCAAGTTCAAGGAGCTGAGCGAGGCCTACCAGGTCCTCTCCGATCCGCAGAAGCGCGCCCATTACGACCGCTTTGGCTCGGCACCGTCCGGGAGCGGGGGGTTCTCGGGGTTCGAGCACGTCGACCTGGCCGAGGCGCTCAACATCTTCATGCGCGACTTCGGCGGGGGGCTCGGCGGCTTCGAGGGACTCTTCGGCGGGCGGGCGCCGGGCGACGCACGGCGCGGCCAGGACGTGAAGGTGGCCGTGCGCGTGACGCTGCAGGACGTGGCCACGGGCACCAAGCGGCAGATCAAGCTGAAGACCATGGCGCCCTGCGACACCTGCAGTGGCACCGGGGCGGGCAAGGGCACCCGGCCGGTGACGTGCGGCAGCTGCGGCGGCAGCGGCGAGGTGCGCCGCGCCGCGCGGTCGGTGTTCGGCCAGTTCGTGCAGGTGGCCCCGTGCCCCACCTGCCGCGGCGAGGGGACGGTGATCCGCACGCCGTGCGAAGTCTGTCGCGGCGAGGGCCGCGTCCGTGCCGAGCGCACCGTGGCGGTGGAGATCCCGGCCGGCGTGTCATCGCAGAACTACATCACGCTGCGCGGGCAGGGTGCCGCCGGGGCGCGGGGCGGGCCCCCGGGCGACCTCATCGTCACGATCGAGGTCACCGCCGATGCGCGCTTCACCCGCGACGGTGACGACCTCTGGCTCGAGCTGCCGGTGGCATTCTCGCAGGCGGCGCTGGGCGCCACGGTGCAGGTGCCGTCACCCTGGGGCGACCAGGAACTGGTGGTGCCCGCCGGGGCGCAGTCGGGCAGCGTGCTCAAGATCCGCGAGAAGGGGCTGCCCCGTCTCGGCGGCGGCGCGATCGGCGACCTCAACGTCCGGCTGCAACTCTGGACACCCCGACACCTCAACGACGAGCAGCGCCGGTTGTTCGCAGAGCTGGCCGCGCACGAGGCCGATGGCCCCGACCGGGAAGGGGGCTTCTGGTCGCGCCTGAAGGAGGCGCTCGGCGCATGAACGCCGCGGCGTGGTGGCAACTCTCGGTGCAGTGCCGGCCGGAGGACACCGATGCGGTGGCCGCGGCCATCGTCGCCGCCACGGGCCAGGGCGTGGAGGAGCCCGAGCCCGGCCGTCTCTCCACCGTGCTGCCCACCGCCGTGGACGCGCGCGCGCTGGCCGGATCGCTGGTGGCGGGATTTCCCGCGCTGGAGGCGGCGGTCACCGAGGTGGAGCCGGTGGACTGGTCGGTCCGCTGGCGGGATGGCATCGTCACGCGGCGGTTCGGGCGCCTGGTGGTGACGCCATCGTGGCTGCCCGTGGTGCCTGCAGCCGGCGAGGTGGTGCTCACCCTCGATCCCGAGTCGGCATTCGGCAGTGGCGAGCACGGCTCGACGCGCGCCGCGCTTGCGCTGCTCGAGCGCCGGTTGCAGTCGGGACATCGGTTGCTCGACTTCGGCAGCGGCTCGGGGATCCTGGCCATCGCCGGTGCCTTGCTGGGCGCCGCCTCCGCGGTCGGCATCGAGGTGGACGACGAGGCCATTCCGATCGCCGAGGCCAACGCCCGGCGCAACGCGGTGACCGACCGGGTCACCTTCCTGCTCGGCGACGCCGGCGAGATGCATCGCCTGGTCGGGCCCGTGAACGTGGTGTGCTCGAACATCCTGCGCACCGTCAACGTGCTGTTGCTGCCCGCGATCCGCGAGGCGCTCCGCCCGGACGGCATCGCGATCTTCTCGGGGATGGAGCGGGCCGAGCGGGAGATGTTCCTCCCGGTACTGGAGGCAGGTGGCTGGAGCGTCCTCGAGGAGCAGGTGGACGCCGATTGGTGGGCCGTCGCCGCACGGCGCCCCCGGTGATCCGCCTCGCGGTGCGCGAGGGCACCCTCAACGCCGGCGACACCATCACCCTCGATCCGGAGGAGTCCCATCACCTCACGGTGCGACGCGCGAGCGACGAGGATCCCGTCGCGCTGCTCGATGGACGGGGAACGCGAGCGACGGGTCGCCTCCGGCGCGAGGGCAGTGCGTGGCGCGTCGCAGTGGATCGGGTGGAGCGCGCCCCGGCCCCGCCCGAGACCGTGTTGGCGGTCGCCGCGGGCGATCGTGACCGCTTCTTCTGGATATTGGAGAAGGCCGCCGAACTCGGCGTGACGCGCGTGGTGCCGCTCGAAACCGAGCGCACGGCGGGCGTGGCGTCCCGCTACCGCGATGCCATGCGCGCCAAGGGGGCGCGACGCATCCAGGAGGCCGGCAAGCAGTCGGCCAATCCCTGGTTTCCCTTGCTCGACCCGTTGACGCCGCTCGCGGGCCTGCAGCGGTTCGGGACCCAGCTCACCTGGTGGCTGGCCGACCCGGCGGGTGATGCGATGCCCAGCCTGGCGGGGGAGGCGGTGGGGTGGCTGGTGGGGCCGGAAGGGGGATTCTCCGCTGACGAACATGCATGGCTGCGTGATGCGCTCGCGGCCCGCGCCATCCGACTCGGGCCCCACCTGCTGCGGTTCGAGACGGCTGCGGTGGCAGCCGCGGCGGTCACCGCATTCACGCGACGTCACCACGCGCAGGGAGGTTCCTGATGGAGTGCATCTTCTGCCGGATCGTCGCCGGGGACATTCCCGCGAGGATCGTGCACCGCAGCGAGTCGGCGATGGCGTTCCACGACGTCAATCCCCAGGCCCCGGTCCACGTCCTGGTGATCCCGACCCAACACGCCGCCACGGCGGCCGAGCTGGCCGCGGCCCCGGGAGGGGACCAGGCGCTGGTGGCCGTCCTGCGGCTGGCCGTGGAGGTGGCCGAGACGCTGGGCATCGCCGAGGCGGGGTACCGGCTGGTGGCCAACACCGGCCGGCACGGCGGGCAGACTGTGGATCACCTCCACATCCACCTCCTGGGTGGCCGACAAATGCACTGGCCCCCCGGGTAGGGGGCCCGAACCCCGCGGCTTCCGGCGGCCCCTGAACCGGGCTATGTTTGGGGTCTGTGCACTGACCGCCCCTTCGCCGGGGCCCGAGAGGGGTGATTCAGCAGATGTCCGAAGTCATCATCCACGATGACGAGTCGTTCGAGCGGGCGCTCAAGCGCTTCAAGAAGAAGTGCGAGAAGGCCGGGATCCTCTCCGACCTCCGCAAGCATCGGCACTACGAGAAGCCGAGCGAGAAGAAGAAGCGCAAGATGAACGCCGCCCAGCGCAAGAATCGCCGCGGCCGGGTGCATGCCTGACCTGATGGCCACGCTGCGCGCCGATCAGGTGGCGGCGCGCAAGGCCAGTGACAAGGACCGGACCCTGCTGCTGGGGACGGTCCTTGCTGCGTTGAAGAACCGGGAGCTCGAGCGCAACGCGCCGCTCACCGACGCCGACGTGGTGGAGGTGCTGCGCAAGCAGATCAAGCAACGCCAGGACTCGGTGACGCAGTACACCGCCGCCGCGCGTGCCGACCTCGCCGCCCGGGAACAGGCCGAGCTCGAGGCGTTGCAGCGCTACCTTCCGGCCGCCGTGGATCCGGGACTGATCCGGGCGGCGGCGGACGCCGCCGTGGCCGCCGGCGCCGCCGACCTCGGCGCGGTGATGGGTCGGCTGATGGCGGAGTTCCGCGGCCGGGCCGATGGCAAGGAGATCAACCGGATCGCCCGCGAGGCGCTCGGGCTGCAATGAATCCCGCCGACTCGGCGGCTGGCCTCGACGCGCTCGAGTTCACCGCCGTCCTCGAGGACATCGCGGGTCGCGCTGCCGGTCCCCTCGCCGCCGAGCGCGTGCGTGCCCTCCGTCCGCGCGACGCGCGCGACACCATCCAACTGGAGTTGTCCCGCATCGGCGAACTCCTCGCCTTGCTCCGGCGGGGCGATGGACTGGAGATCCCCGGCGTCCCGGAGCTGCGCGGTGCGCTCGGTCGCCTGCGGATGGAAGGGGGCGTGCTCGAACCGGCCGACCTGCTGGCCATTCGGCGCACCATCGGGGCCGGACGGGTCGTGGCGGCGGAGCTGGACCGGGTCGCCGAGGCGGCGCCCGCACTGCTGGCGCTCCGGGTGGCGCCGCTCGACCGGGGCCTGGAGCGTCGACTCGAGCGCACCATCAACGACGACGGCGAGCTGCTCGACAGCGCCTCCCCGGCGCTGGCCGCGGCACGTCGCGAGGTGCACGCCGCCCGCGAGCGCCTCGTGCGCAAGCTGGAGGCGCTGCTGCGCGAGCTGGGGCCCGCGGGCGCGGGAGCGGTCACCATGCGCGAAGGGCGCTACGTGATCCCGGTGCGCCGCGACGCACGCGCGCGTCCCGACGGCATCATCCACGACGAATCCAGCTCCAGTGGCACCCTTTTCATCGAGCCGACCGCGGCGATCGAACTCGGCAACGCGCTCCGCACGGCGTACCTCGGCGAGGAGAGGGCCATCCTTGCGGTGCTGCGCGAACTCTCCGAGCTGCTCCGCCCGGAACGGTCCGCCCTGGCCGCCCTGCACGAGATGGCCGTGGTGATGGACACCCTCAATGCGCGCGCGCAGTGGGCCCTGGCGGTGGCCGGCGAAGTGCCGGAGCTCCTTCCGGTCGGCGGTGCGCTCCGCCTGGTCGGCGCTCGGCATCCGCTGCTGCTGGCGCGCGGGGTGGCCGCGGTGCCGTTCGACCTCGAGCTGGCGACGGAGGAGCGCACCCTGCTCCTGTCCGGTCCCAACACCGGCGGCAAGACCGTGCTGCTCAAGACGGTGGGGCTCGCGGTGGCGCTCACGCAGTCCGGCATCGTGCCACCACTCGGCGCCGGCAGCGCGGTGCCGATGGTCACCGCGCTGATGGTGGACATCGGCGATCACCAGTCCATCGCCGCCGACCTCTCGACCTTCTCCGCCCATGTCGCCGCGCTCCGCACCGTGCTCGACCGCGCCGATCGCGGCACGATTGTCATCATGGACGAGATGGGCAGCGGCACCGATCCCTCCGAGGGCGGCGCCCTCGCCACCGCCGTGCTGGAGGAACTCACCCGTCGCGGTGCGCTCACCGTGGCCACCACCCACCTCGGGGCACTCAAGTCGCTCGCGGCGCGGATCCCCGGCGTGGTCAACGGGTCGCTGCACTTCGACGCGGCGACCCTGTCGCCCACGTACCGCTTCACCAAGGGCGTGCCGGGGCGTTCCTATGGCCTGGCCATCGCCCGCCGGCTGGGGGTGGATGCGTCGGTGCTCGCGGCGGCGGAAGCCCTGGTTCCCGAGACCGAGCGCGAGCTCGACCGGTTGCTCGCCGCGGTCGAGGCCCGGGAGGAGGAGCTCCGGCGCCGCGAGGCCGCGGCCTCCGAGCGGCAGTCCGACCTCGAGCTGCGCGAGGCGCGGGCGGCGGCCACGGCGCGAACCCAGGCCGAGCGTGGCGAGGAGCTCGACCGCCAGGAGCGGGAGGCGGCCCGAGAGCGCGGCCGCGCGGCGAAGGCCTATCTGCTCGAGGCGCGCAAGCGGGTGGAGGATGCGCTGGCACTCGCGAAGGGCGCCGCCGAGGAGGCCGCGGCCCGCGAGGCCCGGCGCCTCGTCGAGGATGGCATCCGTCTCGAAGCGGCGCGCCTGGAGGAGGGCCACGATCGCGAGGCGGTCGCGGGCGATGCCGCCCCGGTGGTCGGGGCGTCCGTCCGACTCTCCACCGGCGCCGTGGGCGAGGTCGTGGAGTTGCGGGCTGACGGCAGGGCCGTGGTGCTGGTGGGGGCGATGCGGCTGGTGGTGAAGGGTGCCACCCTCACCGTGGTGCGCGAGCGGCCGCGACAGCGGCCGGTGGCCGAGCCGCGCAGCGAGCCGGCCTCACACGAAGCGAGCGGGGAGGTGGACCTCCGCGGGCTGCGGGTCGACGAGGCCATCACCGAGCTGACGGCGGCGCTGGACGGCGCGGTGCTGGCGGAACTCCCCTTCCTGCGCATCATTCACGGCATGGGAACCGGGGCGGTTCGCGAGGCGGTGCACCAGGTGCTGGCGGGCGACCGCCGGGTGGCGTCGCACGCCTTTGCCCCGCGCAACCAGGGGGGCACCGGCGTCACCGTGGTGCAGTTCCGCTGATGGCACGGATCCCCGACGAGCTGGTCGAGCAGGTGCGCGATGCCGCGGACCTGCTGGCCATCGTGCAGGAGTCGGTGCAGCTCAAGCGGAGCGGCAGCGACTGGCGCGGGCCCTGCCCATTCCACGGGGGCACCAACCGCAACTTTGCGGTGATCCCGCGGAAGAACCTGTACTATTGCTTCGTCTGCCACGCGGCCGGCGACGTCTTCACCTGGTATCGCGAGAAGTTCGGCCTCGACTATCCGACGGCGGTGCGCGAGGTGGCCCGCAAGGTTGGGATCGTGATTCCCGAGCAGGCGGAGCGGAGCGGCCCCGATCCCCGCGAGCCGCTGTTCCAGGCGTGCGATGCCGCGCACGCCTTCATGGTGCGTCGGCTCGCCGAGGCCCCCGACGCCGAACCGGCGCGGCGCTACCTGCAGGGGCGCGGGTTTTCCGGTGAAGTGGCGGCCGAATTCGGCCTCGGCTGGGCGCCGCGCGGCGACGACCTGCTCGCCGCGATGCGCACGCTGGGCGTGGCCGAGTCGGCCCTGGAGGAGGCGGCACTGGTGATGCGCCGCGATGACGGCACCCTCCGGCCGCGCTTCCGTGATCGCCTGATCTTTCCGTTGCACGACCTGCGGGGCAGGGTGGTGGGCTTCGGGGGTCGCCTGCTGGGTGACGGCGAGCCGAAGTACCTCAACTCGCCCGAGACGCCGATCTTCCACAAGGGCGAGCAGCTCTACCACCTCCACATCGCGCGCAACGCGATCCGCAAGGAGGGGCACGCGATCCTGGTGGAGGGATACTTCGATGCGCTCCGGCTCGCCCACGCCGGCATGGATCACGTGGTCGCCCCGCTCGGCACCGCCCTCACCGAAGCGCAGGTCACGCTGCTGCGTCGCTACACCGGCGAGGTGGTGCTGTGCTATGACGGCGACAAGGCCGGCACCGCCGCGTCGTTCCGGGCCGCCGACGTGCTGCTGGCCCAGGGCGTCCGCGTGCGGCTGGTGACCCTGCCTCCGGGCGAGGACCCCGATTCGGTGGTGCAGCGCGGTGGGGCGGAGGCGATGCGCGGCTACGTGGACGACGCGATTGACGTGCTCGATCGCAAGCTTCGCGTGCTGGAAGAGCGGGGCTGGTTCGCCGATCTCCATCGCGCGCGGCAGGCACTCGACCGCCTGCTGCCCACGCTGCGCGCGGCCACCGACCCCGTGACCCACGAGCTCTACGTGTCCCGGGTGGCCGAGCGGCTCGGCGTGCCGCGCGACGTGGTGGCCCGCGAGGCGAGCGCCCTCCCGGTGCGCCCCGCCGCGGTGGCTTCGGGGCCGTCCGCACGGGGACGCGAAGCCGCCACGCCCCGGCGCGCCAAGGGGCCCGGCGCCGAGATCGAGCGCAAGCTGCTGCGGCTGCTCCTGCAGCACCCGGCCTCGCTGGAGCGGGCGCGCCGCGAGATTCCGCCCGACTGGTTTGCGGTGCCGGTGTTCCGGGAGATCTTCGCGGCGCTGGTGGCCCTTCCCGATGGCACCCCGCTGGGCGACGCCACCACGCGACTCGACGCCAGGGCCCGGGACGCCTGGGAGCGCCTGGCGCCGGATGCCGCGATGGATCCGGGCTTCGATGCCGATCGGGAGTACGCGGGGGCCTACACCGCCCTCGAGGAGATCCACACCTTCCCGGACGTGGCGGCAGAGCGCGATCCGGTGGAGAAGACGCGCCGCTGGCAGGCGATGACCACCGAAGGTCAGGCGCGATTCCGGTTGTATCTTGCTTCGTCCCGGCGGCCCCGCGGGGGCCGCGCCGACCCGCCTCCCGAGGAGTGAGTTCCGATGCACCCTGATCTCCCCAAGCTGCTCGACGTCCAGGACAAGGACCGACGGCTCGCCGAAGCCGCCGGCCGACTCGCCGCCCTCGACGAGGCGCGTGCGGCACTCGATGCCGCCCTGGACGCCGCACGGCAGCAGATCGCGTCCCTCAGCCGCGGCGCCAGCGACGCCGCGACGCGGCGCGACGAACGGGAGCAGAAGCTCGAGGCCCAGCGCAGCCTGCAGGAACGTCGGCGCCAGCGGCTCGAGCAGGAACGCAATCCCCGCGTGGCCGCGCAGTTGATGGCCGACGTGGAGCTGGCCCGCAGCATCCTGGCCCAGGAGGAGAGCGAGTGGCTCCGGCTCGCCGAGGAGGCCACGCAGAAGCAGCATGCCGTGGCCGCTGCCGAGGCGGCGTTGGTGGAGCTGGAGAGCGGGCAGGTGGCCACCCGCGAGGAACTGGCCGCCGAGACCGCGGCGGCGAGCACCGAGCACCAGCGTGCGACGGCCGAACGCGAGGCGAGTGCCGGCGAACTCGACCGTGGCCTGCGCCAGCGCTACGACCGGCTGCGCGGGTCGCGCCGTCGGGAGGTGCTGGTGCCGGCGACCAACGGCACGTGCACCGCGTGCTACACCGCCATTCCGCGATCGCGCCTTGGCCAGCTGCAGGCCGACGGCCTCCTGATCCAGGGCTGCGAGATGTGCGGCGCCATCCTGTATCTCACCGAGGCGGTCGCCTGACCACCGGCGGGAGCGCAACCGTGCCGCCGCCGCGGTGGCGGCTGGTGGCGGCTCCCGATCCCGCCCAGGCCCGCCAGCTGGCCGACGCCCTCAACCTGCCGCTCCCGTTGGCGGGACTGCTGGTGCAGCGCGGCGTCGCCGACGCCGACGCCGCGCGCGCCTTCCTCCGTCCCGACCTGGCCCGGCTCGGCGATCCCGCGCAGCTCGCCGGCATGGCCGCCGCGGTGGACGTGATCGTGGGCGCGGTGCGCGCCGGTGGTCCCATCCTCGTGCATGGCGACTACGACGTGGACGGACAGTGCGCCACGGCCGTGCTGGTCCGCACCCTGCGCGCGGCCGGGGCGGCGGTGCACGGCTTCGTGCCGCACCGCCTGCGCGACGGCTACGACTTCGGGCCGGCGGGATTGGCGGAGGCGGCGCGGCTCGGCGCCTCCCTGATCATCACCTGCGACTGCGGCATCACCGCGGTGGATGCGGTCGCGACGGCTCGCGCCGCGGGCCGCCGCGTGGTGGTCACCGACCACCACCTGCCGGGGGCCACCCTGCCGTTGGCTGACGCCGTGATTGATCCGCAGCAACCCACCGACACCTCCGGCCTGCAGATGCTCTCGGGGACCGGCATCGCGTTCAAGCTGGCCCAGGCCCTGGTCACGCCACTCGGCCTCCCCGAGCACTTCTGCTGGTACCTGCTCGACCTGGTGGCGCTGGCGACGATCGCTGACGTGGTGCCGCTGGTGGGGGAGAATCGGATCCTCGTCAAGCACGGGCTCCGCCTGCTCGCCGACTCGCGCTGGCCGGGTGTGCGCGCGCTGCTCGAGCGGAGCGGGGTGGATCCGGCCACGCTGCGCGCCAGCCAGGTCGGCTACGTGGTCGCCCCGCGCCTCAACGCCGTCGGGCGGCTCGGGGACGCCAACACCGGCCTGCGATTGTTGCTCACCGACGATCCCGGTGAGGCCGCGATGCTGGCCGACGAACTGGAGCGCCTCAATCGTGCCCGCCAGGCGCTGGATCAGGCGATCCTCGACGAGGCGTTGCGCCAGGTGGACGAGCACTACGCCGATCCCGAGCAACACCGTGCCCTGGTGTTGGCCGCGGACGGCTGGCATCCAGGCGTGGTCGGGATCGTGGCCTCGCGCGTGGTCGAGCGATACGGACGTCCCACCTTCCTGATCGCACTCGACGGGGACTTGGGCAAGGGAAGCGGACGCAGCGTGGATCGGTTCGACCTGCATGGCGCCCTCGCGGAGGCGGCCGACCTGCTCGATCGGTGGGGCGGGCACCGCATGGCGGCTGGGCTGACGCTGCGTCGCGACCGGGTGGATGCGTTTCGCGCCCGCTTCAACGCCGTGGCCGGCCATCACCTCGCCCCGTCCGACCTCGGGCCGGTGCAACGCGTCGACCTCGAGATCACCGCGGCAGCGGTCAGTGACGACCTTGAACGCTGGGGGCGCCACCTCGAGCCCTGCGGCATGGGCAATCCGGCGCCGGTGTTCGGGATGCGCCGGGTGCGGCTCGCCGACCCGAGGGTGGTGGGCGCCAATCACCTGAAGGCGAAGATCACGACGGGCGCCGCACCGCTCGACGTGATTGCCTTCAACTGGGCCGACCGCGCCGCGTCGCTGTCAGGCGCGGCCGTGGACGTGGCGTTCCGCCTCGAACGCAACACCTGGAAGGACCAGGACGTCCTGCAGGCGCGGGTGCTCGCGCTCACGGCGGCCGGTTCGTGACCCGGATCGTGAGCGGCACCTGGCGGGGCCGTCGGCTCACGGTCCCGACGGGGCGCGCGGTGCGGCCCACCGCGGAGCGGGTGCGGGAGGCCTGGCTCGCGATCCTCGGCCCGCTGCTTCCCGGCGCGCGCGTGCTCGACCTCTTTGCCGGCACCGGGGCGCTGGGCCTCGAGGCCTTGTCGCGGGGTGCGGCACACGCCACGTTCGTGGAGCAGCATCCGGCGTCCCTCGAGGCGCTCCGCGCCAACATCGCCACGCTGGGGGCGGAGGGCGCCACCACCGTGCACCGAGGCGACGCGCACCGCTTCGTGGAGCGGCTCGAGCCAGCGGCATTCGACCTGGCGTTCGCCGACCCGCCCTTCGCCTCCAATGACGCGGAGCGCCTGGTCACGGCGTGGTTGGCCACACCATTCGCTCGGATGCTGGCGGTCGAGCACGCCCCCAGGACCACGCTCCCGGCCGGCG
>CAZNOJ010000088.1:0-10889 GCA_964574665.1 uncultured Gemmatimonadaceae bacterium
GCCTCGCCGTGCGGGCGGTGGCCGCCGCGTTCGCCACGGCGATCGGCTGGCTGGGCATGGTCACCTGGATCACGGTCCGCTTGCGTGGCGACGCCGCGCCGTCGAGCGTCGGGGAGATCGACCCGAGCGCGGCCTACGTCAACGTGCTGCTCTACGGCCTCATGCTGACCCTGACCATCAGCGGCTTCGTGGGATGGTTCCTGCTCCGGCCGGTGCAATCCGGATTCCGGCGCTTCGGGCTCACGATGGTCGGCGTACTCGGCGGAGGCTTCCTCGCCGGCCTCGCCACCTTCCTCGCCAGCGAGTTGGGTGGCGCCACGGCGCTCCTCGGCACCGGCGGCGTGGGCCTGGCCGGCGCCGTGCTGCTGGCGCGGGCGGCCCGCCGCGCCGGACGCGCGGGAGCGGCCCCGTGACCGAACCGCTCCGGGTGCTCGACCTGGGCCAGCGCGGCTACGTGGAGACGCTCGCGTTGCAGCGCGAGGTGCGACTGGGGCGGCTCGCCGATCCCGACACCCCCGACGTGCTGCTGCTGGTCGAGCACCCGCCCGTGTACACCCTGGGGCGCGGGACGCAGGACTCGTCGCTGCCGATCGCACCCGAACTGCTCCGTGCGCGGGGCGCCCTGGTGGTGGAGGTGGAACGGGGAGGTGACGTCACCTGGCACGGCCCGGGTCAGTTGGTGGGATACCCGATCCTCGACCTCCGTCGGCACCGGCAGGACCTCCACTGGTACCTGCGCACGCTCGAGCAGGGCCTGATGGATGCCCTGGGACGGGTGGGGATCTCTGCGGCAACCTCGCCCGGCAAGACCGGGGTGTGGACCAGCGGGCGCAAGATCGCCAGCATCGGGGTGCACGTGAAGCAGTGGGTCACGCTGCACGGCTTTGCACTCAACGTGGCGCCCGACCTGTCATGGTTCGACGCGATCGTGCCGTGCGGGATCGCCGGGGTGACGATGACCTCGGTGGTGGCGGAGCGCGGCGGCGACCCCGCACGGCTCTGGCCGGAGGTGCGCGATGCCACCGTGGCGGCGTTCGCGGCCGCATTCGATCGCGTGCCGGAGCGCGCACCGCCGTCGCACGTCGCGGCGATCTCGACCTCCACGGCCTCTTGATATTCGGCCGGGGCGCGGCCACCCTTCCTCCATGTCCGGATCGCCCGATCATGCGCGCGTCAGCGCGATGGCCGATGAGACCATCGCCAAGATCCTCCGTGCCGCGGCCTCCTGGGCCGGCGAGGCGCCGGAGCAGCTGACGCCGGCGATCCGCGCAGTCTGCGTGCGGCTGGCCGAAATGGTGGCCGACCAGCGCCACTACCTCGCGCCCCTCCCGGAGCCGCAGGAATCGGAGCGCCGCGCCACGCTGATCCTCGTGGCCGAGCAGCTGCGCACCGGCCCCGTGGCGCGCGAGCTGCGCGACCACCTCGATGCCCTCACCGCCCTCGAGCTGCGCGCCACCGGTTCGTGGTCCCTGGTCCCCAGCGCCCTGACCGAGTGGCAGCAGACCGCGATCGACTACCTGTCGCGCCAGGCGGACGCACTCGAGCCGGCCGAGCGCCCCGACCTCTACTGGGCCGACGACGTCGTGGCCGGGATCATCGCATCCGTGAAGGGGCTGATCGGCGCCGACGACCTCTACTCGCGGATCGAGGCGCAGTACGCCGGCAAGGGACGGCCGAAGCGCAAGGACGACACCTAGGGGCGCCGCCCCGCGGAACGCATCACCGATCGGGCGGGCGAGGCAGGGCCTCGCCCCTATGATGTCCGGCTGGCGAGTCGCTCGAAGAACCGTCCGAACACGCGAATGCCATCCCACAGTTGCTGCACGTCCACCTTCTCGTTGGGGGAGTGCAGCCCATCGTCGGGCAGGCCGATTCCGGTCAGCAGCACCGGGGCACCACCCTTGGCGAGTTCGGTCACGATCGGGATCGAGCCCCCGGCACGCACCGCCACCGTGGGCCGGCCCACCACGTCCTCGAACGCGCCGTCGAGCACGCCGAACGCGGGGTGATCCACGGCGATCTGCACCGGATCGCCGCCGTGGAGGAATCGCAGCTCCCAGTCCGCCCAGCGCGGGGCCACCCTGGCCACCGCCTTGCGGAGCTGCTTCTGCACGAAGTCGAGGGTCAGCCCCGGCACCAGCCGCAGCGAGATCTTGGCGGTGGCGGCCGCGGGGATCACCGTCTTGGCCCCGTCGCCCACGAAGCCTCCCCGGATGCCGTGGATCTCGAAGGTGGGCAGCGCCCACGTCCGTTCGAACACGGTGTGGTCCTCGAGGCCCGTGAGCGCCCGGCCGGTGACCTCGCGCCGCAGGTATTCCTCCTCGTCGAACGGCAGCGAGGCCCATCCCCTGCGCTCCTGCTTGCTGGGCGGTATCACGCTCTTGTAGAGGCGCGGCACCCGGATCTCGCCGTCCCGCTTCTTGAGGTCCATCAGCATCCGGCACAGGGTCTCGATCGCGTTCGGCGCCACGCCACCGTACGAGCCCGAGTGCAGGTCGCGCTCGAGGGTGCGCACATGCAGCTCGGCGTAGCACATGCCGCGCAGCGCCGTGTACACCGCGGGCCATCCCGGCGCGTAGTACCCCATGTCGGCCACCAGCACGGCGTCCACCGCGAGCCGCTCCGGCTCCGCGGCCAGCAGGTCGAAGACGACGCGACCCCCCGACTCCTCCTCCCCCTCGAACAGGAACCGCACGTTGAGCGGCGGGCGCCCGTCGGCGTCGCGCACCGCCTCGTAGGCCTTGAGCAGGCAGAACACCTGTCCCTTGTCGTCGATCGCGCCGCGCGCGTAGAGCTTGCCGTCGCGCACCGAGGCCTCGAACGGCGGGGTGTGCCACTCCTCGAGCGGATCCACCGGCTGGACGTCGTAGTGGCCGTAGATGAGCAGCGTGGGCGCGCCGGGCACGGCGGGAGATTCCCCCCACACCACCGGATGCCCCGGCCCCTCGATCAGCTGCACGGTGGGGCAACCCAGGGAAAAGAGCTGCTGCACCAGCCAGTCGGCGGCCCGGCGGCAGTCGTCCGCATGCGCCGGCAGGGCGGAGATGGACGGGATGGCGAGGAAGCTGCGCAGCTCCTCCAGGAGCCGGGGTTGTTCGCGCTCGACGAAGTGGTCATCCATGCGGAGGGTCCGGTGGAAGGGAGGGGAAAGCTACTCGGGGAGTTCCGCGCCCGGGGCCGGTGCCACCAGGGCGCGGAGGCGGGACCATGCCTCGGCCCCCTCGACACCCTCCAGCGCCTCGCGCAGCCCCTGGATGGCGAGATCGAGGCGCCGGCCGTTGAGCTGGTACCAGGCATCGAACAGCTCGAGGTTGGTGCGATACAAGGCGATGCCGAGCAGCGCGGCGTTGTTGATCGGCCGGTCGGCGAGCGCCCGGCCGTCAATGGTGCGCAGCGGCAGCGCGGCCGGCCCGGTGAGCGTGTCCCGGCTCCAGTCCTCGATCGCATGGCGTCCGTCCGTGAGGCGGTCGCCGGTCGGGCGATCGGCGTAGAGCGAGTCGAGCTTGGCGAGCAGGCGCCCGAAGTAGATCCCGAGGGAGCGCTCGTCCTCCCAGCGACGCAGGGTGCGCGCCGCCAGCACGGTGTCCCGGCGCATGGTGAAGAATCGCTCCGCCGCGCGGAACCCCGCCCACTGCGCGAACGACTCGTTGAAGTCGGTGGCGTGCTTCACCCAGAGCATGTTGTGCGCGATCTCGTGGAAGACCAGCGTGGCGAGGTCCACCGAGTCGCGAGAGATGGCCGTGGAGAGCAACGGGTCGTTGAACCATCCCAGCGTGGAGAACGCCGCCGAGGGTCGGAGGTGCACGTCGTAGTTGCGGCGGCGGAAGTCGTCGGCGGCGGCGCGCGCGGCCTCGGGATCGAAGAACCCCTTGTAGGGCACCTTGCCCACGAACGGATAGCCCCAGGTGACCGGGCAGAGGCAGTTGCGCGGGGAGGCGGTCAGCACCAGCAGCAGCGTGTCGCGACCCACGTCGGAGTAGGTGGTGTACGTCTCGCCGGGGTCGAGCCCGAGGCCCCCGGCGGCCAGCCGGATCTCCTCCACCAGCGCCGCGGCGTGCCGCACCTCGGAGGGCTGCGTGGTGTCGCGGGCCACCACCCGGATCGGGGTGCGGGCCGTGAGGATGCGGGTCTCCTCGAACCCGGCGCGCGTCAGGTAGCGCACGTCCTCGCTCGCCACGTAGGCCGTGCCGAAGCCGAACAGGAGCGCCCCCGCCGCGATCAGCAATCCCATGCCCCACCTCCGGCGTCGACGCACGGTCGGCCGCTTCACGGTTCGCATCATTGGGTCCAGTGCAGGCCGAACAGGTGCACCCCGGCCCCGAGGGGGCTCTCGGGCTGGTGGGCATAGTCAATCCGGGCGCGCCCCAGCACCAGCGAGCCGCCGTACGACGTCTTCCCCGCCCCGCTCCCCCGCGACTGGGCACCATGCCCGATCCGCACCACCACGCCGACCCCACGGATCACCGCCCCACCCTCGATGCCCACCACGGTGCGTCGGGCCTGGTCGCGGGTCCAGATCGTCTCCAGCGCCGCGAGCAGGCGGCCGTTGGAGTAGGTGTCAATCAGGTTGAGCGAGAAGCCCAGGCGGGTGGAGGGTGGCAGGTCGAGGCGAGCGCCGCTCAAGCCGGAGCGCCCGACATTCTCGAAGACGAGGGCCACGGCCGCAATGTCGAAGAACGCGAGCATGGCGGAGACATCCTCGGTGAGCGTGCGGAACTTCTCCCCCGCGGAATCCTCCACCGACACGTAGTTGGCCGCGACGCCCACATGCACCGGCCCGACGCGGCTCGCCACGGCGCCCACCCATTGCAGGTTGCCGGCCACCGGATCCCCGGGCGCGCGATCGAGGTAGCGGTAGCCGCCCCCGGCCCGCACCGGGCCCACGCGGAGCGCCGCGGCGCCGGTTGTGTACCAGCTCCGGTCGGGCAGGCGCGCGTAGGAACCCTCCACCGCCAGCCGCCGCAGCGGCCCGATCGCGGAGGGATTGTCGAACACGACCGCCGCGTCCCCGGGCAGCGCGACCGCCAATCCCGCCAGCCCGGCGGACCGCACCGAGGCCGGCAGGTCGGGGAGCGACGGTCGAGGGGGCGGGACGTCCTGGGCGCCGAGAGGCATGGCGAGGCAGGCCATGCAGACCAGGGCCCGGCAGCTCATCGGATCCGCACCACCGCGATGCGGGGCTCGATGGCACTGCTGATCCGGAGCGCCCCGGATTGGTCGGTGAGCCGGACCGTGACGCCCGGCACGCCCGGCGGCACCACCACGCGACGATGGTAACCGGAGCCCCCGCGCAGCGTCCCGCCGTGCACGGAGTGGCCATCGGTGCTGTCCGGAATCAGCGGATAGGGCCGGGCGAACTGCGCCGGGTGGTTCGCGAGGTACGTGGCGCGCAAGTCCCAGCTCGAGTAGTGCAGCCGCCCCGCCTGGGGCACTCCCGGGAGGTTCTCCAGGTAGTTGGCCAGCAACCATTCGCCGGCCAGCCGCGCAAAGGGCACCCCGGTCACGGTGCTCACGTTGCCGGCCCCGGTGCCGCTGCCGGTGAGGAGCGCCCGCGTCAGCTGGCGGCCGAGGGGCTGGTCGGCGGCGAAGTGATCCGCCAGCCACCGCACGAAGAGCCACCCTGCCCCGCGCCCCGCGATGGTCGGGCCGTCGTCGCCCGGGGCGACCAGGAACTCGCCCTCGGGATCCTCAAGGTAGAGGTAGGCATTCTGGACGTTGCCGGAGGCGAACTGCGCGAAGCAGCTCGACGAGGCCGGGCACATCGCGTCCGGGATCAGCCGCTGCCCGAGTTCCTCGGCGTAGTGCGACAACCCCTCGTTGAGCCAGGTGGCCTCGTCACTGCGGCCGCGCAGCAGCACGCGCTGGTTGAACGAGATCATGTGCTGCAGCTCGTGGATCAGCACCGGCGGCAGCGAGCGGAGCGCGGTGAGTCGCGTCACCGCCGGACAGGTGCCCGTGGCCGGCTTGGGCGCGAACGCGAAGAACACCTCGCGGCGATTGCTGCCGGGGTGGCTCACGAGCAGGTCGCCGCCGAAGAAGTACCCCACCACCCGGCCGTTGGTGCAGTCGGGGGAGAGGTCGTTGACCTGGTCGGGGATCACGATCGCAACCAGGCCGTCGCCATCGATGTCGGAGTTGGCACCGAACGCGGCGGTGTCGATCGGGTGCAGGTGCTCATCAAACAGCGCCCCGAGGTGCGCGATGTCCTCGGGCGTGAGGGCCTGCGCGCCGGCGGGCATCTCGTTGTCGAGGTAGATCGCGCCGTGCGTGCCGACGTAGCGCGCCGTGGCGTCCACCGACACGGTGGTGGTGCAGGTGTTGCTCCGGCACACGCGGAACTGCTCCACCTGGCCCACCGTGGGGGGCGCCCGCAGGGCCGGCGATGGGGCGGCGCGCGACAGGGCCGCCACCGGGCTCCGGGCCAGCGCCGCCTCGGCACGGCGCAGGCCGAGGTGGAAGGCCTCCGCGCCGTCCTGCGGCGCCAGGGCGGTGGGCGCCACCCGGGCCGCCGTCAGCTCGGGAAGGGCGTTGTCCCGGTCGGTCCGCAACTGGAAGGTGGCCGACACGCCGTTGCCGGTCTGCTCGCCGCGGCCCGCATAGGGCACGACCAGGTACTCGCGCACCGCGTCGCCACCAGGCAGCGAGAGGCAGCTGGTCTCCAGCAGCGGGTCCACGATCTGGTGCTCGCCGACCCCCAGGGCTAGCGGGGTGGGCTCCTCGCAGAGGGGCGTGTTGTCGGGCCCGGTGCCATCCCCGCCACAGGCAAGCTGAGCGAGCGAGAGGGCGACCAGCATCAGGGGGAATCGGGGGGTCATCCGGGTGGCCTCGGGGTTGCCGCGAAGAGGTATCCTAAGCCTAAGTGAGACAACGACTTTTGACAATCTGCCGCGATCGGGATACGATTCGCCGGTGCACCCTGCCCCAGCGCCCGACAACGGTCTCGCCGCCGTTGCCGTCCCGTGCCATTCCCGTGACGGCTGACGATGGCATTCGTCCACCTCCACACCCATAGCGAGTACTCGCTGCTCGACGGGGCCAACCGGCTCCCCGACCTGGTGCGGCACGTCAAGGCGCTGGGGATGGATTCCCTGGCCGTCACCGATCACGGCAACTTGCACGCCGCCTGGAGCTTCTACGACGAGGCCCGCCGGGAGCAGATCCGGCCGATCCTCGGCTTCGAGGCCTACATGGCCTTCGGACCCCGGCAGGCGCAGTCCCGTCCAAGCTGGGCCCCGGCCAACTACTCCCACCTGGTCCTGCTGGCGCAGAACCGCACCGGATACCGCAACCTCGTGAAGCTGTCCTCGATCGGGTATGTCGAGGGGTACTATCGGCGGCCACGGATCGACCGCGAGGTGCTCGCCCAGCACTCCGAGGGCGTGGTATGCCTTGCCGCCTGCCTCTCGGGCGAGGTGGCGCTCTGGCTGCGGCAGCAGCAGTGGGAGCGTGCGGTCGAGACCGCGCAATGGCTGGCCGGGCTGTTCGGTCCCGAGCGCTTCTTCCTCGAGATCCAGGAGCACGGCATCCCCGAGGAGCGGGTGGTGCGCGACGGGATGCTCCGTCTCGGCCGCGAGCTGGGGCTCGGCGTGGTGGCCACCAACGACGCCCACTATCTCCGCCGCGAGGACGCCGAGGCGCACGACGTGCTGCTGGCGATCGGCACCGGCGCCAACTTCGACGACCCCAAGCGCTTCCGGTTTACCGGCACCGAGTCGTACGTCAAGAGCGAGGCGGAGATGCGCGCGCTCTTCGCCGACGTCCCCGACACGATCGACCTGACGCAGACGGTCGCCGACCGCTGCGAGTTCGACTTCGAGCAGCGCTACTTCGTGCCGAACTATCCGCGGCCCGAGGGATTCGCCACCGACGACGCCCTGCTCACGGAGCTCACCACCGTGGGCCTCGAGGCGCGCTACGGTGCGCCCCTGCCGCCGGAGGTCACGGCCCGGCGCGACTACGAGCTGCGGGTGATCGCCGAGGCGGGGTACGCCGGCTACTTCCTGATCGTGCAGGACTTCATCGCCGCGGCCCGGGAGCGCGGCATCCCGGTCGGCCCCGGTCGCGGCTCGGCGGCCGGCTCGATCGTGGCCTACGGCCTCGGGATCACCAACGTGGACCCGCTCCGGTTCGACCTGCTGTTCGAGCGGTTCCTCAATCCCGAGCGGGTGTCCATGCCCGACATCGACGTGGACTTCTGCTTCGAGCGCCGCGGCGAGGTGATCGAGTACGTGCGCGAGCGCTATGGCCGCGACTCGGTGGGACAGATCATCACCTTCGGCACGATGAAGGCCCGCGCCGCGGTCAAGGACGTGGCCCGCACCCTGGGCGTCCCGCCCGGGGAGGCCGACAAGCTGACCAAGCTGATCCCGTCGGGACCCGCCTTCGCGATGACCGTGGCCGAGGCGGCGGTGAAGATCGACGAGCTGCGGGTGCTGCTCAAGGACAACGAGCTGTATCGGCGGGTCTTCGACTACGCCGCGCGGATCGAGGGCATGGCCCGGCACTCCTCCGTGCACGCCGCCGGCGTGGTGATCGCACCGGGACCGCTCTCCGACTATGTCCCCGTCTGCACCGCAACCGCGAAGCACGCCGCCAGCGCCGGCCTCGAGCAGGACGCCATCATCTGCCAGTTCGAGATGGGGCCGCTCGAGAAGGTCGGCATGCTCAAGATGGACCTGCTCGGCCTCAAGACGCTGACGGTGATCCACGACGCGGTGGAGATGATCGCCGAGCGCACCGGCGAGCGGATCGACGTGGACGCGCTCCCGCTCGACGACCCCGCGGTGTACGAGATGCTGCGACGGGGCCGCACCGCCGGCGTGTTCCAGTTCGAGTCGGCGCTGGCCACCGACACCCTGCGGGCCATGAAGTGCGACCGCTTCGACGACCTGGTGGCCAGCAATGCCCTGCTCCGCCCGGGCCCGCTCGACAAGGGGATGCACACCGTCTTCATCCGCCGCAAGCTGGGACTGGAGCCGGTCAGCTACCCGCACGAGCTGCTCCGCGAGGTGCTGGAGCCCACCTACGGGGTGATCACGTATCAGGAGCAGCTGATGCGGATCGCCAACGTGATGGCCGGCTTCTCCCTCGCCGAGGCTGACGTGCTCCGCAAGGCGGTGGGCAAGAAAGACGTGGAGCTGATCCGCAAGGAGCTGGGCACCTTCGTGACGCGCTGCATCGCCGAGGGACACCCCCGCGGGCTCGCGGAGGAGCTGGCCGGGCAGATCGAGACCTTCGGGCGGTACGGCTTCAACAAGTCGCACTCGGTGGCCTATTCGCTGCTCTCGTACCAGACGGCGTGGCTCAAGGTGCACCATCCGGCGGCGTTCCTGGCGGCGCTGCTCTCGTCGGAAATCGGCAGCACCGACAAGGTGGTGCAGTACATCAACGAGGCCCGCGAGATGGGGATCGAGGTGCTCCCCCCCGACGTGCACGAATCGGGCTTCAAGTTCACCGCCACCGGGGAGCGACGGATCCGCTTCGGGCTCGGCGCCGTGCGCAACGTCGGCAGCGGGGCGATCGACTCGATCATCGCCGCCCGCCAGGAGGGACCGTTCCGCGACCTCTTCGACCTGGTGCGGCGGATCGACGTGCGGCTCTGCAACAAGCGGGTGGTCGAGTCGCTGGTGGCCGCCGGCGCCTGCGACTCGCTCGGCGAGCACCGCGCCCAGATGGTGGCGGCGATCGACCACGCGCTCGGCGAGGCGCAGCTCGCGCAGGAAGACCTGGCCGCGGGCCAGGAATCGCTCTTCGGCGAGGCCGCCACCGCGGCGCCGGTTCCGCAGGCGCTCCCCGACGTGCCGGCCTGGACCGAGGCGGAGCGCCTGGCCCGCGAAAAGGAGATCCTCGGCTTCTTCATCTCCGGCCATCCGCTGGAGCGCCACCGCCCGCTGGTGGAGCTGTTCGGCACCCGCACCGCGGCCACCCTCGGCGAATGGAGCGAGCACCCGGTGGCGGTGGCGGCGGTGGTGATCGCGGTCAAGCGGCAGATCTCGCGCAAGACCGGCAAGGAGTACGCGCGGGTCACCATCGAGGACTTCCACGGTACGGCGGAGGCGATCGTCTTTCCCGAGGCGTGGGCGCGCCTCAACCAGGTGATCGCGGTGGACACGGCGCTGCTGCTCACGGGAGGCCACTCGCCGCGCGACCGCGGCGAGGACGTGGCGCCCTTCATCGTGGAGTCGGCCCGCCCGCTGGCCGAGCTCGAGGCGGCCGGGCGGCTCGGGATCGCGGTGCGCTGGGCCGCCCCCAGCGCCCCCGACCTCGACGCGGTGCGGAGCGCGGCCCGCATCGCCGCGGCCCACCCCGGTCCCGCGCCGCTCTATATTGAGTGGTCCGACGGCAACGGGACCGCCGTCCGGCTCCGGGCCCGGCGCTTCCGGGTCGAACCCCGCGAGGAGACGCTGCGCGCGCTGCGCGACCTCTTCGGGCACGATGCCGTCCACTACGTCCGCGCGGAGTGAACCGATGGCGATGGCCTATGCCCTGGAGTTCGAGAAGCCGCTGGCGGAGCTGGAGCGGCAGATCGACGAGCTGCAGCGAGTGGCGCAGGAACGGGGAATCGAGGTCACCGACGAGCTCCGGGCGCTGGAGGCCAAGCTCGAGGCCAAGCGGGCCGACATCTACCGCACCCTCTCACCGATGCAGCGGGTACTGGTGGCCCGGCACCCCCGCCGCCCCTACACGCTCGACTACCTCTCTTCGATCTTCACCGACTTCATCGAGCTGCACGGCGACCGGCTCTTTCGCGACGATCCGGCGATCGTGGGCGGATGGGCCCGGCTCGCCGGGCAGTCGGTGATGGTGATCGGCCACCAGAAGGGCCGCGACACCAAGGAGAACCTGCACCGCAACTTCGGCATGCCGCACCCCGAGGGCTACCGCAAGGC
>CAZNOJ010000089.1:0-10734 GCA_964574665.1 uncultured Gemmatimonadaceae bacterium
CCCCCGCGCCGGGAAGTATTGGGGGGGGGGGCCGGGGGGGGGGGGGGGGGGGGGCGCACCCTGCCGTGCGCCCCCGGCCGGTGGCGTGGTGCGACGCGGGGTCGTCTGCGTGGCAGTGCGCGGTGGCGTGGTCGCGGCCGGTGGTGGCGGCGTCGCCGCCGCGCCGGCCGGCGGCGGTGGGGCGCTTTCGGTGACGCTGCCGGTCGCGTCGAGGCCGCCGATCGCCGAGATCGGCTGGAAATCGTCGCGGGCCGGACCGCCGCCGTTGAGCAGCACCACCGCGAGCACCGCCGCCACCAACACGCCGCCGCCCAGCAGCAGGGCGCGACGCGGGTGCTGCTTGCCCGCCGTCCCGATCGCCCGGACCGCCGCGGTGGCGCGGGCCGTCACCGCACCAGTGGCGGTGGCACCTGGAGGACGGCTGGGCCTTGCCGGCTTGGCGAGCGGGGCCGCCTGGTCGGCCGACTCGTCCGCCACCATGGCGCCGAATTCGCCAATGGTGTCGAACCGCTCCCGCGGCTCCTTGGCCATCGCCCGGGTGATCGCGAGGCGGAGCGAGGGCGGGGCATTGGGGGCGCGTTCCGCGATGGGCGGTGGATCGGAGACGAGCTGCTTGTAGAGCACCGCCCGCGTGGATTCGCCTTCGAACGGCAGGGCACCGCTCAGCAGCCGATACCCCACCACGCCAAGCGAGTACTGGTCGGTTCGCGCGTCAATCGTCTTGTCGCCGCAGGCCTGCTCGGGCGACATGTACTGCGGCGTGCCGACGATGATGCCGGTGGAGGTGAGCGCTGGCGCGACCCCTTCCTCCGTGGCCGGCGTCTCCTCCTCGCCCCCCACCGCCTTGGCGATGCCGAAGTCCATCAGCAACACGCGGGCATCCTTGCCCTCGAGCATGATGTTCTCGGGCTTGATGTCGCGGTGGATCACCCCGGCCTCATGGGCGGCCCCGAGCCCGGCGGCCGCCTCGCGCAGGATGCGCCGCACCTCGGGCACCGGCAACGCTCCCTCGCGCTCCATCCGGGCGCGGAGCGACTCGCCCTCGATGAACGGCATGATGATGTAGGCGATGCCGTTCGCCTCGCCGAGGTCGAAGATCGGCACGATGTTCGGGTGTCGCAGGGCGGCAATCACCTCGGCCTCGCGCTGGAAGCGCTCCAGCATCCCGTGCGACAGGCCGAGGTCGGGGCGGAGCACCTTGACCGCCACCGAGCGCTTGAGGCGCAGGTCCTGGGCCTTGAACACCTCGGCGAAGCCGCCCGCCCCGATCCGCTGCCCGAGCTCGTAGGCCGGCCCGAGGGCACGCTGCAGCCGGGTCCGCAGCTCGACCGCGGTGACCCCGCTGCGCGACACCGCCACCCGTTCCCCGGTCAGCATGTTGTAGCCCGGGGGAGTCGCCGTGCCGCAGACATAGCAGAACGCCGCCACTCCGGGGAGTGGCGTGTGACAACTCGGGCAGGCTCGGGTCGGTGTGCTCATCGGGGGTGTCCCCAGAGGGGAAAACTCCCAATCCTAGCGCCGGTTGCCCCACCGGCCAAGGTGCGGACGGCTCCTCGTCGTGCTGGTCAGGTCACCTCGTGGGCCCCTGCCGAGGGTGTGGTGACGAAGAAGTCGGCATCACCGGCGGCCGCGGGAAACCGATCGCGGTACCCCGCGGCCCAGCGCGTCGCAAACCGCCCCGCCTCGGCAGTCGGCACCAGCGCATAGACGCTGCCGCCGAACCCGGCCCCAAACGGCGACGCCGCCACGGCGCCGAGGGCCGGGGCGGATTCGGCCAGGAGCAGGGTCTCCGGCACCTGGTTGCCGAGCGCGGCCGCGCCGAGAGTGGCGGAGCGCGTGATGCGGTCGCCGAAGGCGACGGCATCGCCCGCGGCGATCGCCGCCACCGCACCGGGGATCAGTTCGAGGCATTCCTCGCGGAACTGCGCCAACCGGCTTGCCAGCGCGGCCGCGTCGGGGCGGCCGGAGAGCGAGTCCACCAGCCGCGCGGTCGCGCCGGGATCGCTCACGAGGAAGTCGAGCAACGACGCGGTGCCAGCCAGGGTGCGCAGCGACTCGGCCTGGCGCGACAGCGTGTTGTAGTGCTCGCGCGTGCCGGCTGACTTGGCCGCGTGCACGCCGCTCGCCGCCACCACCAACGACCAGTCCGCCGGCCACGCCACCTCGCGTTCCACCTGGCTGGGGAGGAACCGTGCCTGGGTCACGTGCCCGGCGCGGCAACAGAGGATCGCGAGGTGGTCCTGCGACCCGCCCTGCGTGCCCACCCCGAAGTCGGCGGCGGTGTGCCCGAAGCCGCGCCCGTTCTCCACGGCACCGAGGTAGCCAGCCAGCTCGGCGGGCATGGTGCCGCCGGGCCACGCGGGGTGGCTGGCCAGGGCGTTGAACGCCGCGAGCGGCAGGAAGGTCGCGATCACCAGCGCGCTCGACGAGGAGACGCCTGCCGCCGGCGGGATGCTCGAGGCGATCACGGCGTCCATCCCGCGCGCGACCGGCGGCATGTCGCGCGCGATGCGGCGCAGCACGGAGATGGGGTAGTCGCGCCAGTCGCCCGGGGCCGGCGGCAGGTCGGGCCGGAGTGCCCCGCGGAACGTCTCGTGGCGCACCGCGTCGTGCAGCTCGACGACGCCATCGTCGCGGGGTCGCGCCACGATGGTGATCCCGCGATCGATGGCCACCAGCAGCGAGCGTCCGCCCGCGTAATCCACGTGCTTGCCGAACAGCTCGATCCGACCGGGAACCCACCAGGTGCGGCTGCCGGCGAGGGTGCCGAACCGCTCGGCGAACTGCCGCGCGGCACGCGAGCTCACCATGCCACCTCGCGCCTGGCGAGTGCGGTGGCCACCGCGGCCACGTCGCCGCGGGTGGAGAGGTCGAGCACGCCGGCGCGGATCGGCACCGCCTGGAAGGCGACCCCCTCTGCCTGCGCGAGGCGCACCGCGTCGGGAAGCTCGTGCTCGCCGCGGATCGAGCGCGGCACCCGTCGGCAGGCCGCGAGGACGCGGTGATCGAACCGCCACAGGTTCATGCTCAGCCACCGGGTGTCGCCGAAGGCCGCGGCACGTGCGGCGTCGGGCTTCTCGATGAGGTCCACCAGGTGATGGCGCGCGTCGAGGCGCAGCAGGGCGAACGCCGCCAGGCGCTCGGGAGGAATGTTGCTGTCGCGCACCAGCGCCTCGCGATCGAAGGCGGCGAGCCCCGGCTGGTCGAGCGCGGCCACCTGCCGGATCGCATCCACGGGGTAGAGGTTGTCGGCGTTGAGCACCAGGAACGGGGCGTCGCCGATCGCGGTCGCGGCGGACGCGATCGCATCGGCGGTGCCGTGCGGTTCGGCCTGCACGGCGAGCCGCACGTCGAGGCGGCGACCGGTCTGCTGTTGCAGGTACTCCCCCACCGGATTGGGGAGCGGGGCCACCACGAGGATGACCCGCGACATCCCCGCGGCCGCCAGCGAGGTGAGGATGTGATCGAGGAGCGGCCGGCCGCGGGCGTCGGGCATCAGCGCCTTGTGCCCCGCATCGGCCGCGGCCTGCTGGTCGGGGTCGAGCCGGGCGCTGGGGTCGTGGCGGCGCATCCTGGTGCCGAGCCCGCGGGCCAGCACCACGGCGAGCTGCGTCGTCACGACGCCCCGTGCCAGAGTCGGGGCACCAGCCGCGTCAGCCAGGCGCTGGACACCAGCGCCGCGATTGTCCAGAAGAGCGCCGTGCCGTGGTGGCCGTAGATCCACGAGCCGGTGCCGAACAGGGCCCCGTAGATCGCCAGGCAGCCGAGGGTCCATGCCAGGAAGGCCTGGGGCAGCGAGTCGGGCGAGGGCGGCAGGCCAGTCCGCTCCCGCAGGCGTGCCCAGCCGGGCCCGGCGGGGCGCACCTGCCGGTAGAAAGCCACCAGGGTCTCGTCGGGCTCGGGCGCCGTCATCAGCGCGGTGACGATCCAGGCCACCGTGGTGATCGCCACCGTGCTGAGCAGCACCACGTGCGCCGGCAGGCCGGCACCCTGCTTCTGCGCGATGAAGAATCCCACCGCGGTGGCGAACGAGGTCACCATGGCCACGATCTCGCACCAGGCATTGATGCGCCACCAGAACCAGCGCAACAGGTAGAGCAGGCCGGTGCCCGCGCCGATCGAGAGCAGCAGCTGGAACGCCTGCTGCGCCGAGTCGAGCACGAAGGTGAGGCAGGCCGCCACCACCATGAGCAGCGCGGTGACGACCCGGCCTGCGGCCACGTAGTGCGCCTCGCTGCGCCCCGGCGCGGCGAAGCGTCGCCAGAAGTCATGCACCAGGTACGACGCCCCCCAGTTGAGGTGCGTCACCAGGGTGGATACGTACGCCGCCAGCATGCCGGCCACCATGAGCCCGAGGAAGCCGTGGGGGAGGAACTTGAGCATGGCGGGGTAGGCCATGTCGTGGCCCACCAGGTTGGGATCCACATTCGGGAAGGCGGTGCGGATGGAGTCGAGTGTCGGAAACACCAGCAACGAGGCCAGGGCCACCAGGATCCAGGGCCACGACCGCAGCGCGTAGTGGGCCGCGTTGAAGAGCAGCGTCCCGGCCAGCGCGTCGCGCTCCGAGCGGGCGGCGAGCATCCGTTGCGCCACGTAGCTGCCCCCGCCCGGCTCGGCGCCGGGATACCACACCGACCACCACTGCACGGTGAGCGGGATGATGAAGATGGAGAGCGCCAGCCCCCAGTTGCCGAAGTCGGGGACCAGGGCGAGCGTCTCCGCGGGCAGCCGTTCCACCAGGCCCGCCAGGCCGCCCACCTCGGGCTGGGCCAGCGCGAAGTACGCCGCCGCGATGGCGCCGGTCATCGCGATCCCGAACTGGATCAGGTCCACGTACATCACGCCCCAGAGCCCGCCGGTGGCCGCGAACAGCACGTTGAGCACCGCGCAGATGATCAGCGTCTGCTCCATCGGCCAGCCGAGCACCACATTGGCGATCTTGGCCGCGGCGAGGTTGACCGAGGCCATGATGAAGCAGTTGAAGAAGAGGCCCAGGTAGATGGCCCGGAAGCCGCGCACCAGCGAGGCCGGCCGGCCGCTGTAGCGCAGCTCGTAGAACTCGAGGTCGGTGAGCACGCCCGAGCGGCGCCAGAGGCGGGCGAAGAAGAAGACGGTGGCCATGCCGGTGAGCAGGAAGGCCCACCACTGCCAGTTGTTGGCCACGCCGCCGGTGCGGACGAGGTCGGTGACCAGGTTGGGGGTGTCGGTGGAGAAGGTGGTGGCCACCATCGAGACGCCGATCAGCCACCATGGTGCCGCACGGCCGCTAGTGAAGAACTCGGTGGTGTCCTGGCCGGCCCGCCGGGCCATCGTGAGCGCCGGCACGAAGCAGATCACGATCGATGCGATCACGATCGCCCAATCGAGGGCGCTGAGGCTCACGGCGCCCCCCGCTGCCGCTGCCAGCCGCCGCGGGTGAAGTCGGGAAAGCGCACCGGTGCGCTCGACAGGGCGAGCGAGGCCTCCGAGAGCGGCCAGGGGGCCGACCAGGCCGCGGCGTCATACACGTCGAAGTCGGGCACCAGTCCCTCGCGCATCGTCTCGATCAGGCGATAGGCCATGATGTAGTCCATGCCCCCGTGACCGCCCTTGGCGCGGGCGATGTCGCCGATCCGCTGCCAGAGCGGATGGGTGTAGCGGGCCCGGGTCTCGGCGTCGAGCGGGCGCCAGGCGTGCGGCTGCCCCTCGCCTTCCACGTAGAAGCGCGCGGGGAAGTCCTCGAAGGCGCCCTTGGTGCCGCGCACCGCGTTGAGCCGGCTGTACGGCGTGGGCAGCGTCACGTTGTGCTGCAGCAGGATGGTGCGGCCGCGCACCGTCCTGATCAGGGAGGAGTTGATGTCCCCGGCGGCGTACCGCTCCTGCCACTTGGGCGAGCCGGCCGGCTCGTGGGCCTGGCGCCACTGGGTGAGGCCGCGCTCCGGGGTGGACATCGACACCAGGAAGTCGAACCGGTCGCCCTTGTGGATGTCGAGGTACCACGCCACCGGGCCGAGGCCGTGCGTGGGGTAGAAGTTGCCGTCCCGGCTGGTGTGCGGCGCCCGCCGCCAGAGCCCCTCGTCGCGATTCTCGAACAGGATCGCCCGGAGGTCGTGGATGTACGCCGCCTCCGCGTAGAGGATCTCGCCGAAGACGCCATCCTTGACCATCCGGTCGAGCAGCATCTCGCTGAAGTTGTAGTTGCAGTTCTCCATCATCAGGCAGTGGCGCCGGGTCTCCTCGGACACGCGCACCAGCTCCCAGCAGTCCTCCAGGGTGGTGGCGGCTGGCACCTCGGTGGCGGCGTGCTTGCCGGCCCGCATCGCCGCGAGGCACACGGGCACATGCCAGTCCCACGGCGTGGCGGTGTAGATGATGTCAATGTCGTCGCGGGCGGCGAGCCGCTCGAAGTCGCGCTCCCCGTTGGTATAGAGGGCCGGGGCAGGTTGGCCCGCGGCCGTCACCAGCGCCGCGGCGCGCGCCGCCTTCTCCGGAACGATGTCGGCCAGCGCCGTGATGCGCACTCCGTCCACGGCGAGCCACTCCTGCAGCACCGAGGTGCCGCGGAGCCCCGTGCCCACGATGGCGAGCCGGACGGTGTCGTGCCGGCGGAACGGCACCCCCATCATCGTGTCGCGGGGCGCGGCGCCGGTGGTCGCACTGGCGTCCAGGGTGGGAGCCACCGCCAGCGCGGCGCTGGCGGCGCCCGCCGCCTTGAGCAGGTCACGACGGGTCAGGGATCGCTCGGGAGGGCGCGACATCGGGGTTCCATGGAGAGGGGGGAAGGCCCCGGACGCTACGCCACCCCTCCGCCGGCCACAAGCCCCGACCTATCTTCCGGCGTGACCCAACCCGCCACGCCTCGCCCCCTCGGGTTCGCCGCGGCACTCGCCACGGTGGTGGCCAACATCATCGGCACCGGCGTCTTCGTCACGCTCGGCTTCCAGGTGCAGCAGATCTCCGATGGCTTCGCCCTGCTCGCGATCTGGGCGATCGGGGGACTCATCGCGATCGCGGGCGCGCTCTCGTACGGGGAACTCGCCGCGGCGATCCGGGGTTCGGGCGGCGAGTACCGCTTCCTCGGGCGGATCTATCACCCGGGGCTCGGGGCGATCGCGGGATGGGTGTCCATCGCGGTGGGATTTGCCGCCCCGGTGGCGCTGGCCGCGATGGCGATCGGCCGCTACGCCGGCCCGCTGCTGGGCGTCCCCGCGCGGCTGCTCGGCATCGTGGTGATCCTGGCGGTGACCGGGATCCACCTCCTCGCCCCGGCCACCGGGGGGCGGGTGCAGGTGGTGATCACCGCGGTGAAGGTGCTGTTGATCCTCGCCTTCATCGCGGCGGGCCTGCTGGTCGGGCCCACCACCACCCTGCACTTCACGCCCGACGCCGACTCCTGGCGCCAGGTCGCCAGCGGGCCGTTCGCGATCTCGCTGGTGATCGTGTCGTACGCCTACTCGGGGTTCAATGCGGCGGCGTATTTCCAGGCCGAGGTGAAGGACGCCGAGCGCAACGTGCCCCGGGCCCTGGTGCTCGGCACGCTGCTGGTGACGATGTTGTACGTGGCGCTCAACTGGATCTTCCTGCGCACCACGCCGATGGCCGACTTTGCGGGGCAGCCCGAGGCCGGCGCCATCGCCGCGGAGCAGATCTTCGGCGCCGAGGGCGGCCGGCTGATGAGCGCGGTGATCGCCCTGCTGCTGGTGTCCACCGTGAGCGCCATGACCCTGGCCGGCCCCCGGGTGATCGAGGTGATGGCGGAGGACATCCCACCGCTCCGGCCGCTGGCGGAACGCACCGCGGCCGGGGCGCCGAGCCGGGCGGTGTTGCTGCAGGGGGCCCTCGCCCTGGCCTTCGTGCTCACCGACTCGTTCGAGCGGATCCTCACCTACGCCGGCTTCACCCTGACGCTCTTCGCCCTCCTGGCCGTGGTGGGCGTCATCGTGCTGCGACGCCGCGAACCCGGGCTGCCGCGACCGTGGCGCACCTGGGGCTATCCCTGGACGCCGCTCTTCTTCACCGCCTTCTCGCTGTGGACCGTGATCGTGGTGATCCGCGACCGTCCCATGGAGGCGGTGGGCGGCGCGGTCACGCTCGGCGTGGCGGCGCTGCTCACCTGGCTGGTGGGCGAGAAGGCGGGCTGACCCCATGGCGGGCTCGACCCGGTCGGGCCGCACCCCCGCCGAGGTGGCCGGCGTCACGATCACCCATCCCGATCGCGTCGTGTATCCCGAGCGGGGACTCACCAAGCTCGACGTGGCGAGGCACTACCTCGCCGTGGCTCCCCGCATGCTGCCTCATGTGCGCCATCGCCCGCTCTCGCTGGTGCGCTGTCCCGATGGCACCGCGGCGAGCTGCTTCTACCAGAAGCACTGGCAGGGTCGCCTGCCCGAGGCGATCCGGACGGTGCAAGTTCGCGAGTCCAGCGGGAAGTCCGCACCCTACGTGGTGGTGCGCGACGCGGCCGGCCTGGTCACCCTGGCGCAGTGGGGCGTGATCGAGGTGCATCCCTGGCCGGCACGCACCGATCGCCTCGAGCGTCCCGACCGCATCACCTTCGACCTCGATCCGGGCGGCGGGGTCGCTTGGGGCGACCTGGTGGCGGCCGCGCGCCAGCTGCGCGACCTGCTCGTGCGCCTCGGACTGGTGCCCTGGGCCAAGACCACCGGCGGGAAGGGGATCCACGTGGTGGTGCCGATCGCCCGCACCGCCTCGTGGGAGGTGGTCTCGGGATTCGCGCGGGCGGTGGCCGAGCACCTCGCCGCCCGCGATCCCGAGCGCTTCCTGGCCAGGGCGGCCCGCGCCGAGCGCACCGGCAGGATCTTCGTGGACTGGCTGCGCAACACGCGCGGCGCCACGGCGGTGGCACCCTGGGCGCCGCGCGCGCGCGCCAGCGCCGGCGTGTCGGTGCCGGTGTCCTGGGCTGCCCTGGGGCGGCTCTCCGTCGGCGACCACTACGCCATCGGCTCGCTCCCGAGCACCTCCGATGCCTGGGCCGGTCTTGCCGCCTCCGCCCGCCGGCTCGGTGCCACGGTGCTCGATCGCTTCGCCGCGCTCGCGTGAGCGGGGCGCTGCCCGGCAACGGGCAGGTCGTGACCAGCGGATGTGGGGGATGGCAACGCGGACCGCGGCGCGGCGCCGCGGCGGGTCAGGTGCCGATCGGCAGCTGCTCCGTGATGACGCGGATGTCTTCCGGGTGGGTGAACAGTCGGCGCACGCCGCGCCACCAGGTGTCACGCGACCGCCCGGTCGGCAGCTCCGACACCACCACGCCCTTGCGACGGTTGGCGGCGTGCACGTACTTGCCGTCGCCGATGTAGATCCCCACGTGGTCCACGCGCGTGCCGCGCGAGAAGTAGAGCAGGTCACCCGGCAGCATCAGCGCCGGGTCCTTGGGCACCTCGGTGCCCTGCTGCGCCTGGTCCCGTGAGGTGCGCGGCAGCACCAGGTCGAAGTTGGCCATCAGCCACTGCACCAGCCCGCTGCAATCGAACGCCGTCCCGGGGGTGGCTGCCCCCCAGCGATAGCGCGTGCCGACCTGCGAGGTGGCGAGCTGGACCAGCGAGTCGCGGGCGCTCTCCCGCAGGAACAACCGGGAGATCGAGGCAAAGGGCTTCTCGCCGCGGGAGAAGGCGGACTGGGCAGCAACCGGTGACACCGAAAGCGCCCCCAACAGGGCGACCACGACGACTCGTGCTGGGGTGCGGCGACGGCTCACGGCGGCTCTGGAGTTGGGGCCCGGACGTGGAGAACGAGACAACGTACCGGCAGTATCGGCCGACGTCTACCCCAGTCCGCGTTTCAATCTGAAATGATCGGGTCAGTCAATCGCGAAGGTCACCCGGATCACCCCGGTGACGTCCTTCTCGCGGTCCGAAGTGTCGTACATCCCGTAGTCGCTGACCTCCACGGATTCGCGCTGGCGGACCTGGAACACCCCCACCTGGACGGCCTTGATCCGTCCCACCTTGGCCCCCGCCGCGGTCACGATCTCCTCTGCCCGGGTCCGGGCATCCTGGGTCGCCTCGGCGAGCAGCGGCCCCCGGATCCCGGCCAGTCCGGAGAAGAGGTACTCCGGCGCCTGTCCCACCACCGGTACCCCGCGATCGAGGAGGGCGGTGAGGTCGCCGGCCAGCGAGGCCACCCGGTCCACGTCGGGGGTGCGCACCTCCACCTGCTGGCTCACGCGGTAGCCCAGCACCCGGCCGGTCTCCATCCCGTTGATCCACTCGTTCTGCACCATGGTGAACGGGGTACGGGTGGTCACGGCCGAATCGGCGAATCCGTTCGACACCAGCCATTCGCGCACCGCCTGGGCTCCCCGCGCGGCGGCGCGGGTGGCCTCCACTTGCGACGGCGACTGCCCGGTGACGTCGAGTCGCCACACCGCGCGATCCGAACGCACCGGTCGCGTGGCGGAGCCCGTCACCACGATCTGGTCGCCGGCACGACGGAGGTTGCCCACCGCCCAGCCGCCGATGAGAGCCGAGGCCACCAACGCCGCCCCGATCACCCCGGCGGCGGTCACGCGCGATTCGTGGTTCACAGGATCCTCTGCCCGAAGGCCGACGCCACCAGCCCCACGGCGAGCTCGGCGGTGTGATTGAACTCGTCCAGCACCGGATTGACCTCCACCAGGTCCATCGCGACCACGCGTCCCGTGTCGCAGAGCGTCTCCATGGCAAGGTGGGCCTCGCGCCAGGTGGCCCCACCGCGCACCGGGGTGCCGACCCCGGGCGCCTCCTTGGGATCCACGAA